>NZ_JAGEMG010000012.1:0-103163 GCF_040148835.1 Allomuricauda sp. NFXS6 | reverse complement strand
TCCACCTGGGATACTACTGCCAATTTAAAGCCTAAGTTGTAATCCTTTTGGGTCCGCTTAACTGTTTTGTTTGTTGATGATTCCATAAATAAGTCGAATTGTTGTCAACTTATTTCAGGACGGGTCAAAAAAAACAAAAAAAGCCCTCCGGTATTGGAGGGCTTTTTATGACAACAAATTTCATTAATCTTTAAAGTAGACTCTTCCGCCCACAAAAGTTTTTTTATGGACTGTTTCTGGATTTCCGTAGACATATACGTCACCGCCCGCCTTTACATTAATATCGACCAGCTCTGAAGCAAACACATCTGCTTCTCCTCCCGCTGAAATTTTAACATCGGTTGTGGAGGTCCTTAGTTCTCTTCCTTCAAAAACACCACCGGTATTGATAACTATCGTTTGGTTTTTTGCCAAACCTGAGGCTTGAACAATACCACCCGTTACCGCACGTATATCGGCATAATCCACATCCATTCCAATTCGGATGGCTGCCCCTTCTTGGGCCCGAAGTTCAATTTTACTTTTCTTTACCATCTCGTTACAGGTAATCTGGGCACCTTCGTTGCCATCGATAACGTCCAAATTGGTATAGTAGACTTCGATCATGGTGTCCTCGCCCTGGAACTTTTTGTCCAACTGCATTCTAAGTTTCAAGGTTCCATTTTTATTGGTCCATTTAATATCATGGACATTCCAGCCTTTGATCATGATTTTGTTCTCATCGGATTGGATCAAATTGACTTCGATTAAATCAAAAACCTTGATTTTGTTGAATTCCCCGACTTCCTTATCAAGGATTCGTTGTGAAAACATAACCAAGGGAAGCAAAAGAAAGCCTAGCGCGTATATTTTTTTCATGATAGCGTGTTTTTGTTCCACAAAGATGACCCCTTTCCCTGATTGTTACAGTTTTGAAACAAAAAACTATTTGCAGCCCTGGAATTTAACCAAAGTCACAAATAGTTCTTCAATAATCCTGATTAAAAAACTGATTGTCCGCAATCAACCATAATGCACTGACCCTTCCAGCAGTCAAAAAGTTATTGGGCCCAACGTCTTAAAAATGAGGTCTCGACTGCGCTCGACCTGACAACTTTTTGTTTATATGGTTGATTACGGAAATTCAACTAAAAAAAACGTCTATGCGTTGATGATTTTTTCTTGGTGGTTGATGGATTCCTGGTGAATGGCCTTGAACATTTTCAAGACAAACTCCTCGCTCAATCCACGTTGTTCACCTTCCAAGATCATATTGCCCAAAATGGCGTTCCAACGGTTGCTTTGGAGCACCGCTACGTTCTTCTGTTTCTTCAACTCGCCAATTCCATCGGAAACCTTCATTCGTTTGCCCATTAGATCGATCAATTGATTGTCCAAAATATCAATCTGAGCTCTTAGATTGCTCAAATTGTTCTGGTATTCGGCTTCCTCATTGGTTTCTTTTCTTATGCGTAAATCTTTCATCATCTGAACCAAAGTTTTCGGGGTTACCTGCTGGGCAGCATCACTCCATGCATTGTCGGGATCGTAATGCGTTTCGATCATCAAACCATCAAAGTTCAGATCCAAAGCCGTTTGCGATACATCAAAAACCATGTCGCGTTTTCCTGTAATGTGACTTGGATCGTTTATGATGGGCAAATCAGGAAATTTGGTTTGCAACTCAATGGCCAATTGCCACTCCGGAATATTACGGTATTTGGTTTTTTCGTACGTGGAGAAACCTCTGTGAATCACGCCTAATTTTTCAATATTGGCGGAGTGCAAACGCTCCACGGCACCCAACCAAAGTGAAAGGTCTGGATTCACTGGGTTCTTTACCAAAACAATTTTATCGGTCCCTTCCAGGGCATCGGCAATTTCTTGAACAATAAATGGACTAACGGTAGAGCGTGCTCCTATCCACAACAAATCCACATCGTGCTCCAAGGCAAGGTCAACGTGTGCCCTGTTGGCTACTTCCGTAGCTGTTTTTAGACCTGTTTCTTCTTTTACTTTTTGCAACCACTTTAATCCAATGGCTCCAACTCCTTCAAAATTTCCTGGACGAGTTCTTGGTTTCCAGATTCCAGCACGGTAATAGCTCACATCGGTATCCTTGAGCTCGTGTGCTATTTTCAGAACTTGCTCTTCGGTTTCCGCGCTGCACGGACCAGCTACTACCAAGGGATGACCCAAATTCATGTCATCCAACCATTTCCTCATTTCCTTTTTGTTTTCCATAATACGCTCTATTTTTTTGTAAGTGGTATTCCTTTTAGTATTTGTTTTATTCTATTGGTATTGCTCATTTCTTGATGGACATTTTCAAAATCGTTGTCCAAAATCAGTTGCTTAAACCTGGTAAGGTTCTGAATATATTCTTCCAACGTTTCCACAACATTGTCTTTATTCTGTTCAAAAATGGGAGTCCACATATCGGGCGAACTTTTTGCCAAGCGAACGGTGCTCTCAAAACCACTCCCTGCCATGTCAAAAATATCACGCTCATTTTTTTCTTTCTCAATAACCGTCTTTCCCAACATAAAAGAGCTAATGTGTGATAAATGGGATACGTAGGCGATATGTTTATCATGTGCCTCCGGGTTCATGTACCGGATTCGCATGCCGATGTCCTGAAAAATGGCCAACGCTTTTTCCTGAAGCTTGAAGGCTGTTTTCTCCACTTCGCAGATTATCATCGTCTTTCCCGTGTACAATCCTTCAAATGCCGCTGTTGGTCCCGAAAACTCGGTACCTGCGATGGGGTGACAAGCCATGAAATTTCTTCGTTTGGGGTGCTCTGCCACTTGTTCGCAAATCAATCTTTTGGTAGAACCTGCATCCATCACTACGGTTTCATCTCCGGCAGCATCCAATATTTTTGGCAATTCTGTGACCAAAACATTTACCGGGATGCCTACATAAACCAAATCCGCTGTTGCCAAAGCTGAATAATCGCTCTTCTTGTCAATAATCTGAAGTTGTAAAGCTTCATCCAGATGGGCCTCACTTTTATCCACACCAATGATTTCCGCTTCGGGATGCAGTTTTTTTACATCCTTTGCAAAAGAACCACCAATCAATCCAACTCCTATGACGACTACTTTCATAATCTAAAATCTTTCTATGGCTTCTTTGATTTTATCTTCTTTCACACAAAGGGAAAAACGAATATAGCCTTCGCCATTGCTTCCAAAAATAGTTCCCGGAGCAATGAAAATATCTTTATCGTACAACACCTTGTCAATAAATTCTTCAGATGGTTCAGCTCCTTTGGGCAATTTGCACCAAACAAACATTCCCACCGCATTTTTATCGTAAGTACATCCCAATTTGTCTGCCAATTGGAACATCAATTCCCGTCTTTTGGTATACACCTTATCCAAAGCTTCGAACCATTCCGGTCCACTTTGCAAGGCTGCGATAGCCCCTTTTTGAATGCCGTAAAACATTCCGGAATCCATATTGCTCTTCACTTTTAAAACCGCATTGATGTGTTCCGCATTGCCCAGCACCATTCCCACACGCCAACCTGCCATATTAAAGGTCTTGCTCAAGCTGTTAAGCTCCAAGGTGCAGTCTTTGGCTCCTTCGATAGACAAAATACTGGTCGGGTTACTAGAGAGTACAAAGCTGTATGGGTTATCGTTCACCAGAAGAATATTGTTGGCATTTGCAAAATCCACAAGAGACTTTAGTTGCTCCATCGTTGCAGTAGCTCCGGTGGGCATATGTGGATAACTGATCCACATTAATTTCACTTTGGACAGGTCTTTCTTGGAAAGCTCCTCCAAGTCTGGAAACCAACCATTTTCCGCTTTCAAATCATAGGTAACCGGCACACCGCCCACCAAATTGGTAACAGATGCATAGGTTGGGTAACCCGGGTTGGGCAACAACACCTCATCTCCTTCGTTCAAAAAGGCCATACTAATATGCATGATTCCTTCCTTGGAACCCATCAAAGGCAATATCTCCGCATTCGGATCTACCGATACTTCAAACTTTTGCTGATAGAAGTCGGCAATTGCCTCCCGTAACTGAGGTAATCCTTGGTAGCTTTGATATTGGTGTGCCCCCGCCTCGATTATAGAATCCCGAAGCGTTTCCAACACCTGTGGCGATGGTGCCAAATCCGGACTGCCAATCCCCATATTGATAATGGGCTTGCCTTCGGCAATCAATCCTCTTACCTCTCGTAATTTTTTGGAGAAGTAGTATTCCTGAACGGTATTTAATCTATCTGCTGTTACCATTACAACAATGCATTTTTATATTCTCCCAAAACCCTGAAATCTTCGGCCATGATCTGCAACAAAGATTTTGTTTTGGCAAAATGCTCATATTTATCAAAAGTTACATCCACGAAAAAGGCATATTTCCAAGGGGTCTCGATTACAGGTAAGGACTGAATTTTAGTCATATTCATATTACAATCGCTCATTACGTTCAACACCGTGGCCAAACTTCCTCTTTTATGGTCGGTTATAAATCGTAACGATGCCTTATTGATTTCCTCTTCTGGCAGCACTTTGTTTTGTTTTTTAAGGACAATGAACCTCGTGGAATTATTTACAATGGTCTGGATATTGTCTGCAATAATTTCCAAATCGTATAATTCGGCAGCCATTTTCGGAGCGATGGCAGCAATGTGTTCCAGGTTTTCTTCATTGATGCGCTTCGCAGTCTCCGCGGTATCCACACTTTCCACCAATTTGATCTGTGGATGTGCCTTAAAAAATTCTTTGCACTGCAATAGTGCCATAGGATGCGAATGTACTTCTTGGATATCATCAAAAGATCTCCCTTTCATCACCATTAGGTTATGGTGAATGTTGAGATAATGCTCCCCGATTACGTGGATATTATTATGATAAACCAGATTATAATTGGGAATTATAGAACCTGCGATTGAGTTTTCGATGGCCATAATACCTTTGTCTGCAGCACCATCCAGTAAACTGTCGATAACGGCATCAAAAGAGTTGCATTCGAGCAAATCAATGTTTTGTCCGAAAAAATCCGTGGCCACTTGATGGTGGTTCGATCCTTTTATTCCTTGTATGGCGACTTTTAATTCCATTGCAAAAAAAAAGCCCCGATTGTATCGGGACTTTATAAATTGGTTATACTTTAAACGTATCTACAATAGTCCCGTGCCTCTTTGAAAAAAGAAGTAAAAATAAAAACGGTTCCAGAAATACGTGTTTGTCATTTCGTTGTTAATTGTCGGCTAATTTAGGTATTCAATCGGAAACACACAGACATTACCAAATTTTTTTTGATTTTTTTCAAAAAAGACATTTTCACTGCATATTATTTTACAGAAACCATGCTTTTTTAAGAATTCCTATTTCCGCGACTACTCCTGAGCATTTCTAAACCACATTTCCTAGATTTTGAAACCCAAGGATTAAACCATCTAAAAGTGTATTTTTGGAATCAACAGAACAGTTGTACATTTTGATTGAAATTTGTCAGTTCGAGTGATTTTTGATGGTTGAGCCCTTCGTCTATGCTCAGGATGAACTAAAGTCGAAACCAAATAAAAATTGTATCGAGAACCAGAATTTCAAATAAAAAAAACGATTCTCGATATAAAATTCCTCGGAATTTCACTCGAATTGACGGTTTTAAATTAAGCAATGTTGAAAATGTCCAACGAGTTCATAAATCATATTGAATGTCCATCACTGTACAGAACATCACAAAAACCTTTGGTTCGCAAAAAGCATTGAACAATGTTTCGTTTACCATAAACAAGGGAGAAGTCGTAGGTTTTTTAGGCCCAAACGGTGCCGGAAAATCCACCATGATGCGAATTTTGACCACTTTTTATAAAGCGGATAAGGGTAAAGCAGCTGTAAATGGTTTTGATGTGTTGGAGGCGGAAAAAGACGTTCAAAAAAGTATCGGGTATCTGCCAGAGCACAATCCACTATACTTGGAAATGTATGTAAAAGAGTATTTGGCCTTTAATGCAGATGTGTACAAGGTGGACAAATCCAAAATCAATGCTATTATTGAACAGACAGGATTGTCACCCGAAGCCCACAAAAAAATTGGGCAGCTATCCAAAGGATACCGCCAGCGTGTAGGACTTGCCGCTGCGTTGCTTCACGATCCCGAAGTTTTGATCTTGGATGAACCCACCACGGGACTCGACCCGAACCAATTGATCGAGATCCGAAAACTGATCCGGGAAATCGGCAAAGAGAAAACCATTTTACTCTCCACGCATATCATGAAAGAGGTTGAGGCCGTTTGCGATCGGGTAATCATCATCAACAAAGGAAAACTGGTGGCCGACAAAAAACTGGAGGAACTTCGCGAAGCAGAGGAACAGATCATTGAAGTGGAGTTTGATTATCGTGTGGAAGAACAATTGCTGCAGCAAATGCCCAATGTTTCCAAGGTGAAGAATACCGGTGGTTTTGTTTATGAAATTACCTTCACTACTACAAAAGATATGCGACCCATAGTGTTCGATTTTGCTCACGACAATAAATTAAAAACACTCCAACTCAGCAGAAAAAACAAAAATCTGGAGAGCTTGTTTACCGAACTTACTTCTTAACCTTTCCCTGTTCTGTTTGATTTGACTAAGGTCTGAAATTGACAAAAAACCGTTGAAAATATGGTACTTTTGCGGTTCAGTAGAAAAAGGACCTATGAAGAAGAATACCGCCAGATTGGAACTCTCCAAAGAAGAAATGAAAAGCTATGGGTATCGGATTATTGATGCCATCGTGGAACATCACGCTACGCAAGACCAAAAATTGCCCGTGGCTTTAGGCTCACGAGAAGAAATGGACTCTTTGTTTCTGGAGGAAGCTCCCGAACAAGGTGCCGATTCAACCCAAGTACTCGACTTCGTACTGGAAAAAGTGATGACCAACAGCGCCAATATGGCTCACCCAAAGTCATTTTCTTTTGTCCCTGGACCTAGCAACTATGTGAGTGTTATGGCCGATGCGCTTGCAACTGGCTACAACATCTTTTCTGGAGGATGGGCTGCCAGTCCTGCAGCTGCCGAACTGGAAATTGTAACCATCCAATGGCTGTTGAAGATTTTTGGTTTTCCCAAGAAAAAAGGAGGTGGCATCTTTACCAGTGGAGGTTCCATGGCCAATCTTACCGCAGTTGTTACCGCCCGACGAATAAAATGTGGTGATGATTTTTCCAAAGCGGTCATTTATCTATCCGATCAAGCGCACTCATCCAACATTAAAGCCATTCGGGTACTGGGCTTCAAAAAAGAACAGATTAGAATCATTCCTACGGACAGCGAACTCAAGTTTTCTGTAAACAAGTTGAAAAACTGCATCGCCAAAGACAGATTGGAAGGTCTTTATCCCTTCTGTTTGATTGCTACTGCGGGAACTACCAACACTGGGACGGTTGACCCATTGATGGAATTGGGCAAAATTTGCAAGAAAGAGGATATCTGGTTCCATATTGATGGTGCCTACGGGGGAGCGGCCATCCTATCCCAAAAAGGTAAGCAAGCTATGAAAGGGATTGAAAAAGCGGATTCCTTGACCGTGGATCCTCATAAATGGTTCTTCCAGCCCTATGAAATGGGTTGCCTTTTGGTGCGGAACCACAAAAACCTTAGCCATACCTTCACCGAAAAGCCTGAATATTTAAGAGATATCGAGGGCAATACTTCGGAAATCAATTTTTATGACCATGGCATCCAATTGACCCGTAGGTTCAGGGCCCTCAAGTTTTATATGTCCTTAAAAACTTTCGGTTTAAAAGAATTCCGAGACGCTATCACCTATAATATTGATTTAGCCGAAGAAGTTGAAACGATGTTACGGGGCAGTAAAAGTTGGGAAGTCGTTTTCCCTGCAACCTTGGCGGTCATCAATTTTAGGTACAACCCCATAAGCAAAAATTATTCGGAGAAAGAATTGGACAAAATCAACCAATACATTTCTGGAAAGGTGGTGGACTCGCGCAAAGCTTTGCTCGTCACCACCATTTTAAATGGGCAGATTGTGCTACGGATGTGCCTGATCAATCCAAGAACCACTATGAAGGATGTGACCGACACTTTTGATTTGTGCAAGAAATATGCATTGGAGATTGAGGAGGAATTGGCAACTTCAAAATAAGTTCATGCACCTTTTATGTATATTGATTCAATCATTGATACAAAACATACCTAGGTGGCTTTAGTCCGTTCAGTCGCATATTTACAAGCATCTGTCCTCTGTGGTGCGTTATGTGATCGGAAAGCAATAACAAGATTTGTCTTTTTGTTCTATCCAGATCAAAATAATCCAATCTGTCCTCTAGTTTGTCCAAATCAAAGTTTGAAATAAATTTTATGGTCTCATCAAAAGTTTTTTCAACTGTGGCAATCATTACCTCTTTGGATTTGTTCTCGACTTTTAATTGGGTATCAGTATTCCAATCTCTTGCTTCACGACTGCCCAACAGGGACTGAGTATGCCAATCCATTGCCCATGCAATATGCATTAAATGCTCGGCAAAGCTCATCGATTCCGGTGTTGCCTTAAAGCTATATTTTTCCTCAGGCATATTTTGTGCGACAAGGATTAAATATTCTTTGGAGTTTTCCAAACGTTCCAAATATTCTTTAATAAAATCATTTGATTGGGCAAAAAGAGATGAACTAATTGTACCTACTAATAATAGAGACTTAAAAATAAGTATATGTTTCATGCTATATAAATTTTAATAACAGCCTTTGCTAAATTTTTTCCAATCTATTTTAGGGCTTTCAGAATATTTTTCTAACACTTCTTTTTGCAAATCACTTTGCATTTCTGAGTAAGAAAGCCCATAGATTTCCTCAAATTTTTCAAATCCTTCTGTCCAAAGTTCCTTGAATTGTTCTATACTGTAATTTTCCAAAAGATACTGGACAATATATCCCGATTGATGGTAAGCAATCATTTCTGACTGACCATAAAAATCAGAAGTAAAATCCTCTATTGAAATTAATTTCTTCTCTGCAAGGAGATACCTATAAATTTCTGCCACCGTATACCCGTTACAATTATTGGCAGCATAAGTTGCTATACCTTCGTTGATCCAAGAGCTACTATTTTTAGGATAATCCCAATCCATACTAGCCATCAAATGCATCAGTTCGTGCTCTATTGGAGGTTTTGTTTCATCTTCTTTTAATATTATATTGACCGTACTCCAATATGGATAGGCATTTCCTGTAGCCCTTGTCCCTGTATATTTGAACATTTCCTCCCTTGAGGACATAACGCGAACATAGATGGTATCATTGAAAGCATCTTTTTTTAAAATCTTTTTGTTGTGTTCGATGGCATCAAAAGTTCGTTTGATTAGCGCCTCCTTATGATCAAATGCATATCCGCTTTCAGGAAAAACAAAATTTACATTTTCAATCAATTTTGAAACCTTTGTTTCTCTTACCCAGTCGTTCTTTACTGATTGTTTATTGTTTTCCAAACACCCAATCAACATTGATTGGAAAGTGAAAACAAAAAATATCTTGATTAAATGCTTCAAAACAGTTCAATTTTGAAACAAATTAACATGGTAAATTGGTTCGGAGGAAACCCGGCAGGTCTGATTTAGGTGCTAGTACCAGTACTATTTTCGAACAGTTCCCGCCGATTGACAACATTTAATTTACTGTAGATATTGGTAATGTGGCTCTTTACGGTACTAAGGCTAATGAATAGTTCTGTAGCAATTTCCTTATTGCTTTTACCTTGAAGAATAAGGTTGCGAACCATAGTTTCCTGTTTGCTCAGCTCAGACAAAATTGGTTTGTCCCGTCCTTTTCTTTGCCTTACAACGATATAGGTCAATAATAAGATAAGCCCAATTAAACCAACATTCACAAGTCTGCTCCATTTCAATTGCTCTGCTACCGCTTCTTGGTTGATATAGGCCAACTTTTCTTCCAAAAAAAGATATTCCGAAGGGGAAATGTTGCTTTTTCGTAACGCTTTCAAGAGATCAGTATAATAGGATGGGTTCTCGGCAATATCACGGTTCAAGAGACTTTTTTCGTCCAAAACCTTAATAGCGGTCAATTTCACTTCCAATATTCTCAGGGAATCCCGCGCATAACCAGTTAACTTTTTTTCCTTTTCATTTTCGGTCAGTGCCGAAGCATGGATGAGCGCTTCAAACTTTTTAAACTTCTTCCATTCTTTCGATGTCAATCCTTGGTCAATGCTGTCGCCTTGCAAGAGAACTTTTTCCAAAGAAAAATTACTCCCAGCATAGGTACTTGCTGTAAGCATCAAAAAAAGTAAAAAGAATAAAGATCCCGTCTGTCTCAAAATTGTCCGTGTTGGGATTAAATTTCCACAAAAATCTTGAGGTTCACAAATTCAAAATACAATCAATTGCCTCTTCCAAAACAGATTGGACTTTTGGATCGGTGCAATTAATCAGTATTGCAACCACCTTGTGATGTTCAGGATATATAAAAAGATTGGTGTATGCGCCAACGCTACTTCCAACATGTCCTACAAATGCTCTGCCATGATCATCTTGGCTAACTTGAAACCCGAGGCCGTAGTACGTTGGTTTACCATCTATGATTTGAGATGTCAATAATTCATCATAGGTTACTGCCTTTAGCAATTTGCGCTCTAAAATGGCCTGTCCTAGTTGCGCCACATCTTCACAGGTGGACAAATATCCGCCACCTGCTAATTTGTAAGCATTGTTTACCTGAACGGCCTTCTTAAAACTTAAAGATGTTTTGGTGTAAAATTCTGCTTTGTTCTCGACTTGTGAGTTTATCTTGGGCGTAGTCGAAAGACTCAAACTGACATTTTTTTGTGGTGGGAATGTATTTTTCAATCCCAAAGGCATCAAAATACTATCCTTTACATAGTGTTGAAATGATATTCCGCTTGCTTCTTGCATAGCCAAGGACAACAAGACAAAATCAAAACTATTGTAGAGATAACTGGTTCCGGGCTCAAAAAATAAGGGGTCGTTTTTAAAAATTTCTATTCCCGATTGGATGGAATAATCTTGATTCAAGGCAAATTCCTTGCCCCGATACCCGCGAATCCCAGCGGTATGACTTGCCAATTGACGCAGCGTGAAATCATGTTTCTTTTTAGGATAATCGGGCACATAGGTGTAAAAGGATTCGTCTAAATACACGATTCCATCCTCCACCATTTTTCCCAAAGCCAATCCCGTGATACATTTAGAAATACTGGCAATGCGGAAAACCGTATGTTTTGGGTCAACTTGGATCCTCTTTTCCAAATCGGCAAAACCATATCCTTTTTGAAGCACCTTTTCACCCCTATCCAAAATGGTCACGGCCAAACCGGGCACTTTTTTTTCTGCTACCAGATTGTGAAAAAGGACATCCGCTTTTTCCAAGCCGTTTAATCCGCCCAATGGTTTGACTTTTGGAGGTGTTGAAAACAGGTTTTTGATATGTGCGATAAGATTTCCCAAATCTTAGGTTTGAGTTTCGAAATTAACGAGAAATATTAATCTTGCTGAAGATTATTGCATTTGTTAAAAGCTGCATTAGTCTTGGAAAATCAATCTTCCAGTAAACAACTCCTCCACATCCACTTCGGGTGGTGTATTGACACTGATTAAATCGCCTGTACCACGTAGTGTCCCTCTCAATTGTTGTTGCGGATTCACAAAAACATCATTGGAGCCCCTGTGGTTGACATTCACATTTTCTGAAATTAGACGCTCCGCTTCAATTCTTGAATCCCCGGCAGCTACCGTAACATTGAAATTTTCCGTATTTCCTCGCAACTTGAAATAGGCTATGCCATTCACCACGACTCTGACCGTGTTTGAATTCAAATTCAAATCAAACGAACCATCGGTTGTAGCGGCCTCTGGATTATTAAAACTTTCGGCTATCAAATTAATACTTGGAAAATTCAAGATACCATCACTGGAAATCAGCAAACCTGTACTGCTTCGGATTTCTGTAATGTTTGGAGAAGTAACGTACACCGTTGTCAATCCGTAATCCCTCACAAAGTTGCAACTGTTTTTATTTCTAAGCACTAGGCGATTATCCTCCACCACAGCAGAAAAATCGTTTAAGAGATATTCACCTGTTTCCACTTCAACCAGTTGCTCATCACCTTGTTTTAAAACTACATTCAGGTTTTCAAAGACCGTAATGGTTTCAAATTCGGATACATCAACTGGCCGCCGCACCATATCGCCTGCATTTTGAAAACAATCTGGAACGTTGTCGCCATTGCAGGAAATCAGCATTAGAGATATTGCCAACAAAAAGCACCTCTCGACTGCGCTCGAGGTGACATTCTTTAACGGAAATAAACTTCTAAATTCTAACATCTCAATACTATAACCTGATTCCTATTCCAAATTCGATGGCCTCTGCTTTTGCCCCATGTGATTTTAAAGTGACCGCTCCAAAAACCTTATCGCCAAAATATCGCTTCAACCCGATGCGGTTGTACATTCTGCCTTCAAAATCAAATGGATAGTACACGTAGTACCCCAATTGTGTCACCACACTTAGTTTGTTCACAAAAAGTTCATGGCCCAAGAACAAACCTACGCGTTTATAATCCGTATCGGCATCCACATCCAATTCTGGAAAGGAGATTGACTGATATCGAATCAATTCCTTTAGGAAATTGGAAAAGAATACATCTGTTCCCAACTGAATCGCACTTCGTTTCCCCAAACGTTTATCGGCATAGGCCGAAACAATGGCAAAACCATAACGACCCATGTTGATTACGTCGCTCTCGTTGGCCCCTCCTCGGAGCACCAAATTATAGCGAATCGGTTCGGTAATCTTTTCTTTTGCTTTAGGGGCGAGGTATTCATAGGCCTCACCCTTGTTTAAATCGTAAGTGAGTCCAAAATTAAAGGCCAGCGTATTGGTTGATGTATTTGGGGCTTTAAAATTGGCATTGGAATAATGCAGCAAGGATATTCCCGCTTTAAAACCCAATCCAGCCACTATATTCTCCTTATGATAGTTTAGCATTACCATGGTAGAACTCAACAGATGGCTCCCATAGGCGTTGTTCCTAAAGTTTTCATTTTTATCGTACGGGTTGGTGTTGTATGAAACACCTTGTGCTATTCTGATTTGAAGGTTTCGCTTGAAAAAATAAAAATTATAATGTGCGTACAACCCGAAATGTTTGCCAAGGGTTGCATTGTTCATATCCTGATAAACAAAAGAAAAACCTGTATCTGGGTAACCCAAATCGGCTTCCCAATCTTGGTGACCGTAGCGTTTACGGTTAAATCCCAAAATAACACCTCCCGGATGATTGGTGATCAGGTGGGAAATATCGGGATTGTGCAACAGGATGGAACCATAGAACTGGCTGATATCCAAGGTATATTTTTTTGGAACATCCCCCTCTTGTGAGAATCCACAGCAAAAACATAGCAGCAATACCAAATAAAGTAGGTGCCTCATGGGGCGCTAAAGTAGGCAAATTAAAAAACTCCTTTAATCATCAAATGGAAAATTATCCTAAAGAATAAGCTTGTCATTCTGAACGCAGTGAAGAATCCATTCCATAAAACAGGCTTACTTTTTATATGAAATTTCTTTGAGATTCTGCGGTCGCAACGCTTCCTCAGAACGACATCTTTAAAAAAGTTCCTTGGCTATAGCCTCGACATTATCCGATTTTCCCATGGAATAATAATGCAGCACAGGAACACCTGCTTCCCTCAATTCCTTGGACTGCTGAATGGCCCACGCTATTCCAACTTGCCGCACTTCCTTGTTGTTATTGCAGCCCTCGACCGCATCAATAAGATCTTGTGGAAGATCTACTCGAAATACTTGTGGCAGTAATTGGAGGTGTCTTTTAACGGCAATGGGTTTTATCCCCGGGATAATCGGCACATCGATGCCCATTTCGCGTGCCTCTTTTACAAAGGCGAAGAATTTCTGATTATCAAAAAACATCTGTGTTACCACATAATCCGCTCCTAAATCCACTTTTTGCTTCAAACGCTTCAAATCGGATTGCAAAGAGGGTGCTTCCATATGCTTTTCAGGATAACCTGCCACACCAATGCAAAAACTACTCAAATCGCTGGATTCAATGGTATCGTGCAAATAATTACCCTCGTTGATGTTTTGTATCTGCTCCACCAAGTCCGTAGCGTACTGGTGTCCACCTTTGGTGGGCGTAAAATATTTTTCCTCTTTTCGGGCATCACCACGAAGCGCCATCACATTTTCAATTTCCAGATATTGACAGTCCACCAATAAATATTCGGTCTCCTCTTTGGTAAAACCACCACAAAGCACATGAGGTACCGTGTCCACATTATATTTATGTTTCAATGAGGCACAAATGCCCAAAGTCCCTGGACGGGTACGAGTCAATTTTTTGTCCAACAGTCCATCTTTCTCTTTGTAGACATACTCTTCCCTGGAAGTGGTCACATCAATAAACGGAGGCTTGAACTCCATCAAAGGATCGATATTTTTGTACAACTCTTGGATGCTCTTTCCTTTTACGGGCGGCACTATTTCAAAACTGAAAAGGGTCTCTCCGTTTGCTTTTTTTATGTGGTCGGTAATTTTCATTGGTTATTCATCAACAATATTGGGAGCCAGCCATTTTTGGGCCTCCTCCAGTTTCATATTTTTTCGTTCAGCAAAATCCTGAACCTGATCTTGCTTTATTTTTCCCAATCCAAAATATTTGGCCTGTGGGTGTCCAAAATAATAGCCGCTAACACTGGCAGCAGGCCACATGGCCAAACTATCGGTCAGCTTTACCCCTATTTTCTCTTCTACCTCCATCATATCCCAAATGGTGAGTTTCTCCAAGTGGTCCGGACAGGCCGGGTACCCTGGCGCTGGACGTATTCCTTGGTATTTTTCCTTGATCAGCTCCGTGTTGTCCAAGTTTTCATCGACCGCGTAGCCCCAATATTTGGTTCGCACTTCTTTATGCAGATACTCTGCAAAAGCTTCCGCAAATCTATCGGCCAAAGCTTTGATCATGATGGAATTGTAATCATCGTGATTTTTTTCGAAATCAGCGGCCAATTCCTGTGTTCCAAATCCTGTACTTACGCAAAAGCAGCCTATGTAATCCTGAATCCCCGAATCTTTTGGGGCGATAAAATCTGCCAATGCGATATTGGGAACTCCCTCACGCTTTTTCAACTGTTGACGAAGGGTTCTAAAAATGAAGGTTTCTGCTTCATCCGTCATTTCGAGCGCAGTCGAGAAATCTGAAGAAGCTTTATTTTTCTCTCTACCTCTCGACTGCGCTCGAGGTGACATACGCACTTCTATATCATCCTCATCAATTTGATTGGCAGGAAACAGTCCAAAAATAGCTTTGGCCTTCAAAAGTTTTTCATCCAACACTTTTTTCAAAAGCTCTTGGGCATCGGCAAAAAGTTCTTTGGCTTGCTCTCCAACGACCTCATCGGTCAAAATATCGGGATATTTTCCGTGCAAATCCCAGCTTCGGAAGAACGGGGACCAATCGATATATTCTTCCAATTTGTTCAAATCAAAATCTTTCCAAACTTCAATGCCCAATTGGTTTGGTTTTTTAATGTCCGATGGATTCCACTCGATTTGAAGCTTGTTCTTTCTGGCCTGTTCCAAGGTCAAATATTCCTTTTGCTTGCCGCGTTTCAAAAACTTATCCCTGAAACTCTCGTAATCCAGTTTGATGGATTTTTTATAACCCGCAGAAGTTTTATCCTGAAGTAAATCCCCCACCACCGTTACCGCTCTGGACGCATCGTTCACGTGCACCACAGCTTGACTGTATTTCGGGTCGATTTTTACCGCAGTATGGGCCTTGCTGGTTGTGGCTCCCCCGATTAAAAGAGGCACATCAAAGTTCTGGCGTTCCATCTCCTTGGCCAAAAACACCATTTCGTCCAAAGAAGGGGTGATCAATCCGCTCAAACCGATTATATCCACTTGTTCTTCCTTTGCCTTATTGATGATTTTTTCGGGCGGCACCATAACTCCCATATCCACAATGGCATAGTTGTTACAGGCCAATACAACACTTACAATGTTCTTTCCAATATCGTGCACATCTCCTTTCACCGTTGCCATTAATATCTTTCCCGCCGGTTTTGACTTTTCATCCTTCGCCGCTTCAATAAACGGGGTAAGGTAGGCCACGGCCTTTTTCATCACCCGAGCAGATTTCACTACTTGGGGCAAGAACATTTTTCCGCTTCCGAACAAATCCCCGACCACATTCATACCTGTCATTAAGTTGCCCTCGATTACGTGCAAGGGTTTGGCGGCCTGTTGACGGGCTTCTTCCACATCTTCAATGATGTATTGGTCTATTCCCTTGACCAAGGCACGGGTAATACGATCCTGAAGGGGCTCTTCCCTCCAAGACAGGTCGACTTTGGATTCTCTTTTGGTGCCCACAACAGTCTCTGCGAACTCCAACAGCCTTTCTGTGGCATCATCCCGCCTGTCCAACAATACATCTTCCACGTATTCCAGCAAATCCTTTGGAATGTCATCATACACCTCCAACATCGTCGGGTTTACAATCCCGATGTTCATCCCTGCTTTAATGGCGTGGAACAAAAAAGCTGAGTTAATCGCTTCGCGCACAGGGTTATTCCCCCTAAACGAAAAAGAAACATTGCTCACTCCCCCACTCACACTGCAATACGGAAGATTTTCCTTTACCCAACGCGTGGCCTCAATAAAATCCACGGCATTGCGCCTGTGCTCTTCCATTCCCGTGGCCACAGGAAAAATGTTTAAATCGAAAATGATATCTTCTGGTGGGAAGTTTACTTTATTGACCAACACATCGTAAGACCGCTTGGCAATTTCAATCCGACGCTCCAAGTTATCCGCTTGACCGACCTCATCAAAGGCCATCACTATTACGGCTGCTCCATATCGCTTGATCAACTTGGCGTGGCGGATAAATTCGTCTTCTCCTTCCTTTAAACTGATGGAGTTCACCACGCATTTACCTTGTACCACCTGCAGTCCAGCCTCGATGATCTCCCATTTGGAACTATCGATCATTATGGGTACTCGGGCAATATCGGGCTCAGAAACGATAAGGTTCAAGAACTTGACCATCGCCTCCTTGCCATCGATCAAGCCATCATCCATATTCACATCGATGATCTGGGCACCACCCTCCACCTGATCTCGGGCAACATCCAAGGCTTCGTCGAACTTTTCTTCTTTAATGAGCCTCAAAAACCGCTTGGAACCTGCCACATTGGTACGCTCCCCCACATTGATGAAATTACTTTCCGGGGTAATGACCAAGGGCTCGAGGCCTGAGAGTTTTAAGTATCGTTTTTCGTTGTTCGTTGCCATAAACTTAAACTATGCTGGAGTCAAAAAGTTTTCTAGGTTCATAATCCTTTACCACATCGGCAATGGCCTTAATATGTTCTGGAGTGGTACCGCAGCATCCGCCGACAATGTTCACCAATCCTTTTTCCACATATTCTTTGATCTGGACGGCCATCTGCTCAGGCGTTTCGTCGTATTCGCCAAAGGCGTTGGGCAATCCTGCATTCGGGTGCGCCGAAATGGCATATGCTGATTTTGCTGAAACCACCTCCAAATGGGGCACCAATTGTTTGGCTCCCAAAGCACAATTGAATCCAACGGATAAAATGGGAATATGGGAAATGGAAATCAAAAAGGCCTCTGCCGTTTGTCCGGACAATGTTCTTCCCGAAGCGTCGGTAATGGTACCACTGACCATCACAGGGACTTCCATATTTCGTTCGTCTTTCACTTCTTCGATGGCAAAAAGTGCCGCTTTTGCATTGAGGGTATCAAAAATGGTCTCGACCAGTAGCAGGTCGACCCCACCATCCAGTAATGCCTCTACTTGTTGTTTGTAGGCTATTCGGAGTTCATCAAAAGATATGGCTCGGAAACCTGGGTCGTTCACATCTGGGGACATACTGGCCGTTTTGTTTGTTGGCCCTATACTTCCTGCCACAAATCTAGGCTTGCTTGGGTCTTTTTCCGTGAATTCTTGGGCAACTTCCTTGGCGAGCTTCGCCGATTCATAATTCAGTTCGCACACCAATTCTTCCATGCCATAGTCAGCCATGGCTATGGTGGTACCGGAAAAGGTATTGGTCTCGATAATATCGGCACCTGCTTCCAAAAATTTCCGATGGACTTCTTTAACGGCCTCTGGCTGCGTCAAGGACAATAAATCGTTATTTCCCTGCAAATCACTGAGCCAATCTTTGAATCGCTCTCCCCTAAAATCAGCTTCTTGGAATTTATAGCGCTGCAACATGGTGCCCATGGCCCCATCCAGTACTAAAATTCGCTTCTTCAATATGTCTTCAATTTTTTCCATAGTACGATTTCCCTTCAAAAAAAAGGATGTAGTGCAATCAAGAAAAGTGCGTAGGTACTGTGCTGAATACTTTACGTTATCCTTCCCCTTACAGGTTAAACTTCCTAAAACGCCTTGAAAACCAGTTCAAGACAAGGGTAGAATGTAGCACCTTCTCGAAGTCGAGGGTTGCTAAGGCTTCACAGGGTCCAATCCCTCCACCTTTCTTGATAACACCATCAATTTATAAATGAACTGAACTACAAAGAAACGGCACTCCTTAGTGAAAAGCAAAAAAACCTTCCAAAATCGCTTTCGGAAGGCATTTTCGCTTCTAAAACAAATAATATCTAATTGATGCTTTGCACCACTTCTTTTTTTGCTTCTTTTTTAGAGCCATCAAATCCTTGTACACCTCCAACAGTGGTATATTTCATCACATATCGCTTATCCGGATTTATGATTTGATAGGCAAATTGACACATTACGGCTGCTTCGTGGAATCCGGACAGAATCAACTTCAACTTGCCTGGATACGTATTGACATCCCCAATGGCGAACACCCCTGGGAGATTGGTCTGGTAATCCTTGGCATTGTTCACCTTGATGGCATTTTTTTCTATTTCCAGTCCCCAATTGCCCAATGGGCCCAATTTTGGTGACAATCCGAACAATGGGATAAAGAAATCGGTTTCCACATACGATGCTTCCTTGTCTTCATCGTTGTACTTGATGACAACGGCGTGCAAATCGTCTTTACCATGGATTTCCTTTACCTCGGCCTTGGTGAACAATTGAATCTTGCCCAATTTGGCCAGTTCCCGCGCTTTTTCCACAGAGTCCAGTGCTCCGCGGAATTCATTTCTACGGTGTACCAAGGAAACTTCGGAAGCTACATCGGCCAAGAAAATGGCCCAATCCAATGCAGAATCACCACCGCCTGAAATAACCACTTTTTTATCTCTGAACTTTTCTGGGTCTTTGACCATATACTCAACCCCCTTGCTTTCAAAGAGTCCAATGTTTGGAATCATTGGTTTCCTAGGCTCAAAAGAACCAAGTCCGCCGGCAATTACAACAACCGGTGCGTGGTGTTGGGTTCCTTTGTTTGTGGTAACGATATAGGAACCGTCCTCTTGCTTGTCCAAGGTTTCCGCACGCTCTCCCAAGGTAAAACCAGGCTCGAACGGTTTGATCTGTTCCATTAGGTTATCCACCAATGTACCTGCTAAAATTTCTGGGTAGGCTGGAATATCATATATAGGTTTCTTCGGATAGATTTCTGAGCACTGCCCTCCAGGCTGAGCCAGAGCATCGATTAAATGACATTTTAACTTGAGCAACCCTGCTTCAAATACAGTAAACAATCCTGTTGGTCCTGCTCCGATTATAATGATATCTGTTTTGATCATAATTCTCCTTTTAAATAGTCTTGAAGTCCCCTTCGACTGCGCTCAGGGTGACATAATTTGACCTGAATCTTGATTTATATATTCTCTAGCAATTTTTTTCCCTGATGTTGATATTCGTTTTGAATATCCAATACTGTTTGACGGTGGTTCACCACTTCGCCAATAACTATGATGGCAGGATTGGACAACTGCTGCTCCTTTGCCTTGTGCTCAATTGAAGCAACAGTGCCAATACCGATTTTTTCGTTTTCCGTAGTTCCATTCTGAATAATGGCGACTGGAATCTCTCTTTTTCCTTCTTCTTTGAAGAGTTCCATGATTTCCCCAAGTTTGGACATTCCCATGAGGATAATCACGGTGGCGTTGGATTTTGCCGCCAAGGCCACATCTTTTGACAATTTGTGTTCCTTGGTAGTTCCGGTAATGACCCAAAAACTTTCGGCCGCACCTCTTTTGGTCACGGGGATATTTTGGGAAGCCGGCACCGATACGGAGGATGAGATTCCAGGGACCACGGCCACTTCAATGCCATAACGTGATGCGTGTTCCATTTCTTCCGCTCCTCTTCCAAACACAAAGGGGTCACCTCCTTTTAATCGGACTACTTGTAATCCATGGGTTGCACGTTCCACAATCAAATCGTTGATTTGTTCTTGTTGATAGGAATAGCATCCTTTGCGCTTTCCCACAAAGATTTTTTCGGCATTCGGGGCATACTCCAATAACTCTGTGGACACCAATGCATCGTACAAAACCACATCCGCCGTCTGCAAGGCTTTAACTCCTTTTAGCGTTATCAAATCCACATCGCCCGGGCCTGCACCCACTACTGTTAACTTTCCGCTATACATGTTCCAACTCCATTTTTCTGAACGCCTCCAACTTCTTTAATACGGTTTTTGCATCTTCCAAGTAGCTTTTTGCAAAGGCTTCGGATGGTTCGTTCTTGTTCAACTGAAGGGCTACTTCTCCAAACCCGCCCTCGAAGGCTATTTTTCCTTCTTCCACATACAGCCTATCAAAATCCCTGATGATGCTTGCATGGGTATTGACCTTTACTTTTTCCGCCGTTAATAATGCCTTGGCAGAATTCACAATGGATTGATAGGAGTAGTAAATACTTGCCGCCCATTTTCCTTCATTGATGGCCTCTTCTGCATTTTCTATCTTCTCTTGGCTTTCCAAGAACAAGGTGGCCACTAGGTCAACAATGACACCTGCACATTCCCCGATTCCTATCTCTTTTTTATATTTTTCCTCATTGCCCCAATCGATAAAATCGTCTTGGGTCAGGTTGTCTACATCCGTTAAAGGTTTAAGGAAATCATAGAAATAAATCTGTCCTTTTTCCTCGTAATAATCGGTAAAGGATGATCCGTTTCCGTTGGCTTCAAAATCATCCAAAATGAGACGCAAGGCTTGTGGACCTCTTTTACTTGGGATTTTGGCAACTTTATCGGCAAATCTTGCTTTACCATCACCAAAATTTCCTCCTCCCAACAAAACCTGAAGGGCAGGCGCCACCAATTTATCCTTGGTTCTTACGGACATTCCTTGGAACCCGATGTGGGCCATATTGTGCTGTCCGCATGCGTTCATACAGCCACTGATTTTTATGACAACATCTGGATTTTTGATGTAATGTGGGTATTCGGCTTTAATAACCCGTTCCAGCTCATCGGCGATTCCTGTACTGCTGGCAATACCTAAATTACAGGTATCCGTACCTGGACAAGCGGTAATATCCAAAGCCTTGTTGTAACCAGCTTCGGCAAAGCCTAATTTCTTTAGTTCTTGGTAAAAGAAAGGAACCAATTCTTCTTTCACATAAGGAATCAATATGTTTTGCCTGAGGGACAAACGAATCTCACCGGCGGCATAGTCCTGTACCAGTTTGGCCAACTTACGAGCTTTGTCCGTATAGAAATCACCCAAAAGTACTTTGATGCCGATGGCCACGTAGCCTGCTTGCTTTTGAGGCACCAAGTTGGTAGACTTCCATTGTTCGAAAGCTTCTTGGTCCTCTATGGAAACTTCCGGTGTTTCAACCTCAGCTACTTTTACTTCAGGATAATCGGCAATATTGATGGAATAGGTTTGATGCGGCACGGCCAATTGTTCTTCTTCGAGCAATTTTTTGAAACCATCCAGCCCAATGTCCTTCAACAAAAACTTCATACGGGCTTTTGCTCTACTTTTTCGCTCTCCGTATCTATCAAACACACGGATGACGCCTTCCATCAATGGAACAATTTTATCGGTAGGCAAAAAGCTGTACAGTTTATCGGCGTGACGTGGTTGTGAACCCAATCCACCTGCCAACATCACTTTAAACCCTCTTTTCCCATCTTTTACTTTGGCGATAAAACCGAGATCGTGCATATAGGAAAGTCCTGTATCGGCATCACTCGCAGAAAATGAAACCTTGAACTTTCGTCCCATTTCCTGACCGATGGGGTTTCTTAAAAAATATTCGAAAACCGCTTGCGCGTAAGGAGAAACGTCGAAAGGCTCATCCACATCGATTCCTGCCGTTTCGCTAGCCGTTACATTACGAACCGTATTTCCACAAGCTTCCCGGATGGTTACTTCATCCCTTTCCAATTGTGCCCAAAGCTCAGGGGTGCGTTCTAAATCCACATAGTGAATTTGAATGTCCTGACGGGTAGTGATATGCAATCGTCCTCTGGAATATTCGTCGGAAACGTCGGAAATCCGGAGCAATTGATTTGAGCTTACCTTTCCGTAAGGCAACTTGATTCGAATCATTTGCACACCTTGCTGACGCTGTCCGTAAACACCACGGGCCAAACGAAGACTTCGAAATTTTTCTTCATCTACATTTCCACCTTTGAACTCTCGGATTTTTTTCTCCAATTCAATGATGTCCTTTTCTACGACTGGGTTTTCTATCTCTGTTCTGAAACTTTGCATAATCTTTTCTCTAAAATCTATTTGAGATTTGGTTTAAAAATGATCGTGCGGATCAACCTTAAACAAACTCACTACTTTATTGTAAATGGATGCCACATTCTCTGCTCTCCAAAGCTTTTACGGGGTCAAAATAGGTGCTATTCTTAGGTAGGTTGTGTTCTTCCAAATAGTCATCCAAATCATCATCTGTCCAATAGTAAAAAGGACTTATTTTAAGTATACCGTCTTTGCTATAACTCAGAATATCCTTTGAGCTTCGTAATTCCGTTTGACGTATTCTGATGTTGGAAAACCAAATATCCGGCTGGAAATCTGCCAAGGCCCTTCTGAAAGGCTCAAGTTTAACAATATCAGAAAATTCAGCGTGTTCGGGCTGGTCAACAGAAGGAAAACCTAATCTATGCTCCGTAAAAGCCTTTGTTTCCCTTGGCACATACGTATGAAGATTCAGGTTGAGCAGCTTTGTCAAGTGCGAAGCATGCTCATAGGTTTCCGGTAAATTATAACCGGTATCACACCAAACCACATCGATGTTGGGATCCTCCATGCTAAATGTATTCAAGAGTACAGCCGAATACTTTCCAAAGCTTGTAGTGACTATTCTTCTGTTCGACAATCGCAAAGCCCAACTAATGATTTCTTCGGGCGGTATTCCTCTAAATTGCGTATTATAATATTCCAAATCTATATCGAGGGACATAAAATATAAAGTCTATAGTTTTAATAGGAATTTCAAAAGTAAAATTATTTTTTAATCCAAAAGGCAAAATGAACAATAAAATTACTTTTATCCTATAGTTTTAGTAGATTATCTAGAAATGGGTATTGATTTTCACAAATTTTTATTGGAGAAGCTTCTATTTCCAGAAAAATTATAGTAAGTCAGCTAATGTATTGTTCCGGTATACATCCAAGGCACTGTCACGTACCTGAAGCATCAATTTGTGCACGGAGCATTCCTCTTCATTGGGGCAATCGTCACATTTTTCGTAGAAGTTGAGACTTACGCAGGGTACCATGGCAATGGGTCCTTCCAAAACACGCATCACAGTAGTCATAAGAATATCTTGGGGTTCCTTTATAAGATAGTACCCCCCTCCTTTTCCCTTTTTGGATCCCAACAGACCGTTACGGCGCAGGGTAAGCAAAATACTTTCCAAAAATTTTTGGGAAATATTCTCGTGCCTGGCAATTTCAGCGATTTGGACAGGTTCCCGTCCCTCGACTTTTGCAAGATAGGTAATTGCTTTGAGTCCGTATTTTGTCTTCTTGGAGAGCATCATACGAATATAGGGAAAATTAACAATCTACTTCTAAAACTAGCTAGTAGAAAGATTACCCCAAGGCCTGCTCAATATCGGCAATAATATCATCGATATGCTCCAAACCAACAGAAACCCGAACCATTCCATCCGAAATGCCAACAGCATTACGTTCTTCGGTCGTAAGCTTGCTGTGCGTAGTGGATGCAGGGTGCGTGATAATGCTTCGGGCATCTCCCAAATTGGCGGATAAGGACAGTAACTGAATACTATCGAAGAATTCTCTACCCTCTTCCAGACCTCCTTTTACTTCAAAAGCCACGACACATCCACCTGCTTTCATCTGTTTTTTGGCAACTTCATATTTTGGGTGAGATTTCAAAAATGGGTATTTAACCCATTCAATTTTATCATGACTTTCCAAATAGGTGGCCAATTTCAAAGCGTTTTCGCAATGCCTATCAACCCGAACAGCTAAGGTTTCCAAACTTCGGGACAATACCCACGCGTTGAACGGTGACAATGCAGGGCCAGTGATACGGGAAAAACGATATACTTTATCCATCAACTCACCGCTACCTACCGTGATTCCGGCCAGCACCCTTCCTTGACCGTCCATTAACTTGGTTCCGGAGTGAATGACCAAATCAGCTCCAAATTTTATCGGTTGTTGCAAATACGGCGTTGCAAAGCAATTGTCGATGATAAAAATGAGGCCGTGTTTTTTGGCAATTTTGGACAACACTTCCAAATCCAACACATCTACCCCTGGGTTGGTAGGAGTTTCGGCATAAAGTATCTTGGTGTTTGGTTTGATCAAACCTTCTATTTGTGACAAATCATTGGCATCAAAATAACTACTTTCGATGTTCCACTTAGGAAAAAACTGCGTGAACAAGGTGTGCGTGGACCCAAAAATACTTTTGGACGAAATCACGTGATCGCCTGTATCCAATAAAGCAGCCAAAGTTGAAAAAACAGCTGACATACCGGAGGCGTAAGCAAAACCGCTCTCAGCCCCTTCCATTTGGCACACCCTATCAATAAGTTCGTTCGAATTCGGGTTGGAATACCTCGAATAAATATTGCGCTGCTTTTCTTCTGCAAAGGAGGCGCGCATGTCCTCAGCATCTTCAAAAACAAAGCTCGATGTCATATAAATAGGGCTGGAATGCTCCAAGTTTTGACTGCGTTCCATTTGCGTTCTTATTGCTTGTGTCTCGAATTGTTTGCCTTTCATTTTATTCTATTTTTGGTGGCTGAGCGTAGTCGAAGCCACTTTATTTTTTCTTCTTATAATATTTAAAATTCGTCTGGTTCTTGCACTCATCCAATTCTGGAAGATCATCCAATTTTCCTCCTACCAATGCCTCTTTTTTCGCCCTTGACCAACCTTGGATTTGCTTTTCACGTTCAAAAGCTGTTGCAATACTCAAGTACTCTTCAACATATAACAGCTCTACAGGCAACCTCTTTTTGGTATGATTGGCACCCCGACCATCTTGATGTTCCTTTAACCGTTTATCCAGATCTATCGTACTTCCAGTGTAATAACTGCCATCGGAGCATTCCAATATGTACACATAACCTTTCATTTAAAATCCATAGTGGCTTCGACTACGCTCAGCCACCAGAACTCATGGTAACTTAGCGAAGCCGGAGCTATATCTTTTCTGCTATTCTTAAAATATCTCCAAATACGCCCCTTGCCGTTACGGCTGCTCCCGCACCAGCTCCTTGAATCACCAAAGGGTGCTCTCCGTAGGATTCCGTATAAATCTCAATAATGGAATCGGAGCCTTTTACTTGCCCTAATGCACTTTCTTTGGGTACGGAAACCAATTTTACGTCCAAAATTCCTTTGTCCTGTTGCAAATCACCATGTAAATCACCCACATAGCGCAACACATGTCCTTGTTCTTGGTTCTCTTTGATTTTCTTGTAAATATTATCCATCTCACCGATGCGTTCCATAAATCTTTCAAAATCCAAAGTTTGCAACGCTTCGGGAATCAAATTTTGGACCTGAATATCCGAAAACTCGTTTTGTAGATCCAGCTCCCTTGCCAAAATCAACAATTTCCTTCCCACATCGTTACCGGACAAATCTTCTCTTGGGTCGGGTTCGGTAAACCCACTTTCCATAGCTTCCTTCACAATTTCTGAAAAAGACACATCTTTCTCCGAAAAGGTATTGAAAATATAACTCAACGATCCTGAGAACACTCCTTTTATTCGGGTAATGTTCTCACCCGACAAATGCAACAATTTGATGGTATCTATCAACGGGAGCCCTGCTCCCACATTGGTCTCGTAGAGGTATTGCTTTTGATTTTTACCCAAACACTTCCGTACCGATTTATATTTCTCAAAACTCAGCGTGTTTGCTATTTTGTTTGATGAAACCAAATCGAAGCCGTGTGCTATCACGGATTCGTACTGCTCCACAAATGTTTTGCTCGCCGTATTGTCAACCGCTATCAGGTTCTCTAAATGATGCTGTTTGGCAAAGGCAATTATATCATCAATCTGATAGGGTTGCCCCTCTTTTTCCAAACGTTCTTGCCAATCGGCACCAACTCCTGATGCATCCAAAAGCACTTTTCTTGAATTTGCCACCGCAAACACTTTTAAGTCAATACTTTTTCGATCCTCAATACTATTTTTTGAATTCAAAATTTGATTGATCAGCGTACCTCCCACGTTTCCGTGTCCAAACAATGCCAGATTTATTTTCTTAGCAATCCCGAAGATTTGTCCGTGAATCACATTGATGGCCTTGTTCAAATCGGATTTTTTCACCACCATACTCACGTTCTTTCCTGTAACCGTGTTGTTGAACAGCAAGGGCGTGATTTGGTTTTTGGCCAATGCATTGAACGGTTTGTGGAAGCTGCTCAAATCCATCCCAACAATGGAGATAACGGAGACATCCTTAACTACCGAAATCTGGTTGATGTCCTGCGACGAGTAATCCGTCTCAAACTCTTGGTCGAGCACTTTTTTGGCCTTATCGGCTTTGGATTCATCCACAACAAGGCCAATGCCCCTTTCCGAAGATCCTTGGGAAACAATCCCGACACTAATGCCATTTTGGCCCAAAGCTCTAAAAATCCGCATGTCAACACCTACTTTTCCGAGCAGTCCCCTACCCTCCAAATTGATGAGTGCCATATTGTCGAGCACCGAAAGGGATTTAATTCCACCATTATTGGTTTTTGGCCCTATCAATGTTCCTTCGTTGTCATCGTTGAAGGTGTTGCATATACGTAATGGAATATTTTTCTCAATCAATGGAATTATGGTTTTCGCGTGGAGAATATTGGCCCCGAAATTGGCCAACTCATTGGCTTCTCCGTAAGATATCACATCAATCAACTTGGCATCTTGTACCAAATCCGGGTTAGCTGTAAAAATTCCGTCCACATGGGTGTAATTAATCAACTCCCCAGCATCCAAAAAGTTGGCCAACAAAGCTGCGGAATAATTGCTTCCATTTCTGCCTAATGTAGTAGTGGAACCATCACGATTGGAACCGATAAAACCAGTAACTATCGGGATAACGTCATTTTCAAGTTCGTGGAAATACCGGAGCACACTTTCTTTGGAGGCACTTTGATCTACTTCGGCATTGCTGTAATTGTCATCCGTTACAATCAACTTTCTTGAATCCAAAAGCTTTGCTTTTAATCCCAAAGCATTAAGGGAAGCCGTTACATATTTGGCTGACAACAATTCCCCAAAAGATAAAACCTCATCTTTTGTCTTTAGGCTGTAATCTCCCGTTAAGGAAACCCCGTTCAATATTTTTTCGATGGTCGCCAGCTCTTCATCAATGTCCAAATCATAAAAATTGTTTTTTTGATAGTCGGCAAACCTTTTTAAATCAGACTGAAAATCGACTCCCTTGGCTGCTTTGTCAAGCAAGCTTTCCAGTTGGTCCGTTGCCTTGCCACGAGCGGAAACCACGACGGCAAAGTGTTCCTTCTCTTCAAATCTTTGAGTGATAATTTTCAGTACGCGCTGAACACCTTCGCCGTTGGCCAAGGATTTTCCACCAAACTTCAAAATTTTAATGCGCTCGGTGTTCTTTTGAAAGACCGTCTCCAACAATTTTTCCAATTGTTCGAACTCCATCAAAAAAGCGTCATGACCGTGTACGGATTGCACCTCACCATAGGTGACATTGGTGTTGGCTTGGGCCAATCTTTTAAAAGTCTCCTTGTTCTCCTCCGCCGTAAAGAACAAATCGGAATTGACCCCGATAATATGGATTTTGGTATCACTTTCTTGCAATGCTCTGAAAGCCTCTTCTCCATTACGGGTAATGTCGATGGACTTCAACAATTGGTTCATCAACTTGTAGGCGGACAATTGAAAACGCTCCTGCAACTTTTTACCGTGGTGCATCAACCAAGATTCCACATTAAAAACCTGTAGCTCTTCGTTGGTACTTCTTTTGAATCGCTCTTTGAAAGATTCGGGAGTACGGTAGCACAACATCGCATGCATCCGGGCATCGTGTACGGGCTGTTTGGAGTTGACCAAAAATTGTTCCTGAATCTGACAATTGGCAATGAGCCAATCCGTGGATTTCCAATCGGATGCCACGGGAATCAAATGTTCCGTAATATTTGGATTGATGGCTGTCATTTCCCAAGCTATACCACCTCCCAATGAACCACCGATAATGGTGAACAATTTATCAATCTTCAATTGCTCCAATCCCCAGAGAAACATTCTGGCAATATCTCCAGCTACAAAATCCTTGTAGTTTTCGATAATAAACCCATCAAAACCATTACCTGGAATATTAAAGGACAAAATGGTGTACTTCTCGGTATCGATACATTTGCCATCCCCTATCAAATCGGACCACCATCCATCTTTTCCCGCTACGTTGGAATTACCCGTGAGCGCGTGGTTTACCAAAATAATGGGCGCCGTATGCAAGGGTTTCCCAAATGTCTGGTAGGATAACTCTATTTTCTGCTCACTGCCACTCAGCGTTTTAAAATTTTCTATTTTCAGATATTTTAACATAGCTATTCCATCACATTATTAACTCCGATTAAATACTTGCAAAGGCATTTTTTAGATCTGTCTTTAGATCGGACAAATCTTCCAAGCCTACGGACAATCGAATCAAATCTTGGGTTACCCCTGCGGACTCTTGATCTTCTGCACTCAACTGTTGGTGCGTTGTACTTGCAGGGTGGATAATCAAGGATTTTGTATCGCCAATATTGGCCAACAACGAAAATAGTTTGGTCTCGTCCGCAATTTTCTTGGCGGCCCCATATCCTCCCCTAACACCAAAGGTAACAATACCACTTTGTCCATTGGGCAAGTACTCATCCGCCAAGGCTTTATAGGTACTGGAATCCAACCCTGGATAGTTTACCCACTCAACTTCCTCCCTGGTTTCCAGCCATTGTGCCAATGCCAGAGCATTCTCGCTGTGTTTTTTCATGCGAATTTCCAAGGTTTCCAATCCTTGAATAATCTGAAAGGCATTAAAAGGGCTCAAGCATGCCCCGTGATCCCGTAATCCTTCCACCCGAACCTTGGCAATATATGCTGCTGGTCCAAGTGCATCATGATAGACCAATCCGTGATATCCTGGAGAAGGTTCAGTGAATTCCGGGAACTTACCATTGGCCCAATCAAAATTACCTGCGTCGATTATAACGCCGCCCAGAGCCGTCCCGTTGCCATTAATGTATTTGGTAAGGGAATGAATGACAATATTGGCCCCATGTTCGATTGGGTTCAATAGTGCTGGCGAAGCAACGGTATTATCCACAATAAATGGTACCTGCGCTGCTTTAGCTTCTTTGGAAATTGCTTTTAAATCCAGCACATCCAACTTTGGATTGCCCAAGGATTCCACAAAAAAAGCTCTGGTATTCTCTTTTACGGCTTTACCAAAATTGGATGGATCCGATGGGTCCACAAATGTTGTGGTAATGCCCAAACGAGGTAGGGTAACGCTAAATAGATTATATGTGCCACCATACAAGCTGTTGGAAGCCACAATATGATCCCCAGCCTTGAGCAACACCAACAATGCGGTGTTTATAGCTCCGGTGCCCGAAGCTGTGACGACTGAGGCAATTCCGCCTTCCAAAGCGGCAAGTCGCTGCTCCAGAATATCGTTTGTCGGGTTATTAATCCTTGTGTAAATATTTCCAAACTCTGCCAAAGAAAAAAGATTGGCCGCATGATCGGAATCGTTGAAAACATAGGCTGAACTCTGATAAATGGGCACCGCTCTTGTTCCACCGTTTGCTGTTACATCGTGTCCTGCGTGCAGGGCATTGGTAGAAAATTTTTGATCGCTCATGACTTTTGCTTTTTTAAATTTTTTTTTAACCGAAAAATTAAAAAGTCAAACTCTTAGCCCGTGGGCGTAAGAAAATCAAAAAGTTATAAGAAAATGAAATCGAAAATGGTCGATTGTCGTTATCTATACCCAACTGGGATAGAATGTAGCACCTTCTCGGCACTGGGGGCCAAGGGTTGCTAAGGCTTCAAAGGGTCTATTCCCTCCACCTTTCTTGATAACTAATCAATACTTGTTTGAACTTTGTTGGACAAATATACTGATGGAATTATAGAATTTCCTAATCTTTTGGGAATTTTTCATCAATAGACCTGTCCCGCAGGTTTACAAAACCATATGTTGAATATCCCTAATCAAAGAGGATACATTGTCTCTTCGAGCGCAGTCGAGAAGTTATTCAACCAAACATCTTAAAAATGAGGTCTCGACTGCGCTCGACCTGACAACTCTTTTGTTTATGGATTAATCGCGTTCAATCAAATCATTTATTTCAGTACTGTAAACTCAATATTGGAATCGGTGAAAACGGTATGCGTTTGTGTTTTGAAATCATCTTCATCCGCCTTAAAAATATTCTCCACATACGTTTGTGGATTCAAATCGATAAGCGGGAACCATGTGCTTTGCACCTGAATCTGCAATTTGTGCCCCTTTTTAATAGTATGGAACACATCTTGAAGCTTGATGTTCACATCTGTCTTTTTATTTGGCGTGAACGGTTCTGGGTCGGAAAAGCTGTTCCTAAATCGACCGCGGAGCACCTCGCTCCTAACCATTAAATGGTAATTGCTCATTTTTAGGTGATCCTGCATTTCCTCATTGGTCTCGGCATCAGCTGGGTGCACATCGATTACTTTAACAATCCAATCGGCTGCCGTGCCCGTGGTGGCCACTTTTAGTTTAGCCAAAATATCCCCTGCCAAGGTGAGGTCTTCCTCCATCACATCGGTTTCGAACACCAAAACATCGGGACGGCGAGCGGCGAAACGCTGATCGTCCGTCATGTATTTTCTTGGAGTGAAGACGGTCTTCACATCTTCGGAATAGGGAACAGGTTTCTTCACATTACTGATAAACTGAATTCCCGTGGTTCCTTTCTGTTCTGAAGTGAGTTCTTGATCTTCGGACAAATACATAGTTTGTTTGGTGGCATTCTCCGGTGGCCAGTCATCATACTTTTTCCACTCTTTTCTACCCGTATCAAACACATAGGCTTCGGGCAAGCCTGAATCCATATCGCCTTCCCCTTTTAGGAAGTGGTTGAAGAACTTCGTCTCAATTTCTTTTTGAAAAAACAAGGAAATGGAATCTCCAAAATAGTAGTTGCCCACCGTATTGCGCTGTTTGTCCCTAGCCCAAGCTCCGTGGTCCCAAGGTCCAAAGACCATCGTATTGTAATTGTTCTCGTTGTACTTTTCAATGTTTTTGTAGGTTTCCAAAGGCCCGTAAAGGTCTTCGGCATCAAACCAGCCTCCCACAACCATTGTGGCCACACTGCTCTTCACATCTTTCAAATGCTGGATTAGGCCTCTACTTTGCCACATAGCATCATAATTAGGGTGTTCCTTCAATTCGTTCCAAAAGAAATCATCGGTAACACCTTCGGGACGTATGGTCGGGGTATCGGCGGTTTCATATTCAAAAAAGTAATCCAAATTTTTGAGCGGCCCTGCATCCAAAAAGAACTGGTACTGATCTTCTGTTGGAAGTTCTGGCAGGGTATACCAAGCTGTATCAATGGGTTGGTCACCATTGGGACGCGGTGTTCCAAAAAGTGATGTAGCCCTGAAATAACTCAACAAATAAGCACCATTGTGGTGAAAGTCATCAAAAAAGAAATCCCCGATACTGGCCTGTGGTGAAGCGGCCTTTAATGCTGGATGCGCATCCACGGTTGCGTAGGTGGCATAAAATCCGGGATACGATATTCCCCAAACGCCAACATTTCCGTTGTTGTTCTCCACATTGTTCACCAACCATTCAATAGTATCGTATGTATCAGAGCTTTCATCAACTTGGTCATCGGAAGTTTTATTCGGAATGTAGGCTCGCATATTTTCGTAATGTCCCTCGCTGAGCCATCTTCCACGAACATCTTGGTAAACGATGATGTTTCCTTCTTTCATCAAGTGCTCATTGGGACCTATTTTAGTCCTAAAATTATCTTCTCCATAAGGTCTTGAACTATAAGGGGTCCGTTGCATAATGATGGGGTACGCTTTGGAAGTATCCTTCGGGGAGTAAATGGTGGTATGCAGTTTTATCCCGTCCCGCATTTCAATGTCGACTTCCTTTTTAGTATAATTGTCGGCAACAAAAGTGTCAACCTCCTGTACTTCGGTCTTCGTCGTTTTTTTACAACTGACGGTCACCGTCAACATTAAAATACTCAGAAACAGAATTCTAACGGAACTTCTCATATGTATTCTTTTTGATAGGCTAAAGCTACTAAAGTCCGCAATAGTATGCCAAAAAAAGCTGTCTAAAAGCTTTGTAGCACGTCATTCTGAATTCATTTCAGAATCTCATAATAATCATAAACAAATCGCTATGGGAACCTGAATCAAGTTCAGGTTGACGAAAATCTACCTTGAAGACAGCCTCCCTTTTTATTCAATGAAATAGCTTAAACCTATAAACCAAAGGTCTCTTTCACCTTATCCACCATATCCAATTTCTCCCAAGTGAAAAGTTCCACTTCTTTTTCAATCCTCCCATTATAAGGAGATTCAAAAACCTTGGTCACGGTTCTGGGTTCTTTGCCCAAATGACCGTAAGCAGCCGTTTCCGAATAAATGGGATTCCGAAGTTTTAAACGTTCTTCAATGGCAAAAGGTCGCATATCGAACAATTCTGATGCTTTGCGAGCGATTTCGCCATCCGTCATATCCACATTGGAAGAATTATAGGTGTCCACAAAAATAGATGTGGGTTCCACCACTCCAATGGCATAGCTCACCTGCACCAAAATTTCACCTGCAACACCCGCAGCCACCAAATTCTTGGCCATATGCCGAGCTGCGTAGGCTGCACTTCGGTCTACCTTGCTCGGGTCTTTCCCACTAAAAGCACCACCTCCGTGGGCACCCTTGCCCCCGTAGGTGTCCACTACTATCTTTCTTCCCGTAAGACCTGCGTCGCCGTGCGGACCTCCGATAACGAACTTTCCAGTGGGATTGATGTGATATTTAATGTTGTCCGTAAATAATTTTTGAATGCTCTCAGGCAACAACTTCTTTACTTCTGGAATCAAAATATTGATTATATCGTCCTTGATCTTGTTCAACATCGCATCATCAGCGTCAAATTCATCGTGTTGGGTAGAAACTACAATCGTATCAATACGTTGTGGGACATTATCATCTGAATACTCAATGGTTACCTGCGCTTTTGCATCGGGGCGCAGATATGGAATTCGGGCTCCTTCTCTTCTCAAATCGGCCAATACCTCCAATATTTTGTGTGAAATATCCAATGCCAAAGGCATATAGTTGTTGGTTTCCGTGGTAGCATAACCAAACATCATTCCTTGGTCGCCCGCACCTTGCTCTTCTTTGGTACCGCGATCTACACCTTGGTTGATGTCTTGCGATTGTTCGTGAATCAATGAAATCACTCCACAAGAATCTCCACTAAATTTATACTCACCTTTGGTGTAGCCAATTTTATTGATCACCTCACGGGCTATACTTTGCAAATCCACATAGGTATGGCTCTTTACCTCCCCTGCCAAAACCACTTGACCTGTGGTCACCATAGTTTCACAGGCCACTTTGCTCTCGGGGTCAAAGGCCAAAAAATTATCCAACAATGCATCACTGATCTGATCCGCAATCTTATCTGGATGTCCTTCACTAACGGATTCTGATGTAAACAAATACGCCATTTCTCTTTTTTAATATGAAGATTTGACAAAAGTGCGAAGAAGTTCAAAACTCTTATTGAAGAGATGCCAGCAGAAGCTGGCAAGAACTGCTTTAGCATTTTTCGTATACCTTTTAAAGGTCACCGAGGTTGCAATCAGTCAAATCTTTCCTCGTTTTGAAGGGCAAAAGTACGTATTTGCCCTATATTTTAAAACTTTGTTCGGTACAATTAACCAAGGGGTCATTTGAACCAGTTTTTTTTCTATAAGTGGATATACTTTGTATATTGCGATGATTAGAAATTCCCTGATCATTAAACACCAACTTAAAACACTAACACCCCATGCATATTGCTGTAGCAGGAAATATTGGCGCTGGAAAAACCACTTTAACAAACTTACTGGCAAAACATTATAAATGGGAGGCCCATTTTGAGGATGTGGTGGACAATCCCTATCTGGATGATTTTTATACCCAGATGGAACGTTGGAGCTTTAACCTTCAAATCTATTTCTTAAACAGCAGGTATCGTCAAATTTTAAAGATTAGGGAAAGTGGTAAGAGTGTCATTCAAGACAGGACTATTTACGAAGATGCCCATATTTTTGCCCCTAACCTCCACGCCATGGGCTTGATGACCAATCGCGATTTTGAGAATTACAAAGGCCTTTTTGAGTTGATGGAAAGCTTGGTGCAACCCCCAGACCTTTTAATTTACTTGCGCAGTTCCATCCCCAACTTGGTAAGCCAAATCCACAAACGTGGTCGTGAGTACGAAAATTCGATATCCATTGATTACCTCAGCCGTTTGAACGAACGCTACGAGGCTTGGGTAAACACCTACGAAAAAGGTAACTTACTCATTTTTGATGTGGACAATCTCAATTTTGTGGACAAGCCCGAGGATTTAGGGGAAGTGATCAACCGCATTGATGGTGAGATTCACGGGCTATTTGAATAGGGCTCTTTTACCCGACCTCCTTTCCCGTTTCTTCTGTACAGACAAAATATTAGGTATCTTTAGGTGCTTGTGCACGCTAAACAAACTAATATTCAGTTATATGAAAACTTTGCACCCAACCAAATATGCAACTTTACTTTTTGCGCTTTGCCTTCTTTTTACCTCCAATGCACAAGAACTTACAAAAGCCTCTCCTGAAGCAGTCGGGATGTCCTCCGACCGTTTGGAAGCACTTTCAAACACTTTTCAGGCTTATGTTGATGACGGGGAATTGCCCGGAGCCACAATTCTCGTAGCTCGAAAAGGCAAGGTTGCTTATTTTGAACCTTTCGGGAAAAATGATTTGGAGAACAACATTCCCATGACCCATACTTCCATGTTCAGGATAGCGTCACAGACCAAGGCAATTGTAAGTGTCGGTATCATGATGCTTCAGGAACAAGGGAAATTATTGATCACCGACCCAGTCGGAAAATACATTCCCGCTTTTATGGATACCAAGGTTGCCGTAAGCAAGGATGATGGTTCTTATGACATAGTAAAAGCGAACAGACCTATTACCGTACGTGATTTGTTGACACATACTTCCGGGGTTTCATATGGGCAAGGAATAGCTTCCGACCTCTGGGAAAAAGCTGAAATCCAAGGATGGTATTTTGCCGACCGTGAAGAACCTATCTTGGCCACAGTAACCCGAATGGCAGACCTGCCTTTTGAGTCGCAACCTGGGGAACAATTTGTTTACGGTTACAACACCGATATTCTTGGTGCTTTGATTGAAGTTGTTTCGGAAAAACCCTTGGATATATTTCTAAAAGAAAGCATTTTTGATCCTTTAGGGATGGCAGACGCACACTTTTACCTTCCAAAGGAAAAAAAACAACGCTTGGCGGTAGTGTATTCTCCCTCGGAAAATGGTTTGGAACCTGCACCAAATCCCGGAGGAATGATTGGGCAAGGTGCTTATGTGGAAGGACCTCGAAAAAGTTTTTCCGGTGGTGCCGGACTGTTGAGCACCTCAATGGACTACGCAAAATTCTTGCAGATGATGCTCAACAAAGGAACCTTTAACGGCAAACGCATTATTTCTCCAAAAACAGTTGAACTTATGACGGTAAATCATTTGGGCAAAGCAAGCTTTCCCTGGGTGGGAGGGACTGGTTTCGGCTTAGGCTTTTCCGTAGTTGAGGATTTGGGAGATAGGGGCACACTAGGTTCAGTTGGAGAATATGGGTGGGGCGGTGCCTATCATTCTTCCTATTGGGTAGACCCAAAAGAAGAATTGGTCGTGGTTTATTTCACCCAATTGATTCCCGCAGGCGATGTTGATGACCACGGAAAATTAAGGTCTCTAATCTACCAAGCGTTGGTAGATTAAACTTTTATTTCCATTTCCCTCAACCAAACAACCCCTTCACTCATTGCCGGTTTACTTCGGTTCTTTTTCAAAGTAGTTTAGGATTGGGATCACCCCACTGCTATTAACTATGCCTTTTTAGGCCAAAACTTTGAAAATTATGGAACCGAAAAAAAATCCACAACTTGATGTAAGACGAAACAGCCTGCTCTACTTTTTTGTAGGGATGACCTTGGTACTTCTGATGGCCTACTTGGCCTTGGAATGGAAAACCTACCACAACAATGATTCGTGGGATGTTAGTGGTTTAGAGGTGGATGAAGATTTGATGGAAGATGCGACCATTCTGAAACTGAAACTACCGGACCCGCCCAAACCTAAAATAAAAACGCCTCCAAAAATTGAAATTGCAGATGATGATGAGGACATCAAAGAAACCTTCATTGAACCAAATGATGTTGATCAAGATACCAAAGTGGCAGCGGTTGAGGATGTTGCTGTTGCCGAGGAGGACATTCCAGAAGAAATCCCTTTTATCCTGATTGAAAACGCACCCATCTTTCCTGGGTGTGAAAATGAAAAGACCGAAAAAGACAAGCGAGCGTGTTTTCAATCACAGATGCTGAAACACATTCGCAAAAACTTCCGTTATCCAGAAATTGCCCAAGAAATGGGACTTCAAGGCAGGGTAAGCGTTATTTTTACGGTACAAAAAGATGGTAGTATTGGGGATGTAAGGCTAAAAGGACCACACGAAAGTTTGGAAGAGGAAGCTGCAAGAATCATTTCGAAATTACCCAAACTGCAACCGGGAAAACAAAGGGGAACACCAGTGAAAGTTCCTTACTCAATTCCAATAACATTTAAGTTAAATTAAATACTAGTTCAAAGCTCTTTGTTGATTTATCACACGCCTTAGAGTAGGTTCGAAATGACTCGTACATTTTTTTCATTTCGAAATGAGGAAAGAAGAGACGATTGAAAAATCCTTTTGTTTTCTCTCCTCTAAAAACTGACATAGAACATAAAAAAACCACGCCAAAAGCGTGGTTTTTCTAGCTTTGTTTAAAAGCGAGAGCTAATTCTTTGCCTCAGCACTCTTATATTCTTCAATTTTTTCTTCAAGCTCTTCTTTAGTATCGGCCATAAACTCTTTGGTATCCGCTACCTCTTCACCGTTTACATTGGAACTAGAAGTAACAACGGCTTTAAATGCACCATCCGCAGTATTGCTTACCTCTATACGAATTTCCTTTTCTACCGCTTTGGTTTCTTTCATGCCCTCTTCGGTAATGGTGATCATGGTACCATCCGCTTTCATCATACCTACCTCGTCCGCAGGAGCAAGACTCACCAAACTAGGCGCAATGACCAAAGCCACTACAGACATCAATTTAAGCAAAATATTCAAGGAAGGACCTGATGTATCCTTAAAAGGATCTCCAACGGTATCTCCCACGACGGCTGCTTTATGGGCATCACTACCCTTGCGACCTTCACTTTCGATTGTTTTTTTGGCATTATCCCAAGCTCCACCGGCATTGGACTGGAAAATGGCCATGAGCACACCAGCAGTGGTTACACCGGCCAAAAGTCCACCTAACATTTCGGCCCCGCCAATAAAACCAACGGCTACGGGTACGGCAATGGCCAACAAGCCTGGCAAAACCATCTCTTTAATGGATGCCTGTGTAGAAATCTCCACACATTTTTGGTATTCTGCCTTGCCATCAGCGGCTTCAAAAATTTCCATATCCTCTTTACTGGCTTTGGAAAGGTCCGAATCGTACTTGCGCATAACGGCCAATGCGGCTTTTAATTCCGGTATATCCTTAAACTGTCGACGTACTTCTTCAATCATGGACATGGCTGCCCTACCTACGGCATTCATAGAAAGTGCCGAGAATACAAAAGGAAGCATTCCCCCTATTAAAAGTCCTGCCATAATATCAGGCTTTGACACATCGATGGACTTAACCCCGGCCGTTTTCATAAAGGCCGCAAAAAGTGCCAATGCAGTCAAAGCTGCCGAAGCAATGGCAAACCCTTTACCAATAGCAGCGGTAGTGTTCCCCACCGCATCCAATTTATCCGTACGTTCACGTACTTCACTGGGCAATTCGGCCATTTCGGCAATACCTCCGGCATTATCGGAAATAGGACCATAAGCATCAACAGCAAGCTGAATACCTGTATTGGCCAACATTCCCACGGCTGCAATAGCAATTCCATACAATCCAGCATAGTAGTGAGAAACCAAAATTGCCGCGGCGATCAAAATAATTGGTATTGCCGTGGACATCATTCCAACTCCAAGACCTGCAATAATATTCGTTGCGGAACCTGTTTCGGATTGACGCACAATGGAGTTAACGGGTTTTTTTCCTGTCCCTGTATAATATTCGGTTATCTTACCTACCAAAAGTCCTGCAACAAGTCCAGCTATGGTTGCCAAAAAGACACCCAATGAGGTATATTCCTTTCCATCTTCTACCCAAGATTCGGGCAACATTCCGTTGATAATAAAGTAGGAGGCAATCAACATTAATCCTGCTGATCCAAACTCTCCCACATTTAATGCGGTTTGGGGATTTCCACCATCTTTCACCCTCACGAAGAACGTACCAATGATCGACATTATAATACCCACGGCGGCCAAAGCCAAAGGTAAATATACAGCTCCAAGCCCATCAAACGCTGACTGGAATTCCGGCAAACCTGCGAAAACAGCACCCAAGACCATGGTACCGATAATGGAACCAACATAAGATTCAAAAAGGTCGGCACCCATACCTGCCACATCTCCTACATTATCGCCTACATTATCTGCAATGGTTGCTGGGTTCAATGGGTGGTCTTCAGGAATCCCTGCTTCCACTTTACCTACCAAATCGGCTCCCACATCGGCAGCTTTGGTATAAATACCTCCACCAACACGGGCAAAAAGCGCTATGGATGATGCGCCAAGAGAGAAACCCGAAAGTACATTGAGAACTTCGGCAATTTCCCAACCTTGTCCGCTGTAAATCATGAAAAGTCCGCTAAGCCCCAAAACACCAAGACCAACAACACCAAGACCCATAACGGCACCACCAGCAAAGGCAACCTCTAGAGCCTTGCCCAAGGAAGTTCTTGCCGCATTGGTTGTCCTTACATTGGCTTTGGTAGCGACCCTCATTCCAATAAATCCGGCCAAGGCGGAACAAATGGCCCCAACAATAAAAGAAACAGCGACCATTCCGTTGGAACCGGTCTCGTTACTTCCTTTAAAGAATAACAAAACGGCCACACAGACCACGAAGATGCTCAATATTTTATATTCAGCCTTTAAAAATGACATTGCCCCATCGGCAATATTCTTGGCAATCCTTGCCATTTTTTCGTTCCCGACCTCTTGTTTTGAAATCCATACATTCTTGATGAACACATAGAGAAGGCCCAAGACACCAAACACGGGCAAAAATTTTACGATTAAATCCATAGATTAGCTTGTTTAGAATTTTTTAACGCTAGCTAATGTAGTAAAATACGAAGTAATAAAAAAAATGCGCCTTTAATTATTAAAAGCGCATTTTTACAAAGCTATTATTGGCAATCTATATAGTGAATGTGCGTTTCTTTTTGTGGTCACTATTTTCATAGCGTTGAACGCATTCGTGATAGATTTGTACGGCCTCGTTTACGTCTCCCCAGCCACCGGTATCTACTTTCTTCTCTTCCAAATCTTTATACACCTGGAAGAAGTGCTCAATTTCTTTTAATCGGTGTGGGTTCAATTCACTGATATCATCCCTTTTGCTCCAAATGGGATCTGAAACCGGAACACAGATTATTTTTTCATCAGGACCTTTTTCATCAGTCATATGGAAAACCCCAACAGGTTTCACCTCGACCACCACCATGGGATAGGTAGGTTCGGTACAAAGCACCAAAACATCCAACGGGTCCCCATCCAAGGCCAAGGTTTCGGGAATAAATCCATAATCCCCTGGGTACATCATTGATGAAAACAGGGTTCTGTCAAATCGAATTTTGTTAAGGGTAAAATCGTATTCGTACTTGTTTCTACTACCTTTGGGAATTTCTACCAGTACATCAAAGGTAGTACGTGGTTTTTTAGACATATTAGCGATATATTTATTTTGCAAAAATAACCAGTATAACTGGAATAGGGCGTATAAATTGGCTGTTTCGTTTTAAATAAAAGAATTTCTTGAAACGAACAATCAAAGAGGAGGGGCCGTAGATGTATTTCACTTGTTTTATTTGCACCCTTTAGTTCAAAAACCCAAATTCCGTTATTTGGATTCCCGTTTTCACGGGAATGACAATAAAAAAGGAGTTCCGTTACAGAAGGATAACCAAAGGTCCCGAGGAATTCTGTTGAATCAACTACATCGGGGCTAGCCCAGGAGGTATTCAAACGAACAAACCTTAAAACCATTTCGACGCAGAGCATCGGGAAATTAAACCCATTTAATGGGATTAAAAGCTAAATCCGAAGGTTCCGGTTACCCCAAAAGCTCTGGCGTTTGGATTTTCCAAGTAGTTCCCCCTAAAATTGAAGTCAATTCGAAATATTTTAAAAATATTCCCCACCCCAAAGGAATACTCCCAGTATATCGGATTCTCCGGAGCCATCAATGGTATATTCGTAGGCGAACTCAAAGCAATATTCTCTTCGGACAATTGGCCCCAAGCTCCACGTATACCCACAATTTCCCTAAGGTTCAGCTTGCGTAGAAAAGGAACTCTGGAGAACAAACGGCCATTAAAGTTATGTTCCAAGTGCACCGTTGCATAGGTGTCGGTCACAAATTCGTAAAAATCCAGGTTTGGAAAAGCATTGAAGAGGGTAAAAAGGGTTTGGTTGCCCGGAATCACATTCAATAGTCCCAATGGCACTGCTCCAAAAGTTTTACCAAGCTCAACACTACTGGTCAATCGACCAAAACCTCCTACTTGCCAAGGTTGTTTATAGGAAAATTGAATTTTTTCGTAATCAAAATCACTTTCCAAAAAACCGTCCACACCTTTGGTGTACTTAAGGACAAAAGTGCTGTAATCATCGTTAATGTCAGACCGTTCCACTCCGTAACCTATAGTGCGTTTGCCTGGAGTGTAAATCACAGTGGAATTGATATCAAACTGTTTTATTTCTGATGAAACCCCAGTGGGCGATTCTGGATCTATGTAGTCCAAACTAAATGCATCGGGCAAGGCCGAACTCAAGGTACGAAACGAGCCGCCCACCCTAACCCTAAAATTTTTCAGCGGTTCCATATCCAAATTGAAGGTGGACAGGTTAATATTGGTCAAACGGTCGTTGGAACCAACGGTAATCAATGCCGAAGAAGCCACACTTCTCCCCATCACATCATTGGTGCTTGTGAGGCTAAGACCCAACTGTTCAATATCCCGTCTGTTTCCTCCAGAAATTATCAGTCTGTTCTTGCGGTCGAGCAAAAACTTTCCTAAAAAGCCGTGTTTAAACTTTTTATCATTAAAACCGTAGGCCATATAACCCTCCAACCGCCACATATCATTTTGGCCAAAATACGTACGTGCGCCACCTCGCAAACGAATCCCCTCGGCATCGTTAAAACCGACCGAACTATAAATATCACCTAGGTCAATATTCCATTTGTCGATTTCGATATAACCAGAGCCCAAAACACTTACAATATCATAATAAGTTCGGAATTTGGGAACGGTTTTTAAGGTGTCCAGTAGTTTAAAAATTCCAGATTCATCATCACTCAAGCTTTCCAAACGGGCATTTTTCCAAAAAATACTGTCCTGCGAGAAAACCCTTGGATCGTATGGGTCGGCAACTGCCTTGTAAAAATCTTCGGGTCTGCGGTTGTTAAAGTTGTAATTATCAAAAACCGTGGTACGTTTTCCATAAACCCCGCGAGAATCCTCTTTTTTTGAAAAACTAAAATCACTCAACATATAATCCCGCTTCAATAAAAAGACGGAATCGCTGACCACCTCAAAATCCTGTTCTATATAAATTTCTTTTACCCAATTGATATTGGCACTCTTGGTGACCTGCATATTGATTTTTTTGATAGCAAAGGTGGTATCGTTCACCCAAAAATCCCCTTTAAAGGTGAGTTCGTTTTTACGCCTCGGGTAATAAATAATATTGTAGCACCACTTATTATCTATAAATGTACTGTCGGACAATACGTAGTTGTAGACATCAATTCCGGTTTTGGACAAGGGACTGGTGAAGCTTTTATCAAAAAACTTAAGGTAATTATCATAAATATCGTAATCGGAGTAGAGATCCTCAACAAAGGCGGTTATGGCCTGATTACCGCTAAAGCCTGAACTTTTATTTCCCAAAACATCTTCTTTCTCCCTATCCATTATATTGTCGCCATACACTTTGGAAAAAGTTTCGTTGAGGAACATGGGCAAATAGGTTTTTCCAGTGATTCTTGAAGTATCCAAATCCTCGAACATAAACTCCAACCCTTTAAAAAGTTTACTTTTGATCAATGCACTGTCGATAGTATTGAGGTCAAACTCAATTTTTTCATACTTATCATATTGGTACTGCTTGAACTTGCGTAACCCATTCTCCCGTTTTTTGGCCCATATTTTTCGAAGGATGTCTATGGCGGGATTGTTCTTTTTGGACCGTTTCCCCGTATATACGATTACCTCCTGAAGCTGCTCGGTAGATTCGGTGAGTGTAATCTTCATTCCATAATTCACTTTTTGCTCCAAGGGAATCTCTTTGGTCTCATAACCAATAAACGACACTTTGATGGCTTCGTACGTTTGGTCGGATTCCATATAAAAGTGTCCGTTATCGTTGGTAATGGTTCCTTCGGAAGAATTGGCGAATATGATATTGGCAAAGGCAATAGGCATGCCCGTATCATCGGTAACTACACCTTCAATCTTGGTTTGTGCAGTAACGCTGGTAATAAAAATCAGAAAAAAGACGGAAAAGAATCTTTTCATAGGCAGATATAAGGGACAATTGGGGAAAGCACTAGGGCTTGTTCCCATTCAATTTAGGTGTCAAATTTGGTTCAAAGTAATTTCTAATCAAAAAAAATTCCCTAAAAAAAAGCCCCGCCAACATAGTTGACAGGGCTAATATACCTCAAAATATGATCCTATAACTTATATAACACTTTCTTAACAGCCTTTATCACATCTTCGTGGTTGGGCAACCACTCAGCCAAAAGTACAGGAGAATATGGTGCGGGAGTATCTGCAGTGTTCAGTTTTACGATAGGTGCATCCAAAAAGTCGAATGCCTTGTCTTGCACATGGTAAATAATTTCGGTGGCCACGTTGCCAAAAGGCCATGCTTCTTCCAAAATCACCATTCTGTTGGTTTTCTTTACAGATTCAAGAATCGTATTGTGGTCCATTGGACGCACTGTCCTCAAATCAATAATTTCACAGCTTATACCATCCTTCTCCAATTCATCGGCAGCCTTGTAGGCTTCTTTTATTATTTTTCCGAAAGAAACAATGGTCACATCCGTTCCTTCTCTTTTGATGTCGGCAACACCTAAAGGAATCGTGTACTCGCCTTCGGGCACCTCACCTTTATCACCGTACATTTGCTCTGACTCCATAAAAATAACGGGGTCATCATCGCGAATGGCAGCTTTCAACAATCCTTTTGCATCGGCAGGATTCGAAGGAACTACAACCTTGAGCCCGGGAGTATTGGCATACCAGCTTTCAAAAGCTTGGGAGTGTGTTGCTCCCAATTGCCCCGCAGAAGCTGTTGGGCCTCTAAATACGATAGGGCAATTGAACTGCCCACCGGACATCTGTCGGATTTTGGCCGCGTTGTTTATTATTTGATCAATTCCCACTAAAGAGAAATTGAATGTCATAAATTCTATAATGGGCCTATTGCCGTTCATTGCAGAGCCAACACCGATACCGGCAAAACCCAGCTCCGAAATGGGGGTGTCAATCACCCGCTCAGGGCCGAATTCATCCAACATACCTTTGGAAGCTTTGTAGGCACCGTTGTACTCGGCTACCTCCTCGCCCATCAGATAAATGGTATCATCCCTTCGCATTTCTTCGGACATAGCCTCGGCTATTGCCTCCCTAAACTGTAATGTTTTCATTAAATCGTACTAAATGTTTATAGTCTGCTTAAAAACGCAAGCAAAAATAGCAAAAACTACCCGAAAATAGCTTGGGGAAAATCCAAAAAAAGAACAAAATTTATTATGCATGCATAATAAATTTCGGATTTTATACCTATATTTGAGCAGATAAACCTTAAGTATATATGAAGATTTTAGTTTGCATAAGCAACGTACCGGATACTACTTCCAAAATCAATTTTACGGAAGGCGATACCAAGTTTGACACAAACGGGGTTCAATTTGTTATTAATCCAAATGATGAGTTTGGACTTACCCGAGCCATGTGGTTCAAGGAAAAACAAGGCGCAACAGTACATGTGGTCAATGTTGGCGGGGCCCAGACCGAGCCCACCATCAGAAAAGCACTGGCCATTGGTGCCGACGAGGCCATACGAGTGGATGCAGAGCCGAAAGATGGTTTTTTTGTGGCCCAGCAACTGGCCGAAGTGGTCAAAAATGGGGACTATGACCTCGTTATCGCCGGAAGGGAATCCATCGACTACAACGGTGGCATGGTCCCAGGAATACTGGCTACTTTATTGGATATGAACTTTGTGAACACTTGCATCAGTTTGGAAATTGATGGAGATACGGCAACCGCAGTTCGCGAAATTGATGGCGGTAAAGAAACCATAAGCACTTCGCTTCCATTGGTTATCGGCGGACAAAAAGGATTGGTTGAGGAAAGTGACCTTCGTATTCCCAATATGAGAGGTATTATGATGGCACGTAAAAAAACATTGAATGTAGTAGAACCCGTTGATGCCGAACAACCCACGCATGACCAAAAATTTGAAAAACCTGCGGCCAAAGGTCCAGTTAAGTTGGTCGATGCCGGGAACGTAGGCGAATTGGTAGAACTACTGCACAACGAAGCAAAAGTGATTTAAGGCTCAGCCAAATCATTCCGTCCCCATAGTTATCGGGATTGTTTCGGAAACTATTCATAAGTCATAAAGTTCCTGAACCAAGTTCAGGAAAAAATTTAAAGAAATTTTTATGTCAGTACTAGTATATACAGAATCCCTCAAGGGAAAATTCAAAAAAAATGCCTTCGAAGTGGCCTCTTATGCCCATAAAGTGGCCCAAGATTTAGGCACAACCGTTACAGCCGTCTCTTTTAATGCAGAGGACGATGCTTCATTGGGAACCTACGGGGTTTCCAAGGTTTTAAAAGTCTCAGATGATTCCTTGGCTACTTTCAATGCCAAAGCTTATGCCGATGTGTTGACACAGGCAGCCAAAGCAGAAGACGCAAAAGTAATTGTGTTGAGCTCCAGCGCGGACAGCAAGTTTTTGGCGCCCATCCTTGCGGCAAAATTAACTGCGGGGTATGTGCCCAATGTGGTTTCCGCACCGGAAAGCACCTCACCTTTCGTGGTGAAACGCACCGCGTTCAGTAACAAAGGTTTTGCCATGACAGAGATTTCTTCTGACGTTAAAGTAATAGGAGTTTCCAGCAATGCCTTTGGTGTTGTCGAAAACAACATTTCAGCTTCCGTGGAAGACTTTAGCGCATCCTTGGGTGACGATGCCTTTGCGGTAAAATCGATGGAAGTGGATAGAGTGGTCGGAAAAGCTACCATCGCCGATGCCGATATCGTGGTTTCTGGAGGTCGTGGACTCAAAGGTCCCGAAAACTGGGGTATGGTTGAAGAATTGGCCGATGTATTGGGAGCTGCAACCGCTTGTTCCAAGCCCGTTTCCGATATGGGATGGCGCCCACATGGCGAACACGTAGGGCAAACCGGTAAGCCCGTGGCCAGTAATCTATACATCGCCATCGGCATTTCTGGAGCCATTCAACATTTGGCAGGGATAAATGCTTCTAAGGTAAAAGTGGTCATCAACAACGACCCCGAAGCACCTTTCTTTAAGGCAGCGGATTACGGAATAGTTGGGGACGCCTTCGAGGTGGTGCCCGAACTCATCGAAAAATTAAAAGAATTTAAAGCCCAAAACGCTTAAATTTTGTTAATTTGCCCATTGCAAGGGGCTGTTCGGATAACTGGCAAAGCCACTTATTTGAACAGCCCTTTTGCTTTAGGAGGAGATATATGAGTTTAGTACGATTAAAAATAAAGGGGATTTCATACAGCCAAACACAGAATGGCGCGTACGCCCTTATTTTAAATGAAGAGGAGGGAGACAGAAAACTTCCCATTGTTATAGGCGCATTTGAAGCACAGTCCATTGCCATTGCTTTGGAAAAAGAGATAAAACCGCCTAGACCTTTGACCCATGACTTGTTCAAAAACTTTGCGGACAGGTTCAAAATAGTAGTCAAGCAGGTGATTATCCATAAATTGGTGGATGGTGTTTTTTATTCCAGTATAATATGTGAGCGTGATAACGAAGAGGAAATTATCGATGCTCGCACCAGCGATGCCATTGCGCTTGCATTACGGTTCGATGCTCCCATTTTTACATACAAGACCATTTTGGACAAAGCAGGGATCTTCTTAAAGTTCTCTTCCAAAGAGAAAGAGGAGGAAGATGATGACGACAGCATCATGGTGGATGAAATCCTTCAAGAAGGCGAAGCGGTGGAATTGGAATCCGGTTCCGACACCCATGGATACCGAGAAATGTCCCTACAAGAACTCCATAAAGAATTAGATAAGGCTGTGGCCAGCGAAGACTACGAAAAGGCGGCCAAATTGAGGGATGAGATTTCCAAGCGCAAATAAACAATCACGTACATGGCGAAAAAAACCAAGAGTTTACTGATACTTTTACTCCTTTGTTCGGTCGCTTTTGGCCAAAATTCATTGCCCACAGATTCCCTTAACGTTGCCATCGGCTCCACTCTTACGGAGAACATAGCCCAACACGAAGCGGCGGAAATCATTCCCAACCAAGGTTTTACCATCAATACCTTGTTACGGGGTGCTTTGGGTATGGCTGTACTTGTCTTTATTTCATTTTTGTTCAGCTCCAACCGCAGGGCCATCAACTGGAAAACGGTCGGGATTGGATTAGCTCTTCAACTCCTATTGGCAATTGGAATTTTAAAAGTTCCTTCTATTCAATTAATATTTGATTTATTAGGTAAATTTTTTAATGAAATTTTAAATTTCACTTTGGCTGGTAGTGAGTTTATGTTTGGAAACCTCATAGACTTATCCAATCCAAACATCGGTTACATTTTTGCTTTTCAGATTTTACCCACAATTGTGTTCTTTTCGGCCTTGACCTCTGTTCTTTATTATTTTGGTATCATACAAAGAGTTGTCAAAACCTTGGCATGGTTGCTAACCAAATCTTTGGGTATTTCAGGAGCAGAGAGCTTATCAATAGCTGGTAATATTTTCTTAGGACAAACAGAGGCACCTTTGCTCATCAAAGCCTATTTGGAGAAAATGAACAAATCTGAAATTCTTTTGGTGATGATCGGCGGCATGGCCACCGTGGCGGGAGGTGTTTTGGCGGCCTATATTGGATTTTTAGGTGGGTCGGACGAGGCATTGCGTATTGAATTTGCACGGCATTTAATTGCTGCTTCGGTAATGGCAGCACCGGGCGCCATTGTCATTTCAAAAATATTGCACCCACAAACTGAGTCAATTAATAAAGACATCAAAATCTCAGAAAGCAAATTTGGAAGCAATGTGCTGGATGCAATTTCCAACGGGACAACGGAAGGAGTAAAGTTGGCAGTCAATGTTGGCGCTATGCTTTTAATATTCGTGGCATTTATTGCTATGATTAATGGTGGCTTTGAACTTATTGGTGAAATAGGCTCTTTAAATAATTGGATTGCCAACAATACACCTTACGATAAATTATCATTAGAAGCCATTTTAGGAACCATATTCGCCCCTTTAATGTGGTTAATTGGTGTTGGTAATGAAGACCTGCTATTTATGGGACAACTTCTTGGAATTAAGCTTGTCGCAAGCGAGTTTATTGCCTACGAACAACTTGCCCTTTTAAAAAATACAGCAACTATGCCTAATCTTTATTACAACAAATCCGTGATTATGGCCACGTATATGCTCTGTGGTTTTGCAAACTTCGCATCCATCGGCATTCAAATTGGTGGTATTGGCTCTTTGGCCCCGGGTCAGCGTAAGGTGTTATCCTCTTTTGGAATGAAAGCTGTTTTAGGCGGATCGCTGGCTTCCTTATTGTCCGCTACCATTGCCGGGATGATTTTGGGATAATTTGATTGAAGAATAGAGCGTCAGTTCGAGTTTTTTCAAAGAAAAAGTATCGAGAACAAGCATTAAATGAATGAAAAACCGACTCTCGATACAATTTTTCTACGTTTGCACTCGAAAAATCACTCGAGTTGACATATTTCGTACCAACTGCTTTACACACATCCTTCATATTTTATCATCAACCCCCCATCACAATGACCTCAAACCAGTTAATAAACTTTTCATAAGTCTTTTGGATTTTAGTTTTAAAAACCTACCCATTAGAGTAATTTCGATGGATTGATTTTTTGTCATATCGAGCTGTTACCCTGAGCGCAGTCGAAGGGGCGTCGAGATATCTTGGATTTCTCCTCATTTCATTCGTTCGAAATGACATAAGAAAACATTCAAAAAATATAAAAAGACGTCAGTTTGAGTGAAATTCTGAAAATGGATTTTGTACCGAAAACTGATTTCTCGATACGGCTTCAGCAAGCTGAAACCACTCGAAATGACATTAGTAACGGAACAGACAGCATGAAACAGTACCACGATCTTCTTAAACACGTATTGGAGCACGGGAACCAAAAAGGCGACCGTACTGGAACAGGAACCTTGAGCGTTTTTGGGTATCAAATGCGGTTCGACCTCTCCGAGGGTTTCCCCATGGTGACCACCAAAAAATTGCACCTCAAATCCATTATCCACGAACTTTTGTGGTTTTTAAAGGGGGATACCAATGTGGCCTATCTGCAAGAGAATGGCGTACGTATTTGGAACGAGTGGGCCGATGAAAACGGTGATTTGGGCCCAGTGTACGGACACCAATGGCGCAATTGGAACAGCGAGGAAATCGATCAGATCAAAGAAGTGGTCGAGACTTTAAAGAGCAATCCGAACAGTCGTAGAATGTTGGTTTCTGCATGGAATCCCAGCGTAATGCCGGACACTTCGGTATCTTTTGCGGAAAATGTGGCCAACGGAAAGGCCGCTCTCCCACCCTGCCATGCCTTTTTTCAGTTTTATGTTGCGGATGGCAAACTTTCCTGCCAACTGTACCAACGTAGTGCGGACATCTTTTTGGGCGTACCGTTTAATATTGCGTCTTACGCCTTGTTCACCTTAATGATGGCACAAGTTTGTGGTTACCAGCCGGGAGAGTTTATCCACACCTTTGGTGATGCCCACATTTACAACAACCATATGGAGCAGGTGGAACTACAATTGAGCCGTGACCCACGACCCTTGCCCACTATGCAACTGAACCCCGAAGTAAAGGACATTTTCTCTTTTACCTTTGAGGATTTTGAGCTCTTGAACTACGACCCGCATCCGCATATTAAGGGGGTGGTTGCGGTTTGAGACTATAAATAGTTTCAATTTATATTGAGCGCATATATATTTCTTAAATACCTACAAAAACTAGTTATAGTTAATTTGGAAAGATAATTATCTTTTATGGCTAATTTGTAGGAGTCTATAAAAAGAAAATATGTTAAATTTTAATGAAATAATAACCTACAATGACCAACCTTTGACTTGTCCAAGTTGTGGGAATAGAACAGAAATAGTTTTAGATTTATCGCACACCATTGAACAAACACAAATCCATAAATGCTTATCGCACATGTGTGAGTGTAAATTTGTCACTCAAAAAGATAGTCAATGAAAAAGGGACAAAAATTATGGACGAGGGAGGAATTGATTTTAGCAATAAATCTTTATTGCAAGTTACCTTTCGGTAGATTACATAGAACAAATCCTGAAGTTATACATATAGCCGAATTAATTGGAAGAACACCAAATGCAGTAGCGTATAAATTAGTGAATTTTGCAAGTCTCGACCCAAGCCTACAAGCTAGGGGAATCAAAGGAGCATCCAATTCCAGTAAACTTGATGAGGCAATTTGGAATGAATTTTATAATAATTGGGAGGAGCTTCCATTTGAAAGTGAAAAATTATTATCAAAATTTGAAGACAAACCTATTGAAGAGTTAAATCACATTGACACTAAAAGTTTACCTAAAGGAAAAGAAAGAGAAAGAGTTGTAAAAATCAGAGTCAATCAATCATTTTTCAGGAGCTCTATTTTAGCCTCATACAATAGTACTTGTTGTATAACTGGAATTAAACAAAGTGAATTATTAGTTGCTGGACATATTAAACCTTGGAGTCAAGACGAACAAAATAGATTAAATCCAAGAAATGGTATTGCTATCAATGCTTTACATGATAAAGCTTTTGAAAATGGGCTAATTACAATAACACCAGATTACAAGATTAAAATTTCAAATGTGCTTTTAAAAGGCAAAAAATCAGACTCTCTTGAAAAATACTTTTTTCAATACGAGAACAAAGATATTTTCTTACCATCAAAATTTCTACCTGATATTGAATTTCTAAAATATCATAATGAAAACAGATTTCAGCATTAGAGATAATAGATGTAGAAAGCCCCGCTAGCGCGAGCCTCTTGGCTCGTGCCGAGTACAGTAGTCAAAATGTTAAGTGGGTGGAACGAGCGTGACGCTCGCACCAACAACAGGCTCCTTCCTCCACATAAAAATATTTATGCGTCATGCTGAACTGGTTTCAGCATACCATCAATCATGAAAAAAACATATGAGACCCTGAAACAAGTTCAGGGTGACGGTAAAATAGTTGATATACAAGCAGAAACAATTCTAATCAGTAAAATTGTACATTTGATTCAAATCAGTATAAACAAATAATTCCCATGAAAACCACTGCCATCACCCTATTTGCCGCATTGTTATTTGCCAGTTGTGGCGAGCAACCCAAAAAGGAAACCACCGAAAAACAGGAAGAAGAAACTGTGGAAAAAAAAGAAGAAGTAACGGGGCCTCAATTGCGCCACGTAGTATTGTTCAAATTTAAAGACACTTCGTCCGAGGAGGAGGTACAACAAGTGGAAGAAGCCTTTAACGCATTGCCATCAAAAATTTCTGAAATTAAAGGCTATGAATGGGGCACCAACAACAGCCCGGAGAATTTGAACAAAGGACTCACGCATTGCTATTTCTTGACCTTTGCCAGCGAAGAAGACCGAGACACTTATCTTACCCACCCAGACCATGTGGCTTTTGGGGATATTGCAGGTCCTCACATTGCAGATGTAACTGTTGTGGATTACTGGACGGAGTAAACCATAATGCTGAACTTGTTTCAGCATCACATTTACGATAACATTTCGTCCATTAATTGATGAACAATGAAATATTTCTTCGCCTCCCTTTTTTGTGTTCTTCTCGGTCCAACCCAACTCTTATTTAGTCAAGACGGAAACACTATTGAACTGGGCAACACTTTATCGATACACTCGCAGATCCTCAATGAGGATCGCAAACTATTAGTAAGCTTGCCCGATTCTTATCAAGACCCATCCAAAGCCAATTCAACTTATCCGATAATTATTTTATTGGATGGATTTGTTCACTTTAAAACCACTTCTGCCATTGTAGGTTTTATGGGTTCACGTACCAATCGAAACTATTTGATGCCAGAAACTATTGTGGTTGCTATAGAAAATGTAGACCGCGAAAGGGATTTTACAGTTACCAAACTAAAGACGAAGCGGCCAAACACAATGGGCGGAGGCAAAAATTTCCTCAATTTTATTGAAAAAGAATTGATTCCGTTCTTGGATGACAAATACCGAACAACTTCACACCGAACCTTAATCGGCCATTCCCTTGGAGGTTTGTTGACCATTAACGCCTATTTGGACAAAACCAAGCTGTTTGACACCTATTTAGCCATAGACCCCAGTATTTGGTGGGACGAAACTGTTATGCTTGAAAAAGTAAGGAGAACAACACAGGCTTCTATCGGCAAAAAATTGTATTTAGCGACCGCTAACCAAGGAAAAGCCAATTATGAGCGAAACAAAAAGCGACATGATAGCTTCATAGCATTTTTGCAGGAGCGTTGGGGTGAAAAACTAAAGATAAAACAGGACTATTTTGAAAAAGAGGACCATCGTTCTGTTCCACTTCCAGCAATTTACGAAGGGTTAAAATATCTAAACAAGACAGTTGAGCAATAAGAGAAGTCGAATACATGCTATTATAAGCAACCCATGTACCACGTGACAGTCTTATAAAAACTTTTTGGATGTCCGTAATGGGTAATAATATCACTAACGTCACCCTGAACTTGATTCAGGCTCACATAAAGATGCTCATATTTAGCAGGATGAGATGTTGAAACAAGTTCAACATGACGCCAAAAAAACCCATTATGACATTAAACGGATAATCAGAAAACTGTTATGCTATGAAAAAGCTATTTTCCCTATTGTCGGTGCTGGTTATTATACCTATCAAATCGATGCCAATGATACTACAGAACAATATGGCCGACTCAGCATTTCTTTGGTAGAGGATTGATTACGGAGTAAAATCGAATTCTAAAAACCGTCAATTCAATAAAGTTCCAAAGATATTTCTATCGAGAATCGACTTTGTGGCGCTCGATACGGTTTGCTTTGGTTTCGACTTCGCTCAACCAAAAAATTACTCGAACCAACGAATACAAGTCACAAAATTTGACGGCTAAGTTGAGAGAAAATCACCATCAGTTTTGGGGCTAACCTAACCGATGGTGTACCCAATGTTTTATACTTCCAAAACGGCGTTTTCGGTTCCCGCGTAGTCGTTCCACTGGAAGCGATCGGCCTCGGAGTCGTTGGTGTAATTACCGTCTATCAAATATCTGAACTCGTAGCTGTTCTCCACAGGTAGCTCAAACGTCCCTTTAAAGGTTCCGTTCTTCAATTTCTTTAAGCTGCTTTTTTTAGGGTTCCATTTATTGAAATCTCCAACTACCGCAACTGTTTTTGCCTCTTCCGCAGGAACTGAAAAAGTCACCTTGCAAACAGGCTTGCTCTTTAGGTATTGTTTCTTAATCGCCATGGTATCAATAATTTTAATTTAGGGACAAAGCAACAGATAAAACCTCTTACTTACAATAAGTTACGTACGATTTATCAAATTGATAAAATGCCCCTAACAATAGGATTACTTTTACAAAAATAAGCACTGATATTTCCTGAAAAATGATTCAGATCATTCAGGACCGCAATATTTTTGCAATGGCCTCGATCTCGTCTTCGGTATTGTACAAATGAAAGCTTAAACGGATGCCACCTCCCCTAGCGGATGCCACTACGTTTTCTTCTGATAATTTATTGAAAAGTTTTTCATTGCCCTTAATATTGAAAATGGTACTATGTTGCTTTCTTTTGATGATGGCTGGTTCCAAAAGATCAAGATCGGAAAAGACGGACATGGCCTTTTTGGACAGTTTTTGCAACTGTGCCTGTACGTCTTCCATACCTATTTCATCCAAAAAATTAACCGCGAACTCCAAGCTTCCAAAGTTGAAGGAATCCAAATGCCCCGGCTCCAAGAATTTACAAAAGGTTATGCTGTTGCGTTTGGATGCATCGTTATCCACGGAACCGTTTCCTATCCCACGAAGCTCAAACTTATCCATCACTTCGTCTTTCACCAGGAAAAAGCCATTGCCGTACCCTGCCAACATCCATTTATAGGCACTGGTTCCCAAAATATCGATACCAGAATCTTTAAAATCAAAAGGTTCTGTGCCGCAATATTGGGTGCCGTCGGCCAAAATCACCAGGTTGGGAAACTCTTTTTTTAGATCTTTCAGAAAATCAAAGTCAATACGAACGCCATCCACCCATTGCACCAAACTGAATGCAAGAATATCCACATCGCCCTTTTTGACTTTGGAATGTATGCTTTCCTCCATGTGCTCGTCCGCATCCACATAATCCCGCTTAAAATTTCGGGTCTCGAATGGCCAATTCACACTTGGGTAATCTTTATTTACGAGCAACACTTTTTTATCCTTTGGCAACCCTTCCAATAACAGATTGAACCCCAAACTAAAATTCGGGACCAAGGCTACATTTTCCGGTTTACAATTGAAAAATTTCCCAACGGTTTTCTTGATTTCGGGCATGTGGGCAAAACCCTTCATTTTCATTTCGCTGCCACCGATCAGGTAATCGAGGTCGTGCCCTTGTCGCCATTCCATCAAATCTTCGCTCAACAGGCCTGCGGAGGCGGTATTGGCATAAACACATTGGTTAAGAACAGGGAATTTTTTTCTTAAGTTTTGCATGTCGGGATTTTTGGATACAATTCAGTTATCTTTGTTGATAAAGATAGCCATTCCATGTTGTCATTTGGTAAAAAGAAGAAGCCGGAAATAGATTTGGAGCAACACGAACTTTTGGAGTATGCCCATAAACGCATCAAACAAAAGAAAAGGTTGTTCATCCACTGTGTGATTTTTTTGATCGGCAGTATTTTTATGATTCTGGCCAATAAGGTCCTCAAATACGGTGAGCCTTACGATTGGTCCATTTGGATTGTTTGCGCATGGTCTTTTATACTTACCCTGCACACCTTCAATGTTTTTGTAACCTACAAGTTTATGGGCCAAAATTGGGAGCGCCAGCAGCGGGAACGATTGGTAAATCTTCAAAAGAAACGTATCGGCGAAATCCAAAAGGAAATAGAAACAGACTTTCCGCTTTCCAAAATCAATAAAAAAAAAGATCAGTGAAGCGATTGATCATTATTGCGGCCGCGGGCGAAAACAATGCCTTGGGCAAGGACAACGACTTGGTTTGGCATTTACCGGACGATTTTAAGCGTTTTAAAAATATGACCTCCGGGCACAAAATAATCATGGGCAGAAAGACCTTAGAGAGCTTTCCCAAACCTTTGCCGAACCGAACGCACATTGCCATTACCCGAGATGAAGATTATACACCCAAATTCCCTTGCACCATTGTGCACTCCATTGGTGAAGCCATTGGTTTAGTGGATGACAATGAAACGGCTTTTATTATTGGTGGTGGTAAAATTTATAAACAATCCATGGCCATTGCCACGGACATAGAGCTCACACGGGTACATGGCACTTTTGAGGCCGATGCTTTTTTTCCTGAAATTGATAAGGACCAATGGGAATTGGTAAACGAGGAATATCATCCAAAGGATGATAGGCACAAATATGCATTTACGTATTTAACCTACCGAAGAAAGTAAGCTTGTTTGGATTCCCGTTTCACGGGAATGACAGTTTCATTCTATTAGAAATCCAGGTAGGCAACTTGAGCAGTCGGTCGGTCAACCAAATCTTTTAGAACCTCAACATCGGCATTGGTGTAAAAGATATGCTCTGGGTCACCATCAAAATCTGAAAGTAGTTGGTGTTGCTCCAAAACGGCCTTGGTTTGACGTGCTACGGCTTCGCCTGAATCTATGATGTTGATATGCTCTGGCAATATATCCTTAAGCACTGGCATCAAGTACGGGTAATGGGTGCAACCAAGCACCAAACAATCTATGTTTTGATCGAGCATGGGCTGCAAAAAGCCCCTTAGGAGCGTTTTCATTTCTTTGGATTGTATTTTACCAGCCTCTATGAGCTCCACCAGCCCTTTACCCTCTTGTTCCAGCACGGTGATTCCTTCCGCGAAGAGTTTGGAAGTATTGTGAAACAAACTGCTGGAGAGTGTCCCCTTGGTGGCCAAAACCCCCACTTTTTTGGTTTTGGTATGAAGGGCCGCAGGTTTTATGGCGGGCTCTATTCCAATAAAGGGAACATTGTAGTGGGAACGAAGATAATCTATGGCGTTTGTTGTGGCGGTATTACAGGCCACCAGAACAATTTTACAGCCTTGACCCAGTAAATACTCCGTATTCTTGATACTTAGCCTTAGAATCTCTTCTTTTGATTTTTCACCATAGGGAGCATTGGCGCTATCGGCCAAATAAATGGTTCTTTCGTTGGGAAGCATCTTTGTTACCTCTTTCCAAATGGAAGTGCCCCCTACGCCTGAGTCGAAAATTCCTATCGGTTTTGGCATGATTAAAAATAACGTCTTAAATTTTTATGGCATAAAAAAACCGCTTTAATTAAAGCGGTTTTTTTGAATCTTGTAAAATCACGGTTTAGAAACCCAACTCTTGCTTTACTTCTTGCAAAAGGTCCGGTCCTTTGGATACGATCAGGCTCAACCCTGGGCTGGCATCGATTACGTAATCATACCCTTTGGCCGCCGCTACTTTTTCGATGGCTGCTTTTGCTTTATCGGAAATTGGTGCAAACAGCTCTTGCTGCTTTTTCTGCATTTCTTGCATGGCAGCTTGCTCAGCTTCTTGAATGTTTTGTTCGAACCCTTGAAGCTCTACCGCTCTTTGCTCGTTTTCCTCCCTTGTTTTGGAAGTGGCTTCGTTCTGGTATTGGGTATACTTGTTTTGAAGCTCTGTCATAGAGCTTTGAATGTCTGCCCTGTAGGTTTCTTGTAATTTCTTCAATTCAGCTTGTGCAGCCTTCATCTCCGGCATTTCAGACAATAGTTGCTGTACATTAATGTGTGCAATCTTGCTCTGCGCGTTTACAAAACCCGTAGCCGCAACAAACAATACTAGGGCTACAGCAATCCTTTTTACATTTTTCATGATTCTCAACGTTACTTTTTTGACTTTAAATTTAGTGTTTCAATATAAACTATCCTATTGAATCCTTTTGTTGTTCTTGCGCTTTTTTTCGCTCTTCCAGTTTGGCTTTCCGCTGGGCTTCGCGCTCTTCCAATAATTTTTTTCTTCGTTCTTCGTATGCTTTTTTACGCTCTTCGCGTTCCTTTAGTTTTTGGGCTCTTCGTTCTTCGGCTGCCTTCTCTCTCTCCTCCGCTGCATCTGCGGCTTGTTCCTGCCGCTCTTTTAGTGCGTCACTGATTTCGTCCTCTTCTTCTTGGAACTGCTCCAAGCGGCTTTGCTGCTCTTGTTTTTTGTTGGATGCACTAATTTTTCTGGTTCGCCCTATTTCCCTTAAAACCAAGTCACTGATATCGTGTCTTTTTTCGGAGTACAACATTACAACATCTGCGGATTTATCAAAAATAAAATCGTATCTTTTATTGGTTCCGATTTTTTGTACTTCGTTGAAAACCTGATCCTGAATAGGCTGTATTAAAAGTTGTTTTTGCAGCACTAAATCTCCTTGCGGCCCAAATCGGTCTTGTTGATAATCCAGCATTTCTTTTTCGAGAATCTGGATTTCTTCTTCCCGCTCCAAAATAAGCTCATCGGTCAAAAGCACTTTTTCCGCCATTAAATCTTTTTTCATTTGATCAATGACACTTTGCTTCAGTTCGATTTCCTGCTTCCACTTTTGGGCCTTGGCGTCCAATTGTTCGGTGGCATCCCTATACTCCTCTACATTTTCAAGGATGTATTCCATATCTACATATCCTATCCGAACTCCTCTTTGGGAGAACCCATAAAAGGACGACATTAAAACAACTGCCAATAAAAGAACTTTGGTATTCATCTTTGATTCCGCATTTTACATAGAAAATATCGTGCCAAAATTACTAATTTATTTAAAATGAACCATTTACAAATTAGCAAAACACGTTGTTTTCATAAATTAAAACTGCTGCCCGATGATGAAGTGTGTTTGCCAGCCGCTTGGTCCCACGGATCCTGGACGGGCATCGGGATCGAAGCCATAACCAAAATCAATTCCCAAGAGTCCGAATGCCGGCATAAAAATACGTAGCCCCACTCCGGCAGATCTTTTTAACTCAAACGGATTATAATCATTAAAATTGTTGAAGGCGTTACCTGCCTCCAAAAAAGACAGTGCATAAATGGATGCAGATGGCTTTAACGTAAGTGGATATCGAAGCTCCAAAGAAAACTTATTGTAAATAGTTCCTCCATCTTGCTCCAACCTTCCCGTAACAGGGTTAACATCATAAGGTGTGATGGATTGGTTGTCGTAACCACGGAGCTGTACGACATCCCTACCATCCAGAGTAAAGTTTCCGAGCCCGTCTCCCCCAACATAAAAACGTTCAAAGGGAACGTTTCCTATATCGTGGTTATAAGCGCCCAAGAATCCAAATTCTGCATTGGTTCGAAGTACGAGTTTATCCACTAGGGTGGTATACCAATCGCCTTTGAACTTGATCTTGTAGTATTCCAATAGTTTGAACCTTTCTTCTTCCAAACGCTCCAAATCGTTGCTCAGCTGTTGGGCCTCGAGTTGCTCCTCTACTGTAGAAGGATCGCCAATTTCGATAAGTCTTTCGGTCGTCGCATCTATATCTTCTTTTATCTGTCCGAAATCTTTGCTACTAAAAAGCGAATAAGGAGGTGTAAGCTTTGCCGTGAACTCAAAGTTAGACCCTGTCATTGGGAAAATTCTACTTGGTCCCTGGGAACTTCTCGACAATCCAAAGGTGTAACTTAGAGAGTTGGAACTACCATTCCCAAAGTTAAAGATCCCACTTCTATAATCGTTAAAGTCGTACAACTGGTAACTTACCGAATGTGACAAGGTAAAGTAGTCATCTGGCCACTGTACCCTTTTTGCCAAACCAGCTGTAATCCCCGTAATGGCAAACCCTCTGGATTTATCAACATCCAATCTACCATTTTGATCAAAACCGGTGGCAAACTGCTGTGTTCTTGATAGGGACAAATTAAACCTTACGGGTTTTTTACCCCCTAACCAAGGTTCCGCAAAATTCAAACTATATACACGGAAGGTCCTACTTGCCTGTAATCGCAGGGAGAAGGTTTGCCCATCACCCATGGGTACCGGTTTATAGGCTTCTTTGTTGAAAAGGTTCTTTATGGAGAAGTTACTGAATGAAAGTCCCAACGTACCTATAAAACCTCCACCTCCGAAACCACCTTGCAGTTCAATTTGGCTGGAGCCCGATTCCACCAGACTATAGTTTACATCTACGGTACCGGCGTTAGGGTCTGGGTTAATGATATCCGGAACGATTTGCTCGGCATCAAAGAATCCAAGTTGCCCCAGTTCCCTGATGGTTCTTACGATATTGGACTTACTATATTTTTGCCCTGGCCTGGTTCGAATCTCCCTATAGATTACATGGTCGTTCGTCTTATCGTTACCGGAAACGGTCACGTGATCCAAGAAAGTCTCCTTGCCCTCAATGATTCGTATTTCAAAATCAATGGTATCGTTTACGGCGGAAACCTCAACCGGGTTAATGCTGGAGAACAAATAACCATTGTTCTGATAGAGATTTGTCAAATCCTGTGCATCTGGGTCGGAATCGTCTGCTATGCGCTCTTTTAACAATACCCCGTTATATGTATCACCTTTCTTGATGCCAAGCGCTTGGCTCAACATTCTATCGGTATACACGGAGTTTCCAACAAAATCAATTTCACCAAAATAGTACCTGTTACCTTCTTCGACCTCAACGGTCAACTCAATATTTTTTTCATCCAATTTCACAAAGGTATCGGACAGTATCCGTGCATCCCTGTAACCTCGTTCTGCATAGGTATCGATTAAATTATCAAGATCTTCTTGGTAATCGGCTTCAATGTATTTTGATTTTTTCCAAAACCTAAAGAACTTTTTCTTCTTCGTATTTTTTAGTGATTTTCGAAGCCTTTTGTTGGAAAGTTTTTCGTTACCGACAAAGTTGATATCCTTAATTTTAACCTTATCGCCCTTATTCACATTGATGACCATGTTCTGCGTATTGGTACCCGTGGTATCGGCAGATGTGGCAATACTGACCTTGGCATTCAAGAATCCTTGCTTTTTGTACTTGTTCTGAAGGTAATTCTTGGTGTTGGCAATTAAACTCTCTGTAATTTTCTTGCCTTTTTTAAGGTCGGTATCGTCAAGGATATCTGACACCTTTCTCTTTTTTATACCGTAGACCGTGACGTTGCTCAGGGTAGGACGCTCCGTAATGTTTAACTCCAAAAATATCTGATCGTCCTCTATATTGGTATAGAACATTTCTACATTGCTGAACAGATCGAGGTTCCACAACTTTTTGATCACGGCACTTATTTCATCGCCAGGCACCTTAATGGGCTGCCCAACTCTCAAACCTGTATAGCTCTTTACGGTCTGCTCGTTATAGCTTTGCAGTCCCGTTACGGTCAAACCTCCCAAAATATACTGTTTGCCTTCTTCAAAATCGGTCTCCTGGGCAATACCGTGGGATGAAAATAAAAATAATGGGATAATAAGGGTTGAAAGGATGAAATTTGTAATACCCTTAGTTAAGTTGTTCGCTCGTTTTTCCAAATCGTCGTTCTCTATTTTGGTAACTTAATATGGCCTCTACCAAATGGTTCTCTTTAAAATCGGGCCAAAATACATCAATAAAATATAATTCGGCGTATGCAATCTGCCAAAGTAAAAAATTACTTATCCTGCATTCACCACTTGTGCGGATGAGCAGGTCAACATCGGGCAAAAAATGCGCGTAAAGATGTGTATTTATAACTGTTTCATCAATATTTTCGGGGGAAATTATGTTATTTTTAACTTTGAATGCAATCTCTTGAACCGCGGTTTTAATCTCTTCCCGTGAGCCATAGCTCAATGCCAGGGTGAGGGTCATCCCCGAATTATTTGCTGTTTTGGACATCACCTCGCTCAGCTCTTTATGGACTTTTGTGGGCAATGTTTCTATTTTTCCAATGGCCTTTAACCTTATGTCGTGTTTGTTCAAGGTCTTTAATTCCCTTTTCAGGGCATTGACCAAAAGTCTCATTAGGGTATCCACCTCGTTTTTTGGACGATTCCAATTTTCTGTGGAAAAGGCATATAGGGTTAAAAACGGTATTTGCAGCTTGGCACAACTTTCTACGGTTTTTTTTACCGAATCCACCCCGTTTTCGTGTCCGAACATACGCATTTTACCACGCTGTTTCGCCCACCTACCATTACCGTCCATAATAATGGCAATGTGCTTAGGTAGTTTCTCTTTGTCTACGTCCTCTAGTGTGTGCATTTTATTGAAAACAATCCTGGCAGGGTTTGCGTCCAAAGGTATAAGTTAATGTTATACCTGAAAAGACGTACCAGTCGTCGCTCAATATATTTCCGAATCGGAATTGCTCAAAATTGGAACCTTCTGGGTTACTCGCGTCCAAATTGTCCGTAAAAGTATATCTGGCCCCAATTTCGGCCCCAAGAATCAAAAATTGATTTAAACGATACTTAGCCCCAACCGTCATTGGAATTGCAAAACTACCTTCTTTTTGGTTAATATCCTGCATCTGAAGGGCATCAATATAATTAAAATCGTATCGAAAGTAAGTTACACCTGTGTATAAGTAAGGCGTGAAGGCGGGTCCGAGCTTATGAAGATTGTATTCCACAAAGTTAATTTCCAGTCCTGCCGAGAACTCCAAAATGGAATTGTCCACCTTATAGCCCCTTTGTTGTCTGGATTGCATATTTGATTTGCCATCATCGGCGGTCACTTTGCCATAGAGGACACTTCCCCTCCACGCGTAGCGTTTTCCTTTGTTCCATTTAAAGATTCCTCCAAAAGCGGGTCCTGAAGGCAGGATATAATTGGTCCTTCCCACATCACCTATCATATTGGCGCCCCCGACAAATACACCTATCTCGTAGGTCTGCGCACTTACCTTGATCACACAGCATAGAAAAACAGCCAAAACTATCCGCATACTATCCAAAAAGTTTGAAGAATTAAGAGTAAAGGAAGATCTATAGATTTATATTTAAAGTTGCCCTCCCTTGTTAAACAGTTTTTCGTTCCTTTTATTGTTTTTGATTTAATCAATTGCGCCTATCCTCGCCCCATAGTAATTTATTCCGCAATGTTTTTAAAAAACTTTCGGTATTATATTCAATCATTTTGATTGTAAAATCAGCTTTTTTGATTCGAATTTCCTTACCGTTGGAAATATCGGCAATTCGCGAATCCAAAGACACCAAATGGGTTTCTTCCCTACCGGAAACCTTTAACCTTATCTGTGTATCATCAGAAATCACCAAAGGACGTGCATTGAGATTGTGCGGCGCAATGGGGGTAAGTACCAAGGATTTTGCCGAAGGGGCGATTACCGGGCCGCCACAGCTCAAGGAATACCCTGTTGAGCCCGTAGGTGTGGACACAATAAGTCCATCGGACCAGTAAGAGGTCAAATACTCATCATCCAGCCAAGTTTCCACCGTAATCATCGAAGTAGTATCCTTACGGCTGACAGTTATTTCGTTCAAGGCAAAATTGAGCCCATTGAACTCGTCCAGTTCGGAGTTGAGCTCCACTTCCACCAGGCTGCGTTCTTCTAGGGTATAGTGACCGGCTTCGAATTCGGTGACCAACTTGCGTACATTTTCTTTTTTAAAGGTGGACAAGAATCCCAAACGCCCTGTATTGACGCCTACAATGGGAATGCCAAAGTCCTTGATATAGGTGACGGCGCGCAACATGGTGCCATCGCCACCAAAACTCACGAACATATCGAAAGAAGAATCCAATCCTTTGGATTGGGTAAACGTTCCTTTTACTTGTTCTTGGGTAATTGTGGTCACCAACTTATTGAAATTTTCCTCCACATAAATGGCTGCATCCAACTTCTTCAATTCGTCCAAAAGTTGCTCTACACAAAGCTGGTCCTCTTCTTGAAAAGATTGACCATATATCGCTACCTTCATACTATACGTTAAGATATTTTTCTAAATAGTCGGAACGCTGTTTTAAATCTTCCAAGAACTGGTCGTCGCTGTTTCCGAATACAATGGTGTAGTTGTACCTTCTAAAAGTTTGCGCTACTTCATTCAAACTTTGTGTGCCTACTTTTAAAGTAATTTCAACAATATCGTTCTCAGAGTCAGTAATAAAGGCTCCCAACAATCGGGCATTGTTGCCTTCCACAATTTGTGCAATCTCACTAAAGGAATAGTCCTTAATTCCGATGGACACCACCAAAATGGCGCCCGGCTCTCTAAAGAAAGGAGTGTCTATCAACACATCCACAACATCTTCAAGGTCGTAATACCCAATAATTACACGGTCTTCATCCAAAACGGGCAGTACATTGGCCTCATTTCTCGAGAACATTTCCAAAACGTCCAACCAAGCGGTTTCTTTCCTCACAAAAAAATCTTCCATTTCAAACCTGAAATTGTCGATTGTTTTTTCGGGCTCAAAACAAGGAAGGTCGTTTTCGGAAAGCAACCCCAAGTATGTTCCGTTCTCGATCACCCCAACATGGGAGTATGTGGTTTCCTCGAAAAACGCAATCACATCTTTCAAAGTTTCCGACACTTCAAAAACGGGAACTGTATTGATTATTTTGTCTTGAATCTGCATAACACTTCTATTAGGTGCAAAATACTAATTTAAAATGGCAAAAGGTATGCCGAATTCTTATTTTTGACAATCTAAATAATAACTCCATGACAAAGTTGAGTGTCAACATAAATAAACTCGCAACATTACGAAATTCTAGAGGGGGCAATGTTCCCAATTTGATTACTTCGACCAAGGACATTGAATCTTTTGGCGCAGAGGGCATCACCATCCATCCAAGACCCGATGAACGTCACATTCGCTATCAAGATGCCCGGGATTTAAAAAAAGTGGTCACCACAGAGTACAATATCGAAGGGAACCCAATTCCAAAATTTATTGCTTTAGTCCTCGAAGTAAAGCCCACTCAGGTTACTTTGGTGCCCGATGCCGAAGATGCCATTACCTCCAATGCGGGTTGGGATACCATAAAGCACAGAGATTTCCTAGTTGATGTCATCAAGACCTTCAAAGAAAACGGCATCCGCACCTCCATTTTTGTGGACCCCGATATAGCAATGGTGAAAGGAGCTGCGGAAACGGGTACGGACCGCGTGGAACTCTACACCGAAAGTTTTGCCCATGAATTTGCCAAAGGCAATGGAGAAAGTGGCATTGCCCCCTTTATTGAAGCGGCCAAAATGGCACACGAAGTTGGTCTTGGCCTAAACGCAGGGCACGACCTTAATTTGGACAACATCAAATTCTTTAAAGAGCATGTTCCACATCTTTTAGAGGTATCCATCGGGCACGCCTTAATCTGCGAATCCCTCTATCTGGGTCTTGAAAATGTGGTAAACATGTATTTACATCGATTAAAATAATGGAAATATTACATTCAAAAATATTGGGCAAAGGACAACCTTTTATAATCCTACATGGTTTTTTGGGCATGTCGGACAACTGGAAAACCCTTGGCTCCCAATATTCCGAAAATGGCTTTGAAGTCCATTTGATAGACCAACGGAACCATGGAAAAAGTTTTCATTCCGACGAGTTCAACTATGATATATTGAGCGATGATGTCATCGACTATATGAATCATCACCACATGGAATCTGCCTATGTGATGGGGCATTCCATGGGAGGCAAAACAGCCATGCAACTGGCCACTACACATCCAGAAAGAGTACTCAAATTAATCGTTGCCGATATAGCACCGAAGTATTATCCTCCCCATCACGATTTTATTTTCAACGGGCTCTCTCATTTGGATTTTGATAAAATATCCGATCGTAGGGATGCGGACGATGAGTTGTCCAAACACATCAAAGAAAAAGGAATTAGACAGTTTTTGCTCAAAAACCTGTATTGGGTAGAAAAGGAAAAACTGGGCTTCCGTTTCAATTTTGACGTGCTCAAGGACCGAATGGAGGAAATTGGTGAAAATATAACCCCCAATGCCATTTATGATGGACCTACCCTATTTTTGCGCGGCGACCGTTCGGAATATATCCAACCCACGGACTCGGCCGAAATCAAGAGACACTTTCCCAACGCCGAAATTGAAACCATTGATAAAGCCGGACATTGGCTGCATGCCGAAAATCCAAAACAGTTTTACGAAAAGAGTTTCAACTTTCTGAATTCTTAAAATTCACCCCTTTTTATTATGCATGCATAATTTTTTTGCCCATTTAATTGTCTGTATGGCAAATTTGATATAGATTTGGTTAATTCTGGTTGTTACCAAAACGATTAACATAAACTAACTGAAACAGATTATTTGATATGAAAAAGTTTGATGCCTTTCTCCCATTTCTAGGCTTATTCTTGATTGCATGTGAAGATGATACCCCGATCGACGCACCAGACCCAACTCCCGTTGAATATACTTCCGGGACAGCAGATTTTACGAATTATGTTGCCATCGGCAACTCATTGACCGCAGGTTTCTCCGACAACGCCTTGTTTGAAGATGGACAATTAGCATCTTTTCCAAATATGTTGGCAGGTAATTTTGCCTTAGCGGGAGGCGGAAGTTTTGAAATCCCTCTTATGGCAGATAATTTAGGAGGAATGACACTTGGGGGAAACCCTATAGCTGGCAATAGATTGATTTTATCCTTTTTGGGCGAAAGCCCGGCTCCCGTCGAAGTTGTTGGTCAAGGTTCCACTGAAGTTTCAAACAAACTAACTGGAACTTACAATAATATGGGTGTTCCCGGCTCCAAAAGCTATGAACTATTGGCCCCTGGATATGGTAGCGTAACAGGCGTTGCCATGGGAACCGCCAACCCATATTTCGCAAGATTTTCCTCATCCGAATCCGCAACAGTGATCGGTGATGCAGCTGCTCAGGGTGCAACCTTTTTCACCTTGTGGACAGGAGCAAACGACATCCTTATTTACGCCACCGGAGGTGGGACAGGAGTTGACCAAACTGGTAATTTAGACCCTAGCACCTATTCCAGAAACGATATTACGGACCCTAATGTTTTTGCAGGCTCTTTGGACGCCATGCTACAAGCCATGACCGCAAACGGGGCTGATGGTGTAATTGCCAATTTGCCCAATGTAACAGACATACCTTATTTCACCACGGTGCCACACAATCCCATTCCTTTGGATGAAGCCACTGCAGGATTTTTGAACAGTGCCGAAGCGTATGGTGCCTATAATGCAGGTTTGGCCCAATTACAACAATTGAATCTAATTACCGAAGAGGAATTGGCAAAGCGTACCATTTCATTCTCCCCTGGTGAAGGTAATGCAGTAGTAATCATGGATGAAGATTTAACCGATTTAACAGGCTTCAACCCTGCTTTGACCAATATGAGACAAGCCACAGAAGAAGACCTCATGGTACTAACTTCAAGAAGTTTTATAGGCACCCTAGCCGACCCAAACAACCCAACCTCCATTAATGGAGTCGCCGTTCCTTTAGCCGACCAATGGGTGCTGACACCTGAAGAACAAGCCACCGTGGAAACTGCATTAATGTCCTACAACCAGACCATTGCAGGTTTGGCAACAGCTTACGATCTTGCCTTTGTAGATGCCAATGCATTGTTGAACGAGTTAAAAGAAAATGGATTCCAGCAAGCCGATGGAAGTGTTGTGGATGCCACCTTTGCCACTGGTGGAGGATTTTCACTGGACGGTGTTCACCCATCGCCAAGAGGTTATGCCATTGTTGCGAATGCCTTTGTAGCCGCGATCAACACTAAATACAATTCTAATCTTCCCGATGTAAACCCTTTGAATTACACCGGATTGTATATTGACTAAACAAACATTATTTTCTTTATCTTAAAGGCACCGAAATTCGGTGCCTTTTTTTATTCACTAAAACACTACACAACCTATGAAACTCATTCTAAGACTATTGCTGAATGCCATTGCAGTTGTAATCCTGAGCTACGTATTGCCCGGGGTAGGGGTAGATTCTATGCTAACCGCCATCATTGTAGCCGTAGTACTCAGCATTCTTAATTTCCTGGTAAAACCCATATTGGTCATCTTTACATTGCCAATAACCATACTCACACTGGGACTGTTCCTTTTGGTCATTAATGCAATCATTATACTATTGGCCGCTAATTTGATTGATGGTTTCTATGTGACCAGTTTTTGGTGGGCCATTATTTTTAGTCTTTTGCTATCATTTTTACAGGCGATTTTGCAATCCGTTTTAAAAGAAGATCAATAGAATTCATTTTGTTTGAAAGTCAACGGTTTAAAAACTTGGTGACAACACAAAAAAGCATTACTTTTGCATCCCATTTTTAGAAAGCAAATTAGGTAGGAAATGAATATATCCAAAGAGCAGATTGATGATCTTAACGCAGTTGTAAAGGTTGCCATAAGCAAAGAAGACTATCAGGACAAAGTAGAAAAAATCCTAAAGGATTATAGAAAACAGGCCAACATCCCGGGCTTTAGAAAAGGACAGGTTCCCATGGGACTTATCAAAAAGCAGTATGGAAAAGCTGTTTTGGTGGATGAAGTGAACAAACTGCTTCAAGACAATCTGAACAAATACCTTACTGAAGAAAAATTGGATGTTCTGGGAAATCCACTTCCAAAACAACAAGATGATTTTGACTGGGACAAGGACAATCTCGATTTTGAATTTGAATTGGGATTGGCACCGAGCTTTGACGTCAACCTAAAGACCAAAAAAGCGGTGACCCAATATAAAATTGTTGCCGACAAAAAAATGATTGAGGAGCAAGTGGACCGTATTCAAAAGCAATACGGAAAATTGATTTCCAAGACCGAAGTGGGCAAAAATGATGAAATTACCGGTTTCTTTGCCAACGAAGAAGAGGAAATCGACCATAAGACCACTATTGAGATGGACAAAATCAAGAGCAAAAAAGCTGTTGATGCACTTGTCGGGAAAAAAGTGGGAGACACCGTTACCCTTTCCACCAAAGGACTTTTTAAAGAAGATTACTTACTGCCCAATGCTTTGGGCATTCCAAAAGATAAAGCAGACGGTCTTAAAATCGACATCACCTTTACTATAGAGGAAATCAACGAAAGAGAGCCAGCTGCTTTGGACCAGGAACTTTTTGATAAATTGTTCGGTGAAGGCAAAGTGACCTCGGAGAAAGAATTGAAAGATAGGATCAAAGAAGATTCTGAAAAACAATTCGAACAACAATCCGATCAAAAATTGTTGAACGACATCACCGAAAAATTGATCGATGAAACCAAATTCGAGCTTCCCGCCGAATTTTTAAAAAAATGGATTCAGATCAGCGGAGAAAACCCATTGACCGAAGATGAAGCCAAGGAAGAATTCGAAAAATCAGAAAAAGGACTTCGCTACCAATTGATCGAGGGTAAAATTATCCAAGAAAACGAGCTTCAAGTTCAGTTTGATGAGCTGAAGGAATTTGCCAAAGGATTCATCAAATCACAAATGGCACAATACGGCCATATGGACCCCAAAGATGAAGAATTGGAAAGTGTTGCCGCCAGGATTATGGGCAATCAAGACGAAGTAAAAAGATTGTCCGAACAATTGATGAGCCAAAAACTTTTGGACCTTTACAAAGAAAAGGCCAACCTTAAGGTGAAGGAAGTATCTTATGATGACTTCATCAAGGAAGCATACAGCTAAGGCTTCGCTAAAAGAAAATTAAGTATCTTTACGGTGCCGGAAAGCCAATTTTTCGGCACCTTTTTTTTAAGATAAATCGAGCAAGATCCTATGGATTACGGAAAAGAATTTAAAAAATACGCTACCCAACATCATGGCATAAACAGCATGTACTATGATAAACTCATGAGTACCATGTACCCTATGAACATGACGCCGAACATTATCGAGGAAAGGCAAATGAACGCAGTTGCCATGGATGTTTTCTCCCGATTGATGATGGACAGGATTATTTTTATGGGAACGGGAATCAATGATCAGGTGGCCAATATTGTACAGGCACAATTGCTTTTTTTGGAAAGCGCCGATGCCTCCAAGGACATTCAAATCTATATCAACTCCCCGGGAGGGAGTGTATATGCCGGTTTGGGCATTTATGACACCATGCAATTTATAAAACCGGATGTGGCCACAATTTGTACGGGCATTGCCGCCTCCATGGCAGCTGTGCTGCTTTGTGCGGGACACGAAGGCAAACGAAGTGGATTGCCCCATTCCAGGGTAATGATCCATCAACCATTGTCTGGAGCACAAGGTCAGGCCAGCGATATAGAGATTGCTGCCCAAGAAGTGCTAAAGATCAAAAATGAGCTTTACGAAATTATTTCAAAGCATTCCGGGCAATCTTTTGAGAAGGTCTACGAAGACAGTGATCGTGATTACTGGATGAAAGCTCCAGAAGCAAAAGAATACGGAATGATTGACGAAATCTTAATGAGGGAGAAATCGTAACCCAAACCAATTGATTATAAAACAACCACTTACAGTAGAACAAATCTATTTTTTTTACGTTATTGTTGGTTGAAGATTAAAATTTTATGGCAAAGGAAAATTTGGAATGTTCTTTTTGTGGTAGAAAAAAGCCGGAAACCAATCTATTGATTGCCGGTCTTGATGCGCACATTTGCGACAGATGCATAGAACAGGCCCATAGCATTGTAGCCGAAGAGTCCAAACAAACCAAAAATCAAGATCTTTCCTCCGAGCTGGTTTTGAAAAAGCCGATGGAAATCCACGATTTCTTGGATACTTATGTGATTGGACAAGAAAGGACCAAAAAAGTAATGTCTGTAGCGGTATACAACCACTACAAAAGACTATTGCAACCCAAGGGCAAAGAAGAGGATATCGAAATCCAAAAAAGTAACATCGTAATGGTCGGACAAACCGGTACGGGGAAAACCCTTATCGCCAAGACCATTGCCAGAATGTTGAACGTGCCTTTGGCCATCGTGGATGCCACCGTTTTGACAGAAGCGGGTTACGTGGGCGAAGATGTGGAAAGTATTTTGACCCGTTTGCTTCAAGCAGCCGATTACAACTTGGAAAAAGCTGAAAGAGGTATTGTTTTTATTGATGAAATAGATAAAATCGCACGTAAAAGCGATAATCCATCCATTACCCGCGATGTATCCGGTGAAGGTGTTCAGCAAGGGCTTTTGAAACTCTTGGAAGGAACCACGGTAAATGTTCCACCTAAAGGTGGACGTAAACACCCTGATCAAAAATTCATCGAGGTCAATACCGAAAACATTCTATTTGTTGCAGGCGGTGCTTTTGATGGTATCGAGCGTATCATCACCAAACGCTTGAACATGCAAGCCGTTGGGTACAGTGCTTCCAAAGCTGAGGAAAGCTTGGATCAAGAAAATATCCTTAAATACATTATTCCAAAAGACCTTAAGGAATTTGGGCTTATCCCTGAGATTATTGGAAGACTTCCTGTGCTCACCCATATGAATCCTTTGGATGCTAAAACGCTTAGAGCCATCCTAACAGAGCCAAAAAATGCCATTATTAAACAGTACGAAAAACTGTTTGCAATGGACGATATTGAATTCTCCATTACCGATCAAGCATTGGACTATATTGTGGAAAAGGCGGTAGAATACAAACTTGGCGCCCGTGGTCTGCGCTCTTTATGCGAAGCCGTGTTCACCGATGCCATGTTCTCCCTGCCAAGCAGTGAAGAAACAGAGTTTAAGGTGACTAAAGGGTATGCCGAGAAAAAGCTCTCGTACGAAACCGTAAAAAAACTAAAAGCAGTCTCTTAATTAGATTGCTTTTTTTGTTGCTTTTTCCAACAGTTCCAAACTTACTTCGGAGATAATTTTTTCATCTGAATACAGGGTATGTCCAAAATTAGGTACGACTCTTAAATCGGCTCCAACACTTTTGGCCCACTTTATTCCGGGTTTGGATGTATCGCACTCACCGTAAATCAATTGCACATCCGCAGGAGCCATTTGATTTTCAGTGTCAATTCCAACAGGGGAAATGGCTGTTACCGATTTTGTGGGCAAGCCTTTCAACAAGGCTTTGTAAGCAATTGTTGCTCCAGTACCAAAAGCCAAGTAATGGGCTGGTTTGGATTCTTTTTTCAGAAGGTTGGCAACTGCCCTTTCAATTCCCTCTTCTCTAAAGGCTTTGTCAATGTTTTCCTCAGAAAATATGGAAACATCCACATTCCCCAATTGCTGACAATCGTAAAAAACAATATCGTAGTATTGTTGCAAGTATCCAAAATAAGAAGCTATCCAAAGTCCTTTTTTTGCACCCCACTTATCTGAGATTACAATAAGTCTTTCTGCCATGATTTCAATGGTTTTGTGTTTAACAATAGATTGTTGAGGGGAAATTTCATTAATTAACGCAGTAAATCCTCTTTTATTTGTTCAAAAGAAATGTTTCTACGATGAACCGTTCAAATCTACGAAAACGTTTTCGTAAACTTTCGATAAACTTTAATTTTTAGTGATTTTCTGCCCTATGGCATATTCATTTGCAGTAATTCCTCGATACAATCCCGTTGGTTCGAGAGTCTGGGAATCTTGTGTTGCCCGCCCAATTTGTTTTGTGACTTAAGCCAATGATGGAACAAATTCTCACGTGCCACGTGTACTTTGGGCATTTTTAGGGTAATGTTATTATACCGTTTGGCCTCATAATCAGAGTTAAGCGCTTTTAAAGCATTGTCCAGCATTTCGGTAAAATATCCAATATCTTCTGGTGGCTTTCTAAATTCGATGATCCATTCGTGCGCTCCTTTCTCCTTTTCGGTCATAAAAATGGGTGCCGCGGTATAGTCCATAATCTCCGCTTGCGTCTTTTCGCAAACCTGTTTTAGAGCTTCCTCGGCATTCTCTATGATCAGTTCTTCGCCAAATACATTAATATGATGTTTGGTACGGCCCGTAATCTTGATACGATAAGGGTTTTTACAGGTAAATCGAACGGTATCGCCAATTTTATACCGCCATAATCCCGCATTGGTAGTAATCACCATTGCATAGTTAACACCCAACTGAACCTCCCAGAGCGGAATAGCCTGCTCCCCTTCTCCGTTGATGCCCATAGGGATAAACTCATAAAAGATACCATAGTCCAACATCAACAAAAGCTCATCAGAATTATTTTGGTCCTGGATACCAAAGAATCCTTCGGAAGCATTATAGGTTTCGTAATAGTTGAACTTTTTGCGGGGCAACAATTTTTTATACTGGTTCTTGTAGGGCGTAAAGCTTACTCCTCCATGAAAATAAACCTCCAGGTTTTCCCATATTTCGAACAGATGGTTTTTTCCTGTTTTCTCCAACACCTGATTGAGCAAAACCAACATCCAAGACGGTACACCGGCCAAACTGGTCACATTCTCTCTAATGCTTTCTTCGATTATGGCTTCCAATTTTGATTCCCATTCGGTCATTAAAGAAACCTTGTTACTGGGCGTACTGCTATACTCGGCCCAAAGCGGCATATTATCGATCAATATGGCCGAAAGGTCACCAAAAAAAGTTCCATTATCCTCGTAAAGTTCTTTGCTCCCCCCTAACCGTAGGCTCTTACCTGTGAACAACTGGGAGTTTTCATTATTGTTCAAATACAAACACAACAAATCCTTGCTGGATTTGTAATGACAGTCCTCCAAAGCTTCGGTACTTACCGGAATAAACTTACTCTTCGCATTGGTAGTACCACTGCTTTTTGCAAACCATTTTATGCTAGTGGGCCAAAATAGATTTTGTTCGCCCCTGCGTGTGCGTTCAATAAGTGGAGCAACATCTTCGTAGGTCACGATGGGTACCCTATTCCTAAATTCATCGTACTTGGGAAGGTCTTGGAAACCATACTGTTTTCCGATCATGGTGTCCTTGGAAAAGTCCACAAGCTGGCGTAATACCTCATCCTGTACATCCAAAGGATACTTTAAAAAAAGTTCTATCTGATGATAGCGCTTTCTCAATAACCAAGAAGCAATGGAATTGAATAAAGGTATTGGCATTTTAGGTATCTTTAACCAAAGAATTTATAGTTGGCACAACTGCTAAAATAGCTTTTCTAAAACTCATTTTCAAATAAGATAAACACATTCATTTTTATGCTATACGAAGGAGTCCTTAAAAAGATGCGAACGGAAATTGGCAACCCTATTCAATATTTTTTGGTTTTCAAGAACGACTTTATCAATATGAACCAATCACTGAACAAGGAGCTTAAGATTGATTTTATAAAATATCAATGTTTGAATTGCGGAGAGGACAGACCTATTTATCGACAAGGATTTTGTAAATCCTGTTTTTTTGAAACACCCCTTGCAGGTGATTGGATCATGAAACCCGAGCTGAGCACGGCGCATTTGGACAAAGAAGATCGTGACCTTGAGTTTGAAAAAAAGATGCAGCTACAGCCACATATTGTGTATTTGGCCAATTCCAGTAGTATTAAAGTTGGGGTTACAAGAAAATCGCAAGTGCCTACCCGTTGGATAGATCAAGGAGCGCACGAGGCCATCGAAATCGTGGAGGTTCCCAATCGTTATTTGGCAGGAATTACCGAAGTAGCACTAAAAGAGTTTGTCAGCGATAAGACCAGCTGGAGAAAAATGCTGCAAAACGACATCAAGGATGAGGACTTGGTCGAATGGCGGAACAAGCTCAAGTCAAGCATCCCTGATGAAGCAATTGATTATTTTTTGGATGATAGAGAGGAGACCAATCTCGAGTTTCCCGTGTTGCAATACCCCGAAAAAGTGAAAAGTCTCAATTTGAGCAAAACTCCAAGCTATAAGGGCGTACTCAAAGGCATTAAGGGGCAGTACCTTATTTTTGAGGACAATACGGTATTCAATGTTAGAGGAAGTGAAGGATATTATGTAGGGATAGGAATAAAGTAAGGCCCACCAAGCCTTTTTAACATACTGCAAGGCCATAGAGCTTTGCCAACATTCAACCAACCAAAAACCAAACCGGATGAAAAACTTCCCGAATGCCTTCGTAATCCTAATTGGGGTCATCCTGTTTGCCTGGATACTCACCTATATTATCCCTCAAGGATCTTACGTAAGAATCGTAGATGAGGGAAGTGGTATCACCCGCGTGGTCAACAACTCGTACGAGCAAATAGACACGGTTAGTCCATCCTTTTTTGACCTGCTTGTTTCCATTCCCATAGGAATTTCGGAAAGAGCAGACCTTATTGTTCTCATACTGTTGATCGGGGGTTGTTTTTACATCATTGAGAAAACAGAGGCCTTTAACCAGGGATTGGTAAAATTGGTTTCTTCCCTAAAGGGAAAGGAAAGTTTGGCCCTGATAATCATAGCCGCACTTTTTACAGCGGGTGGCGCAACTATTGGTCTGCAAGAAGAAGTAGTCGCCCTGATTCCAATTCTGCTCTTATTTGGAAAAAGTTTGGGCTACAATGCCTTTACTATGATTTTTGCCAGCTACGGCTCCACCGTTATTGGAAGCTCTTTTAGCCCATCTAACCCCTTTGGGGTTATTATCGCTCAAAAAGAAGCTGCACTGCCATTGCTGTCGGGCAGCTCTTTACGGCTAACCACCTTATTGGTTGCCTTTGTTGTTTGGGTAGTTTATCTACTGTACTATGCCAACAGAAACAGAATTGATAAAATCCAAATGCCCGACCAAAACGTTTCCATGACCCAAAGCAGTAAAATAATTTTAGTGTTGTTGGGGCTTACGTTTTCCATTGTAATTTTTGGAATCATACAGTTTGATTGGGGCTTTAGCGAAATGTCTGGCTGCTTTTTTGCACTGGGCATCCTTTCTGGTCTGATAGCGAAAATGGGGTGGAACAAAACTGGTGAAATCTATGTCGCCGGGATGAAAGAAATGGTTTTTGCCTGTGTCATCATAGGTTTGGCCAACAGTATATCCATCCTTTTGGAAGATGGAATGATTATGGACACCATTGTTTATGGGCTTTTTGGCCCATTGCAAAATTTTTCTCCTGCCGTATCGGGAGTGCTGATGATGGTCTCACACACCCTATTGCACTTTCCAGTTCCCAGCTATTCCGGACAGGCGATATTGACCCTTCCCATATTGGTTCCCCTTTCGGATTTAATTGGACTATCAAGACAAATTTGTGTCCTGGCCTATCAATATGGAGCTATAATGCCAGATATGATCGTACCGACCAATGGTGCACTAATGGCTATAATAGCCATCGCCAAAATCCCATATAATAAATGGTTTAAATCGGCCCTTAAACCTACCTCGTTGATGCTTTTGATCGGTGCAGTCACCATCATTGTGGCAGTAGCCATGGGTTATAATTAATACCCAACATTTTTGTAGATTAGATTACTTTTAACCAGACCATGCTTAAATTTTTCAGAAAAATCAGAAAGGAATTGATTGCGGAGAAAAAAGTCAGCAATTACATTTTGTACGCCTTGGGCGAAATTGTTTTGGTGGTTATCGGCATCCTTATTGCACTGGCCATAAACAATGCCAACGAGCTCAGCATAAAAAAGGATAAGGAACAAATCTATCTTACAGGGCTTAGGGATGAGTTCGAAACCAGCCAAATTAAATTAAAAGAACTCATCTCTTTCAACAAACAAAGTTATGAGGATGCCAAAAAAATTGTAATCTACATGCAAAACACAGAGGCTTTGCCGAACGAGCAGGAGCTTGCCAATTTGCTGTATAATGCCTTTGCATTTGATATATCTTTCAATCCCAACAATTCCCTATTGGAAGAAATGATCAATTCAGGAAGTTTAAAGGACATATCTAACCCACACTTGCGGATTTTGCTAACCAATTGGATTTCTTTCATGGAGGATGTATCTAAACAGGAAATTATGCTTGATACGGAAAGGGACAAAATTATTGATATGTTTCGTAGCGACATGAATAGTATCAAAACCATTTACGACCTGACCGGTGTTTCTAGCGAACTGGGGCTTCCTGAAAGTTCTGAACAAACTAGCAACCGTAATCTGCTATTATCAAAAGAGTTTGAGAACAATATGCTCATGTTCATCCTAACAAGTATAAAAACGGAGACAACGCATTACAATCCTTTAATGCAAAGTATAGATGAGATTCTGAAAACCATCGATACCGAAATAAAGGAATAAAAAAGCTGTCTAACAAGTAAAGGAATGAGTCATTCTGAATTCCTGCCTGCCGGTAGGCAAGGTATTTCAGAATCTCATCATAATGGCAAACAAATTATTATGAGAACCTGAATCAAGTTCAGGTTGACGAAAACTCGCATTTTAGCCAGTTTCCTCGTTTTAGTTTACGCTATCCTTTTTCTTTTTGCCGAGCAGTCCGCCCAAAATGGATTTTGCGGCTTTTTCAACATCATCATTCTTTTTGGCCTTTGTACTATCCGTAGCAATCGTGTCTTTGCCGCCACCCAAAAGATTACCAATAGCTTCTTTTACATCATCGGACTTGGTCGAGGTGGTATCGGATTTATCTTTTTTAAAGGCATCGGACAACATATTTTTGACTTCATCTTTCCCTTGGTTCACCAGTTTTTGCTTTTGCATTTCCACCAACTTAGTGGTCAATGTTTTTACACTGGATGTTAAATCCGTACTCACGGATGGGCTGGTAAAATTACCTCCAATATTTGCGGTTACGGGAACTGTTACCTCTCCCACACTTTCATCGTTCAATTGGGCAATTAATTGATTTACCTCCGTTCCTAAATATTTCGCAGGAACATTCAAGGTTGCCGAATAGTCCATTTGTTTATCAAAGGAGTGGCTTCCGTTCACATCAATGGCGATATCCTTATAATTTAAGGTAAATGGCTTCACTTTAACGGAGCCGTTATCAAAAGTCAATGCTGTCTTAAGTCCATCCAAATTGATTTCCTTGGTGTTTAAAAAACTAAGCTTACTGTCCAAAGCTGAAACTAAAGGTGCTTTTTGGGCATCAACGGTTGGATTCAGGAGCTCTGCCAACAAGCTACCGGAAATAGTGGACAGGTTCGGCGTCAAATCATCCTTAAGGTTGCCCGAAATTTTTATATCCGAATTGAGCTTTCCTTGTATGGCAGTTGCCAAAGGCGTCAACACCTTAAACAGCTCCAATCCGGCAAAAGATTCTGCAATGTTGAAATTGTTCATTCCCAGATTCATATCAAAAGTGGAATTCTTTTGTTTAGTGGACACAGAACCAGACAGTCCCAATGTACCGCCGAACAGGTTGGAGGTAAGATTTTTTACCGTGGCCGTTTCGTCTTTAATGATCAAAGTTCCTTTTACATTTTTCAGATTAAGGTTATCATAAACCACCGTATTGGCCGAAGCTTCAATGGTACAATCCAAAAATGAGGGTATTTTGATGCGCTCCTCCCCTGTTGTTGAGCCAGATTCTCCACCTGACTCTTCTGTTTCCGCCTCCTCGGTCTCCTCAACCATAAAATCGTTCAAAGCGAATTGATTGGAATTCAAAGTAAAGTTCCCTTCAATATTTTCATCATTGAACATAAAGCCCAACAAATTGGTCAGGGTTCCTTTGGCGTTAAAATCCGTATTTCCCGTTTTACCATTAAATGAATCCAGAGTTACCGTATTGGGATTAAAGGAAACTGCTGCCTTGGTTATGGCCACAGGGTTTTTAAGTTCCTCCGAAGCATATTCAAAACCAGATACGGATGCCTTTCCCGTTGTTTTGGTGTTCTGGTATCGCTTGTTTTCCAAAGATTCCATATCAAAAGCGGTGGTAATATCCGCGTTTAAAATTCCCTTAAGGTTATAATCAGCAGGCATAGGATAGGCTTGGGAAATATTAGCCAAATTGATGCGTCCGTCCATATGGGCGTTTACCTTGGTGTTGCCCATCAATTCCCTGATTTTGGCGTTCAGGTTGAACTTGTCCTCATCAATTAGAAAGGACAACCTGTTGATGTTCACATAGGTATCCTCCGTAATTCCTGTTTCGTTGTTGATTTCCGTATCGATATACACATTGCGCACCGATTTGGGCAATTCGGGATACTTGAAAGAGGCATTTTCGGAATTGATCGCTATTTTGAAGGTAGGGATATGCTCATCATCAACCACACCCTTAAACTCACCGTTCACTTCAAAGTTTCCCGTAGTCTGTACGTTTTCAATGTTGGCCGCATAGGCTTCGGGAATCACCGCCAAAAAGTTTTTAAAGTCCGAAGATGGCGTTTTAAAGGTAATGTCCACTTCTTGATTGTCTTCGTTGACCTTCACAAAACCATCGAAAACCAAGGGCAATTGGTTGATTATGGCTTTGTTCTCTAAAAAGGTGTATTTGTTTTCTTTTAAATCAATTCCTATGAGTGCATCTAGGTTGATTTTGTTCTTGTTAAGGTATTTAGTGCTATCCATCTCAAAAGACACGAAGGCATCCGTCAGGGTTTTTAATTCTGATTTTTCCAAAGAAAGGTCTCCGGTTCCCGAATGGTTCATCTCAGATATGTCCAAGACCATTCCACTCGCCATATCCTCATAAATGATTTCGGAATTGGTGATGGCATAAGAATCCATGTTCAGGGTAAAGTTACTACTGGATTCTTCCGATGCTGCGGAAGTTGTTGTTTCGCTTTCTTTGGCAATATCGTAGTTGGCGTTGCCTTCCGTATCTGCTTTTATGTGCAATAGTGCACCATCAATATTCAAGGTTTTGATAACAATGGGTTCATCTGCCGACTTGAACAGTTCCTTTATGGACATAGAGAGTTCAATTTCGGAGGATGCGAACAAGGTATCGCCTTCAAACGGAGCTTTGTTGACCAAGGATAAATTGGTAAGTCCAACGTTGGCATAGGGAAAGCTTTTGAGCAAGCTTAGGTCTACATCCTCAAAATCCAAAGTGGCATTGATGCTATTATTGACTTTTGTTTTGATGATTTCTTCAATTTTACCTTGAAGAAACAGTGGTAAGGCAATTATGATTGCTAGTAGGACAAGTAGGGTTATTCCGGTAATTTTCAGGACTTTTTTCTTCATATATGGTTGTTTTACAACAAATTAAAGGAGAAGCGTTAATCCAACGAAATTTCTTCCCCTATTTTTAAGTTAAATCTTTTTCGCATAATATATACGAAAAAATAGAGCAAAGGGGTGTCGAGGAGGGCAATCATTATTTTGAAAATCACGCCACTGATCAGCAATCCGTAGAACTTGTCCCAAGGCAATACGCCAAAAATGCAGAGCAATCCTACAACGGTAAAGGTGTCTATAAACTGTGATGAAAAGGTTGAAAAGTTGTTCCTAAGCCAGAGCATTCTTCCATTGGTCAGCCGTTTCCAAAAGTGATAAATGGTGATATCGATGTATTGAGCGCCCAAATAAGCCAGCATGGAAGCCAATACTCCAAGTGGCGACAAACCAAAAACGGTAGTGAACGTACCATCATCCACTGGCGAGGTGGGGATAGCGGTGGAATAATTGGCCAATAAAATGATGCCCATAGAGAAAAACGAAGCAAAAATACCGGCGGTAACCACTTGGTTTGCTTTTTTTTGCCCGTAAATCTCGGATACCAAATCGGTAATCAAAAAAGTGATGGGGTACGGTAAAATACCCACCGAAAGTTCAAAAAGCGGTGCTCCAAAAACGGTAACATCTCCAAAAGGGCTCCAAGAGAAAAACTTTTGGAAAATCAGGTTGGACACCACCAAAGAGGTAATGAACAGTGCTCCGAGATACAGATATATGGAAAATGCTAACTTCTTGTCCTTTTGCGTCATATACGGTTTAAAAGTTCATTGAAGAACTATTATAATCGACTTATTTTATTTTTAAACTGAAAGGCATCTTTGCCTGTACCCCCTCTTGTTTGGTAAATTGCTTGAACTCTTTTAAAATATCATAGGCCTCCGTGCCAATTTCTTCTTTTATAATGGATTCTCCTATTTTGGCCTTCACCCCTCCAAGGTCTTCCATAAACTGATCAAAACCTGATTTGTATTTGGGATATTTACGAATACCGTAATCTTCCAATCCGGCCATATCGGCCGCGGCCACAATGGCATCATCTAAATTGCCGAGCTCATCCACCAGACCAAGTGCTTGTGCATCTACACCGCTCCAAACCCTGCCCTGGGCAATTTCGTTAACTCGTTCCACAGGCATATTTCGTCCTTTGGAGACTCGGTCTAAAAAGGTATCGTAGGTTTCCTCAATACTTTCTTGCATCACATTGCGGAAAGAGTCCGTCATGGGTTCAAAAAATGAATAATCCACAGAATTTTTATTGGTGCCTACCTGTTCGGCATTTACACCTATGTTCTCGGCCAATTGATGCACGTTGGGAATGGTTCCAAAAACACCTATGGACCCAGTAATTGTAGTAGGTTCGGCAAAAATCTTATCGCCACCAACACCGATGTAATATCCTCCCGAAGCGGCGATGTTTCCAAAGGAAACCACCAAAGGTTTTTCCTCTTTCGCCAGTTGCATTTCTCTCCAAATAATATCGGAGACCAAGGCACTGCCCCCAGGGGAATCCACTCGAAGCACAATGGCTTTTACACTTTCGTTGTCTACCGCTTTGTGCAAAGCATCCACAATAAGTCCTTGTCCTATATAATCTTTTCCGCCCTCGCCACCAAGAATCTCTCCTTGGGCATAAATAACGGCAACTTTATTGGCTCCTGTCCGTATTCTTTTTTTGCCGGCAATTTGAATATAATCCTCTAGCTTCACATAGTTTAAATCATCATCCTCGGCAACTCCTATCTTTTCCTTCAACAAACTTACATATTCATCATAATGCAATGTGCCATCCAATAGACCTGAAGCTACGGCATATTCCGGTGTTCTTCCCCCTAAGGTGTCAGCAATAATGTTCAGATTTTGTGGCGTAATGTTTCTGGATTCAGCAATATCATCAACAATAACGCTCCAAATAGAAGTAATCAATTCCTTGATTTGCGTACGATTTTCATCGCTCATGGTATCTGAAAGAAATGGCTCCACTGCACTTTTATACTTCCCGTGGCGTATAACTTCCATTTTAATCCCCGATTTTTCTTGAAGTTCCTTGTAAAAAAGCACTTCGGTGGCCAATCCCTTAAAGTCGACCACACCAACCGGATTTAAGTAAACCTCATCCGCAGCGGTCGCCAAATAATAATCTCTTTGAGCATACACATCGGCGTGCGCCATCACAAATTTACCGCTCGATTTAAAATCAATAAGGGCTTTTCTAATTTCTCTGGTCTGAGCCACGCCGGCCTGTAAAAAACCCGTGGTCAAACTAATACCCTGAATGTTATCGTCGTCCTTGGCCACTTCTATGGCATGTAAAATCTCATCCAAGCCAAGTTCCTCGGTCCATAGGGCAGCAAAAGGGTCGGTGTCATCTTTTCCGGTGTAATCCAAAATTGGGGCAACAAATCTGAGTTCGAGTATGGAGTTCTTTTTTACCACGACACCATTGTCCACACTTCCGACAAGGGCCATAAATATGAAGAACATCCCCACAACAATCATAAATGCTACCAAGCTCCCCAGAATTGAGGCAAGTAGGTTTCTTAAAAACTTCATTAGGTAAAATTTAATATAGTCCAAAGATAACCATTGTTGTAATGTTTTGTTTACTTTGTTTCTTCGATTATGGGCAGAAAACAAAAGGTATATCTTTCATTGGGCAGTAATTTGGGAAATCGTCTTGCGAACCTCCAAAAAGCCATTTTCCATATTCAGCAAAAGGCGGGTAAAATCCTGGATATTTCTGCGGTATATGAAAATCCAGCATTTGGGTTTGAAGGTGATGATTTTCTAAATATTGTTCTATCGCTACTAACGCCGCTGGAACCAAAAGAGTTACTGGACACCCTCTTACAAATTGAAGTGGATTTCGGTAGGATTCGTTCCAATGCGGGCTACAGCTCTAGAACCTTGGACATCGACATCATTTATTATGGTACAGAAGTCATCAATGATGATGATTTGGTGATTCCCCACCCACAAATGCAGCACAGAAACTTTGTTTTGAAGCCTTTGGGAGATATTGCACCACAATTTTACCATCCCGTGCTCTACAAAGACACACGCAATCTGTTGCAGGAATGTAGGGACAAGAGTAAACTTTCAAAGACCAAGCACCGTCTTTTTAAAGATAGGTCGGGACTGTTTTCGCAATTACAGCTCATTGCTATAGAGGGCAATATTGGCGCTGGAAAAACCACCTTGTCCAAAATGATCGCCAACGACTTTAATGCCAAACTAGTATTGGAACGTTTTGCGGACAATCCTTTTCTCCCCAAGTTTTATGAGGACCAGGCACGCTATGCGTTTCCTTTGGAAATGTCCTTTTTGGCGGATAGGTACCAACAATTTATGGACGACACCTCGCAATTTGACCTTTTCAAAAATTTTATGGTTAGTGATTACGACATCTTTAAATCATTGATTTTCGCTAAGGTTACCTTGCAAAAAGAGGAGTACAATCTATACCGAAAGGTCTTTAGTTTTATGTACAAGGAGGTTAGGAAACCTGAAATTTACCTCTTTCTCTATCAAAATACCGAACGGTTGTTGGCAAACATAAAAAAAAGAGGGCGTGATTATGAACAGAACATCGATCCTGCCTACCTAGAAAAAATTAACAGGGGGTACCTTGATTTTATTAAGGGCAACCCCAATCAGAACAATATAATTATTGATATGGGTGAACTGGATTTCGTGCACAACCCGGCCGATTACGAATTCATTTTGGAAAAGCTGGAAGACCATATACTTTCGTTAAACATTTAAGAGAATTTTTGGAAAATGTTTGCATATAACGAATGGTTTTATTTTATTAGCAGCCTCAATTCGAGAAACTAACTAACTCAGACTTTACATATGGCCCTGTTTTTCAGGGCCTTTTTATTTTAGGGCATTTTGTTTAGACCAAATGTCCCACACCACTACGCCAGTGCTTACCGAAATATTCAAGGAATGTTTGGTTCCGAACTGTGGAATTTCCAAGACGGTATCACTAGCATTCACAACGTCTTGGGAAACCCCTTTCACCTCGTTTCCAAAGATCAAAGCAGTGGTTTCTTCCGAATCCACTCTATATTCATTGAGCATTACGGCATTTTCGGCCTGTTCCACCGAAACTATTTTCACATCGCTTTGTTTTAGCTCATCCACCAATTCCAGAGTATCCTTGCGATATTCCCAATCCACACTTTCGGTAGCACCCAAAGCTGTTTTTCGAATGTCCTTGTGGGGTGGGGTTGCCGTAATGCCGCAGAGATAGATTTTCTGAATTAAAAATGCATCGGCCGTTCGGAATACGGAACCAATATTGTTCAAGCTACGAACATTGTCCAAAATGATGATGATAGGAGATTTTTCCGCATCCTTAAAACCGGTCACATCCAATCGGTCCAGCTCACTATTTTTCAGTTTTCGACTCATTTTTTAAACATTGGGGTGAAAATATCAACAAAAATTTTTGATGGCTGATGAAAACAATATATTCGTTTCAACAACAGATAAACGTTAAGGCGTTTGTTTGACAAAACTCTTAGCAATAGTTTTTGTCACCTTGGGCACAGTAGAAAGTTCAACAAAAACATCTCGACTGCGCTCGATATGACATCGAGTCTTTTAATAAACCCCTACCCGAACAGGGCAAAAGTAACAGAATTAAATCGCTTTGGCAGCCAAGAAGAAGAAAGTAACTCCGTTGATGCAGCAGTACAATACCATTAAGGTGAAACACCCTGATGCCTTGTTGCTGTTCCGTGTGGGCGACTTTTACGAGACCTTTGGGGAAGATGCGGTAAAGGCTGCCAAAATATTGGGCATTATCCTTACCCACAGAAACAATGGAGGGGATAAAACCGAATTGGCAGGGTTTCCCCACCATTCCCTGAACACCTATTTACCTAAATTGGTGAAAGCTGGACAGCGTGTAGCCATTTGCGACCAATTGGAAGACCCCAAACAGACCAAAAGCATTGTAAAACGAGGGGTGACAGAATTGGTAACGCCAGGTGTCGCCCTAAACGATGATATCCTAAACGCCAAGAGCAACAATTTTTTGTGCGCGGTACATTTTGGACGCAACAAATTGGGAGTTTCCTTTTTGGATATTTCCACAGGGGAATACCTGACTTCGCAAGGATCGGTTGAACAGGTGGATAAATTGCTTCAAAATTTTTCGCCAAATGAGGTCTTGATCTCCAAAAACCATAAAAAGGATTTTGTGGAATGTTTTGGCAATCAATTTCATAGTTTCTTTTTGGAGGATTGGATTTTTCAAGAAGATTATGCACAGGAGAGCCTAAACCATCATTTTGGGACAACAACCCTAAAGGGTTTTGGCATCGACCATCTCAACCACGGGATTATTGCTTCGGGTGCAGTACTGCACTATCTGTCCGAAACGCAACATAGTCGATTACAGCACATCAACAAAATACAGCGTATTGCCGAGGAGGAATACGTGTGGATGGACCGTTTTACCATACGGAATCTTGAACTCTATAATTCTTCGCACCAGAATGCGGTGACTTTATTGGACATTATAGACAAGACGATTTCCCCAATGGGAGGCCGACTGCTGAAAAGATGGTTGGCACTTCCCTTAAAAAATGTGGAAAAAATACAGCAACGGCATCAAGTGGTCGCTTATTTAAAAGATGAAGATGAACAACTGAACAAGATTCAGGGCCATATCAAACAAATGGGGGATTTGGAGCGATTGATCTCTAAATTGGCCACAGGTAAAATCAACCCCAAAGAAGTGGTTCAACTCAAAAATTCCCTTGAAGCGGTGGTTCCCATCAAACAATTGGCCCAAAACAGCACCAACGATTCCCTCAAAAATATTGGGGAACGTTTGAACGATTGTGAAGCACTACGCTCAAAAATCAAAGAAATGCTCAACGAAGAGGCCCCAGTGAACATAGCCAAAGGCAATACCATTGCAAAAGGCTATTCCGAAGAACTGGATGAATTACGCGGCCTTGCTTTTTCCGGTAAGGACTATCTGGACAAAATGCTGGAGCGCGAAACCAGGGAAACGGGCATCACTTCGCTAAAAATTGCATCCAATAACGTTTTTGGCTACTACATTGAGGTTCGAAACACGCACAAGGACAAAGTCCCCCAAAGTTGGACACGCAAACAGACCCTAGTCAATGCGGAACGCTACATTACAGAGGAGCTAAAGGAATACGAATCCAAGATTCTAGGCGCTGAAGAACGTATTTACCAACTGGAACAACAACTGTTTGAGCAATTGTTGGTCTGGATGCAGGAATACATTGCTCCCGTTCAGTTGAACGCTCAACTTATCGCACAATTGGACTGCCTTTGCGGTTTTGCCCAACTGGCCCAAGAGAACAACTATGTGGCGCCTGTGGTTAATGATTCCACCGATATTGACATTAAAGAAGGAAGGCACCCCGTTATTGAAAAGCAATTGCCCATTGGTGATGCCTATGTAACGAACGATGTGCTGCTCAATCGTGAAGAACAGCAAATCATCATGATCACGGGCCCGAACATGAGTGGTAAATCGGCTTTGTTACGGCAAACCGCACTTATTGTATTGCTAGCGCAGATGGGAAGCTTTGTGCCCGCATCGGAAGCTAATTTGGGTGTCGTGGACAAAATATTCACGCGTGTCGGGGCCAGTGATAATATTTCGATGGGCGAATCGACCTTTATGGTTGAAATGAACGAAACGGCTTCCATTTTGAACAACCTCTCGGAGCGCAGCTTAGTTTTATTGGACGAGATTGGCCGTGGTACCAGCACTTATGATGGTATTTCTATTGCATGGGCCATTTCCGAATATCTGCACGAACACCCTGCCAAGGCAAAGACATTGTTCGCTACGCACTACCACGAGCTCAATGATATGACCAATACCTTTGGCCGAATCAAAAACTACAATGTTTCCGTAAAGGAATTGGAGAACAATGTTATTTTCTTGCGCAAGTTGGTGCCGGGTGGCAGCGAACACAGTTTTGGAATCCATGTGGCTAAAATGGCAGGTATGCCGCAACAGGTGATTCAAAAAGCGAACAAAATCCTTAAAAAATTGGAAAAATCGCACTCCAGCGAGGAGGTAAGCGACAAGTTACAGGCCTCCCAAAATGAAATGCAGCTAAGTTTTTTCAATTTGGACGATCCTTTGTTAGAAGAAATCAAAGAAGAAATATTGCACTTGGACATTGATACACTGACCCCTGTAGAGGCATTGATGAAGCTTAACGAGATTAAACGACTCTTGGGCAAAAAGAAAAAGGCTTCTTCCTAAAAAAATTCTTTCATTTTAAAAGAAATATTATAAATTTGCATCCGCGCTTGGGCAAAGTGCAGCGTTCTTTAAAATGCGAAAATAGCTCAGCTGGTAGAGCATCACCTTGCCAAGGTGGAGGTCGCGGGTTCGAATCCCGTTTTTCGCTCGACTTCGACTCCGCTCAGTCACCACGGGTGGAGTTTTTTTTTACATAAAAGTCCTGCTCGAGTGGTGGAATTGGTAGACACGCCGGACTTAAAATCCTGTGGGCATTATTGCCCGTGCGGGTTCAAGTCCCGCCTCGAGTACAACAAAAAGCCCTTTTTTAAGGGCTTTTTACTTTCTATCCACCAATTTAATTCCGCTTTCCCTCCACAACTATACCTTTCCAACCCATCAATGCATCGTAAGTGCCAGATTCATTTTTAATGAACTCAAAAGATTCGGCCGCCTTTGGGTTTTCAAAAAATACGGTCGGAGTTTCTGCTTGTAGCTCCCCTATTTTTTCTCCTTCTTGAAAAATGACAAGATGATTGTCTTTGGCCTTTACCTCCAACACCAATCCATCAAAATCGGCAAACATATAAGAACCCTCATACCGCTGAAGCACTTCTGTATCCAAGGTGATGGCTTTTCTGTTGATTTCCTTCGGATATTCCACTGGTTCGGATTTTAAAAGCCGCACCATATCATCAATCGTATCAAAAAAGGGCATTTCATCATAATTGGTCAAGAGTACAAAATCAAAGTCGTTCTCCAAATCACTATAAACTTGGGCGCGGACACCTTTGGACCCACCATCTTTAGCAATGATTCCTTCCTCGTTCTTTAAATATGACGCATAAGGCTCCTGTTTTATATGGTCGAGAAACTTTTTTAAATCATCAACGGTTGAAAACAGCCGTGCCGTTCGGAATTCATCTTGCTGAATATTGTCTACCTTCCATACCAGACTGTCTTTAAGCACATGATTTTGGGCCATATTTTTCACCCTGTCCTGCTTAACAAAAAAATGCGCCCCGCTGGAATCCATGTCCAAGGGGTCAAAAATTTCATCCACTACACATTGCGCAAATGCTTTATCATAGGCTTTGGAAACAATGTTGTACAATATCTCATAGCCTACGTTGGAATACTGGGCATTGGTCCCTGGTGCAAACAAAAGATTCTCTTTTTTGGCCAGATCAACAATTTCATCTGAAGTTAAATCGTATTCCTGCTCTCCTAAACCCGACAATTCCCTGGGCAGCCCAGAACGATGTTCCAACAACATTTGTAACGTAATCGCTTTCCCCTTGGGAAAATCTTCAAAATAATTGATTAAGGTTTGTTCTACGGAAAGCTTCTTTTCCTGCTCCAATTTGGCCACTAAATAATAGGTCATCAATTTGGAAACGGAATGGATATCAAACTGTGTGCTATCGGTAATGTAAGTTGAACTTTGGGGGTCATCATTCAAATTATAGGCTTTTTTTAGGAGCAAGGTATCTTTTTGATAAGCAAGCACAACCCCGTTGAATTCTTGCAACTCCGTAAGTTTGGTAAAATAGGTGTCCACAGAATCCTTTACCGCTTCCATTTTCGATGAAAGCTGCACATCCCTTTTCCTGTCCTCAAGGCAGCTTGTGGACAGAAGCACCATCAAAACAATCAAATAATTCCGCATAATCAATTAGTTTGTGCAAAGAAGGCCTATTCTCCTTTGAAATAATTGTAAAAATGGAAACTCATGCATGGCGCAGCAGAAACTCGGGCAAATTATTGAAAAACTGTAATGGTTTTACCCCACACACCTTTTTAAAGTCGTTGATAAAATGCGCTTGATCAAAATACCCATAATCGTAGCTAAGTTGTGTTAGGGAGACATCGGGATTTTTGGCCCTGAACCTGACCAAGTCCAATATGCGCACCGTGATAATGAATTTCTTAAGTGGATACATCACTTCTTTTTTAAAGACTTTCCCCAAATACTGTCTGGATTTGTTGAAATCTTCACTCAGTTGGTTCACCGTTACTTTTCCTTGTTTTTCATAAATATAATTGCATAGTTCCCGCACCAGTTCCATCGAGGGTGTCAATTCAACCATTTTGTCCGTCATAAATTGCTCGGCCAACGAAAACTTATCCGGCACCCCTTCGGTTTCAAAAACTTTTTCATGAAAAGACAGCAACTGCACATCAGCAATATCAACAACACCCGACTTTTGCAAAGATGAAAAGAAGTGAGCGTTGGCCCAAGGCTGTAACTTTACAGTGAAAAAAGTAAGCGAATCCGCTGCTTCAATTCGATAGGGCGGTGTTACAAGGTGAATGGTAAAAACCTTGCTGCGAATAGCAACTTTCCGTGAGTCCTCGCCAAAATAAAAAGCACCCGAGGCCTCCTTAAAAAACACGAGGTCATAACAGCAATCATCAATGACCGGAATACGCCTAGGCTCGACGTTGGCATCCAATTGAAGGTAATAACATTCCTTAAAAATAGCCCCCAGAGTTTCATTAGGTTGATGTGCTGAAATAATCATATTGACAAAAATAATATTTACACTTTTTCGACCATTTGCTCTTGCAGCTTATTTTAAGTCAACCCAAAAGACCCATTCATCAATTGAAACATGGTACAGGTCAATCATTACCCTCTTCAAACTACCATAACCAATACATTTACACCTTATTAAACTATAATTTTTAAAAAAACTATGAAAATCACTAAATTATTCGGTTTGGCCTTATTGGCCTTGAGTATCTCCATAATTTCCTGCACTGGAGAAGACGGAACAGATGGTATAAACGGCATTGATGGGGCCGATGGAATAAACGGACAAGATGGGGCCGATGGACAAAATGGTCAGGATGGGGCCGATGGCGAGGGTTTTGATGAAATGACACAATATGGTTTTATTACCATGAACTTACAGGGCACAAGACCAGACGGCGTAGCCCTTGAAGATTCCTCTACATTTAAGTTCACTCCCTTAGGCGGGGAAGTATTTCAGGAAGGATTCAACACTGTCACTATCCAGCAACTGCCCGACAATACGGTTTATGGATTTAAGATGATACGTTTTATATCAGCTCCTGAGAATATTTATAATGCAAATGCTGTGATCTTTTACTTGTCGTTTGCCAACTTAGGTGAAGAAAATGAAGAATTTCTGAATGCCTCAATGACACTTAATGATTATACCGTAATTGGGGAAGACAATAAATTCTTTGTGATGAATGATTATTTTGAATCGGGCGGAGCAGGGGTCTCCGATTTTGAGTTCACCGACATGGCTTTTGATGCCGGGACCAACCACCTTACCTTTTCTTATTCGTTTATGGTAACTGATGACCAAAACGATTCGGGACATGAACTTACCGTAATGGGTGAGGTAGATGTATACCTTTTGGAAGAAATACAATAAATAGGTTGAGGGTTTACTTCATTTTAAACTCCAATAAAAAAGCCCATATCAAAAGTATGGGCTTTTCACATTCAACTTTTTAAGCCTACGTGAGCAGGTTTCCGTCCTCATCCCATTCGGCAATTACGCCTCGTTTGCTTTGATCCACACATTTGGCCAGCCATTCCTCGTCGTAAGATACGCCGTGCTGTTCCAAAACATCTTCCGGGACCCCATCCCAAACATTGGGCTGGTTGCCTTTATAACCGATTTCCTCGATTCCAATTTTTGAAGTATAAAAGCCAGTCATAGTAAGGTTGCGAACCAGAGAGAAGAAATTCACCTCAAAGGGGCGTTCATTGCTTGGAGTCTCGGGGTCGTAATAAGCAATCCCGTCCAAAATGGCCTTCTGCTGTTCTTCGGTAGCTTTTATAAACTCCATTCCGTACTCCGTGTTGCTCTTGTGGTCCAGCCACATAATACCACCACGGATATCGGGCTGTAAGGTCTCCTCGTCCTTGGACATAAACTCGATAAAGCCTACCACATCGGCATCGGATGCTCCTTTGTATTCCTCTGAAGGGGGCAATATAAGGTCGCAGAGAACGGTCAATGTTTCCACTTCATGGGAATTCAGAAACTGTTCGTCCTGTAGTTCGTTGATCAGTTCAGATTCCAAAGGAACCCGCCCAGGATAGGTGATCTTCGGTGCCTCCACCAGTTCCGTCCCTTCCGTAGCGGGTTTGCATCCGTGTATGGCCAATCCACCGGCCACGGAACCCAGTACTATCGATTTTAAACTTTTTCTTCTGTCCATGTCCTTAAATGTTTTGTTGTTTCAGTTGCTCCACAATATATTCCGAGGCCCTCATGGAGAGTGCCAAAATTGTCCAGGTACAGTTCTTGTCCGCCTGCGATACGAAAGGTCCAGCATCCACGATGAACACATTGTCAACATCGTGCAATTGCTGGTATTTGTTCGTTACGGATGTCCTGGGGTCATCTCCCATTCTAGTTGTTCCAACCTCGTGGATAATGTTTCCAGGGTTGTGCAAACCATAATTGATGTCTTTACCTGGTTTTTCACCCATAAACTCACCACCCATATTAACCAAGATTTCCTCAAAGGTATCCTGCATATGTTTGGCCTGGTTGATTTCGTACTGGCTCCATTTGTAGTTGAACCGCAGCACGGGGATACCGAACTCGTCTACCGTGGTCGGGTCTATCTCGCAGTAATTCTCTTTTCGGGCGATGGATTCACCTCGGCCCGCCATTCCAACAACGGCCCCATAGTATTTTTTGGCATCGCTTCTGAGCACATCGCCATAACCGCCCACTTTGGTGCCAAAGAACTTGTTGAACTCATTCACGTTAAAGCCAAATCCATAACTGGGCATTCCCATACCTCCCCATACTTCAATATGGTAACCTCTTGGAAAATCCAACTTGGAGTTATCGCCCCACCAAGGAGAATACACATGCATACCTCCTACTCCATCTTCGTTATAGGATACTTTGCGGTTCATCAAATCAGGGATAAAAGCAGCCCTGTCCGCTCCAGTGGAATCGTGCAGGTACCTGCCCACAATGTCGCTGCTATTGCCCAATCCGTTGGGATGCTGCTTGCTCTTGGAGTTCAACAGGATTCGCGCCGAACTACAGGCAGAGGCTCCCAGTACCACCACTTTTCCCTTCAGCTTATATTCTTTTCTATCTTCCTTGTTGATGTAGGATACGCCCGTGGCCTTTCCTTCATCGTCCGTGGTGACTTCACGAACCATACAGTTCACGAAAAGGTCGATCTGGCCCCCATTTTTCTGCGCTGGGAAAATCAAACAGGTGCCTGACGAGAAATCGGCATATACCTGACAGGCTCGATTACATTGCCCACAGTAGAAGCACACACCGCGATCGTTGTTTATTTTTTTGGTGAGCATCGACATCCGAGAGGGATACACCGGAATATTGCTCTTCCGCGCCCCTTTGATGTAGAATAACTCGTGAAGCCTTGGCTTTGGTGGTGGTAAAAAGAACCCGTCTGGATCATTGGGCAGGCCTTCGTTGGTGCCGAAAACCCCGATCATCTTGTCCACCTTATCGTAATATGGCTTCACATCATCATAACTGATAGGCCAGTTGTCGCCGTGGCCGTCCTCATCTTTATGCTTAAAGTCCTTTGGTCCAAAGCGGAGTGAAATCCTTCCCCAGTGGTTGGTACGCCCACCCAGCATCCTCGATCGGAACCATTCAAACTTGGTCCCATTTTTTTGGGTATAGGGCTCACCTTCGATGTCCCAACCACCGTAAGCGGCATCAAAATCCCCAAAGGGTCGGAACTTTGTGCTTTTACCTCTCCTTGGGCTCTCGTAGGGCCATTTCAACTGGGTCTGGTGTTCCGGCATGGCCGGATCATAAAAAGGACCGGCCTCGACTACGGCTACTTTTAACCCAGACTCCGAAAGCACTTTGGCGGCCATACCGCCACCTGCTCCAGAGCCCACAATAATGGCATCGTAGACCGTGGAATTCTCTATAATCTGCATGGATATAAGTTTGGTTTAGTTTTATTTTGCTTTAAATCAACTCATTACCCTATAATCGAAAAGGGATAAATTGATATTTTGTGCACCTAGTGCGTTTTAAAGATACTTTTTCCATGAATAAAAACAGGAAGTTTTATCAAATTTTCATTTTAATAGTTGATAATATAAACTCATCAAAATACCCGATATTTGAAGAACGAACCCCCTAAACCTCGGGATAATTATGGGAAGATTTTTTACGCCATTCGTACTTTTTCTTATCACTTTGAACACTTTGTTTGCTCAAAAGGGAAACATCTCTACCTTAAAAATCAAAGATATTATGCAGGGAGATGACTTTGTCGGGCATAGGCCGGGCAGCCCCTATTGGTCCACCGATGGAAAAACCTTGTACTTTGATTGGAATCCGAACAATACAATGAGCGATTCGCTATATGCTTACTCCGTTGCCAGTAAAAACATTGAAAAAGTGGGCTTTTTGGAGGCCAACGCACTTCCCTCACCTAGATTAACATACAACCAGGCAAAAACGGAAGCCGTATATTCCAAAAATGGAGATATCTTCCTGCTGGAGACGGACACCTATCAATCCAGACCCATAACCAAAACGCAAGAAAGGGAAAGCAATCCACATTTTACCGATGATGGAAAAAGCATTGCCTTTGTGAAAGATGGAGCGCTTTATACTTGGAAAATAGATTCGGGGTTGATAGAACAGAAAACTCACTTTGTAAAATCCAAAAACGGTGAGCCGCAGCGCGATTCCAAGGATGAATGGCTCTACCAAGATCAGTTGGATATTTTTGATGTATTGCAAGAGCGCAAGGCAAAAAAGGATGCTGGCGAGCAGATCAGTAAAAAACTGGAGGCCTTGGAACCTTTGGAAATTGAAACGGGCGGGAAACAAGTTATCGGCCTTGAAATGGATCCTTCTGGATCATACGTTACCTACATACTGATGGACAGACCGGATACCAAAGGAACCATAGTCCCTCATTTTGTTACGGAATCCGGCTATACGGAAGACCAAAATACCCGTTCCAAGGTAGGTGATGAACCCACACAATACGAAATGTTTGTTTATGATGTGGACAACCGTAAAAATTATCCCGTGGTTTTGGATAATCTGGAAGGATTGGATTACGTGCCAGAATACACCAAAGACTACCCGGACAAAATCTATGAAAATGATGATCGCATCGGTTATATCAATGGTCCAACTTGGAACACGGATGGCAGTAAAGCCATTTTGGATATTCAGGCCAATGATTATAAGGACAGATGGATTGTGCTACTGGACCCTAAAACCGGGACTGTGGAACAATTGGACCGTCAACATGATGAGGCTTGGATTGGAGGGCCAGGCATAGGCCGCTACCGAGGGGGAGATTTGGGATGGATGCCCGATGACAAGAAAATTTGGTTTATGTCTGAAAAAACAGGGTATTCCCATTTGTACACCATGGACATCAACAACAAAAAAGTCAAAGCCTTGACCTCCGGAGCATTTGAAATTTATGATGTTGCTCTATCCAAGGATAAGAGTAGATGGTATTTTACTTCCAACAAAACACATCCTGGTGACCGTCAATTTTATAGCATGCCACTCAAAGGTGGCAAATGGGAAAAATTGACCGACATGATCGGTAGAAATGACGTGGTGCTATCCCCAAGCGAGGATAAAATGGCAATACTCTACTCCTACTCCAACAAACCTACGGAATTGTTCATTAAAGATAATCCTATTGAGACTAGTGGAACCCCCAAAGTAGAGCAAATTACCAATTCCAATACTGATGACTTTAATGCCTACGATTGGAAGGATCCGGAAATTATCACCTTCAACGCATCCGATGGCGCAGAAGTCCACGCCAGATTGTATCAACCCGAAGCTTCGGTTAAAAACAAGGCCGCTGTGATTTTTGTGCACGGCGCAGGTTACCTTCAGAATGCGCACAAGTGGTGGAGTTCCTATTTTAGAGAGTATATGTTCCACAACCTTTTGGTAGACAATGGCTATACCGTTCTTGATATTGATTACCGTGGCAGTGCTGGTTACGGTAGAGATTGGCGCACGGGTATTTACCGTCATATGGGAGGCAAGGATTTATCCGACCAAGTGGACGGTGCCAAAATGTTGATGGATGAACACGATATTGATGCAGATAAAATCGGTGTTTACGGTGGTTCCTACGGGGGATTTATTACCTTAATGGGAATGTTCAATGCTCCCGAGACTTTTAGTGCCGGAGGGGCGATACGTTCCGTTGGCGACTGGGCCTCATACAACCATGGCTATACCGCTAGAATCTTGAATACACCGGCAACGGATAGTTTGGCGTACAAACGCAGTTCGCCCATCTATTTTGCCGATGGTTTACAAGGCGACTTGTTGATTCTGCACGGTATGGTGGATGACAATGTGCATTTTCAGGATATGGTTCGGCTATCGCAACGTTTGATAGAGCTCGGCAAAGAAAATTGGGAAATGGCTGTTTATCCTGTGGAGCGGCACGGTTTTGTGGAGCCCAGCAGTTGGACGGACGAGTACACCCGTATCTTTAAATTGTTCCAAAAATCACTTTTGGGGAAGGAGTAAATATTTTTGGTGTCATACTGAACTTGTTTCAGTATCTCATCCCACTGAATATGAGCATCCTTATGTGACCCTGAAACAGGTTCAGGGGGTGACGTTGTCAATTTTTTGACGCATAGCGGATATTTAAAAAATAGTATTGAACATAGGTTTTTCATCAACAATAAATTTGTTCTCGACCTGCCTGCCGGCAGGTATTTTTCCTAAAGGAAAAACTCGAACTGACATTTCCCTTTAATCTATTTCCGCATAGCCGTGTTGCATATCATCTGTAGATTTTTCAGTAAAAAAACATATCTTCCTGCCTGAAAATTAACAAACAAGCTTCATGAAGGCACTGTTAAAAGCACTCGGCCCTGGACTATTGTTTGCCAGTATGGCCATTGGCACCTCACATTTGGTGCTATCCACAAAGGCAGGGGCACAATACGGATGGGTGATGGTGATTCCCATTATTTTGGCGAACCTGCTCAAGTACCCATTTTTCGAATTTGGCATCAGATATACCACAGTTACGGAAAAAAGCCTGGTTCAGGGCTATGCCAACTTGGGCAAAACCTATTTGTGGATATATGCCTTGATCACCCTGATTTCCACCTTTACCATTTTAGCGGCGCTTTATGTAGTAACGGCTGGTTTGTTTATGAATTTGTTTGATGTGACCTCCGTTGGAGCTGGGGCCATCTCATTTGGCCTCTTTCTTTTTATTAGCCTACTGTTGATCATAGGAAAATACCAATTTTTGGAACACTCGCTGAAAGCAGTGATATCTATTCTTTTTGTTGCCTTATTGGTCACAACGGTGATGGTGCTGCAAAAAGGTCCCGTACCCAATACCGAATCGTACCAGAGACCCGAAATTTTTAATGAGGTCGGTATTTTGTTTTTGATCGGCTTGGTCGGATGGATGCCCACGGCCGTAGAGGCATCGGGCTGGGTGAGTCTTTGGAGCATGGAAAACCTAAAGACCATGAAAAACAAACCCTCGCTTAAACTGGCCCTGCAAGAATTTAATGTAGGTTATATTTTAACGGGCGTTTTGGCTGTATTCTTTATGATAATCGGTTGGATGACCCTGTATGGTACGGGAACAGAACTCAGTGGCAACGGGGTGGTTTTTGCCGATCAGTTGGTAAACCTCTTTACAACCCATATCGGAAGTTGGGCCTACTTTTTTATTGCGATAGCTGCCTTTGCCACCATGTTCAGCACCTGTATGACGGCTCACGATGCTGTCTCCAGGGTGAGCTTGGATGTGCTACAAAAACTATATCCAAAGAAAAACATCTACAACAAAAAACATGCTTACGCCCTGATGGTTATTGTAATGGCCTGGATCAATTGGATCGTGATAAGTCTGTTCAGTGCCAATATGGGCAAACTCGTGGCACTGGCCACTTTTGTGTCCTTTGTTTTTGCTCCATTGTTGGGGTGGATGAATTTAAAGACAGTTACCGGGAAAGATGTTCCCAAGGTGCATCGACCAAAAATGGGTCTTAAAATCCTTACCTATTGCGGAATGATTTTCCTTTCACTGTTTGCGCTCTATTATTGTTGGATGCTGTTGCTATAACCCATTCTGCATTATGATTGAAATCTGTCAGTTCGAGTGATTTTTTGGTGGTTGAGCCCTTCGACTATGCTCAGGATAAACTAAAGTCGAAACCAAAGATAAATCGTACCTGCCTGCCAGCAGGCAGGTCGAGAACCAGAATTTCAAGTCAAAAACCTATTCTCGATACAAAATTCCTTTGGAATTTTACTCGAATTGACGGCTTTTGGCCTATGATTCCTCCAAAATAGAAAAAGGTTTAATATAGTTTAATCAAACAGCACATTATCATTAAGGACCACAATCAAAGAACGCTGGTTTTTTTTGTGCAGTGTTTCCAAACAGAATACGCCATTGGTGCAATTGTTCAAGATTTTATCCTCTCCATAACCTACGGAATACAAAATATTGGTTGCAGGTACCCCTTGTTCCACCAAGTATTTTTTAATGGCATCGGAGCGGGCTTGGGTCAGTCGAAAATTGGTACTGCTCCCTCCCCTACTGTCCGTATACGTTTCAATTCTGAGTTGGGCACGGGGAAAAGCTTTTACAAAATCAATGACTTTGGCAAGCTCGTTTTTGATATCATCCGTTAGTTGTGTGGAACTGGTCTTAAAATAAAAATCGTCCATCTTCACCACCTTCTGGCCTTCACGTTCTTCCACTAAATCATTGTAAAAAGAGATGGGTACATCAAAAGTGCCGTTTTGTGAGGCATCCAGCTCATCTTGGCTGAATTTTTTAATATATCTTGAATAACGTTCTTTTGTAGCATCCAGAATCAACTCGGATTCGTATGGGATTTCAAGCCTATATTGACCTTCCTCATCCGAAGTAGTCTCGGCCAACATTTCCCCGTTCATATCCCAAAGACTTACTTTTGTATTGGGAACTATTTCGGACGCACTGCTCGCATTCACAACGGTACCTTTAAAGGTAATGGTTTTAAGCCCCGGTTTTTCGTCTACCTTAAAGCCATAAATATCATCCTTTCCCTTACCCCCTTCACGGTTCGATGCAAAATACCCCAAGAGGCCATCTCCATCATTTCTAATGATCAAACCAAAATCATCGAATTCGGTATTAATGGGCGCTCCCAAATTAATAGGGATTCCAAAGCCTTCTCCTTCAATATTGGATTTGTAAATATCCATTCCTCCGAGACCATAAAACACATCCGAAGCAAAATAAAAGCTGTTCTCGAAAATATAGGGGGCAATCTCGTTGCCCGACGAATTGATTCGTGGTCCTAAATTGATCGGGGCGGACATTACCTGTCCGTTGTTCGTGTACACAAAATAAATATCCGTTCCTCCGTAGCCATCTTCAAAATCGGCAGAAAAGTAGAGTTTCCCGCTGGTATCATCATAAAATGGATAATAAAAGGAGGTACTCAAATCCTTTAGCAACAATTGGTAGGAACCTCCAATGGTTTGTTTTGCAATGGCCAGGGCGTTTTTACCATTTTCATCAAAGGCAAGTTCCCCATCTTGGGTGTTGGACAACACATAAAACACCCCATTTAGTTTGGACGAATAGGAAGGTGTAGCCTCGTGATAATCCGTCTCCTGCAATTCCTGAAAAGTTTGCAAAGCGGCGATTTGGCCCGTTGGTTGGATATCAGCCTCATAAATATTGAAATATCCCTCGTTGCCAGGTTCGTAGCGTAATTTTTTGTTGACTTGACGCCCGCTGGAAAACAACAGCTTATTATTGTAAAAACTGGGGGCAAAATCCGTTTGGGGACTATTCCCGTCCAAATTAAAGATTTCATAATCCAACTGATTCTTATCCGCACCATTTTCCAACAACTGATTGTTGAACTCCATGTTCTCCATAAGTTCCTTTGGAAAACTTGATGATACATTGGCTAAAAAATCTCCTTTACCTTCGAAATTCGGACTTTTTGATAGGCTCTGCAACATTTTATTGTAATGGTGCGAATCCATCAAAGTGTCCTGATCATAAATCTTCATATAGGCCTCCGAGGCCTTATCGTAACTGTTGGTTTCAAAATAGGCGTCCGCAAGGTTCAGGAATTGTTGTTTGGTCAAAATACCTTCAGAAAGTTCCTTTTCGTATGCATTGATCGCTTTTTGATATTCGTATTGAAAAAAGAAAACATCTCCTTCGGATTTCTTTTTTTGGGCGAAACAGAAAACCACGGCCAGTAAGGCTGTCCAAAGTGCTATATGTATTTTTTTTGTTTGGTTCATGTTAGAAAAATCTTGGGGAATCTATCTGTTTTCCTTTATTATTTGATTTTTTGTTCTTTGATTTATTCTTTCCAGAACCAAAACCGCCTCTTCCTATATAAAATTTTAGAATGGCCTCGTGAGAACCACCACTGAACTCTCCTAAATTGTTGGTATTGTAATCGTAGGAATATCCGATAAACATTCCATTGGAGATCTGAAATCCAGCCAGTCCACTTACGGCATTATCCAATCTGTAGGAAGCTCCAACGGTCAATGCATCGATAAACTGAAAATTGGCGGATAGATTTACCGTTACCGGAGAGCCCTGTAGATAATTCACCAAAAAGGCAGGTTTAAACTTGGTTTGCTCACCTAACTCGAACACATATCCACCAATAACATTTAATTGCATATAATCTTCCACAATGGTGGCTACTTCGTCATTATAAAGTTCATCAGTCAAAAAATTGGGAACAGAAGCCCCTAAATACCATTCTTCTTTGTGGTACATAAAAAGTCCTGCACCCACAGTCGGATAGAAATTACTATAATTCCCTCCTAAGATGGAACCGTCCGATGGGTCTTCAAAAGTACCTTTGGAATAATCAATATTCAAGGACGAACCTCCTGCATTAATTCCAAAGGACAGCTTGGTTTCTTCTGACAATTGAATTTGGTAGGAATAGGCAACATCAAAATAGGTTTGTGTGGATGGTCCAAGTACATCGTTCACAATATTGATGCCCAATCCCATTTTCTCATTGTTGAAAGGAATGTTGGCACCCCCGCGAATGGTGGTAGGCGCCCCCGGAATATCTACCCATTGTGCACGGTACAATCCAATAATTTCCGGGCTCTCCACAGTACCCACGTAGGCAGGGTTAAAACTACCGATATTGTACATGTACTGGGTATATTGTGGTTCTTTTTGGGCATGGGCAAAGCCCACGGTCATTAGCAACCCAAGAAACAAAATTCTATATATAGGCAAAGTTTTTTTATTTGGCATCTTAGTTGTTCCTTACAATTTGAATCCACCCTTTTACCACATCCGTTCCATCTCCATTAAGATCCAGAATATAGAAATAGGTGCCTTTGGGCAAATCTCCGTTCTTACCTGTTCCGTCCCACGAACTGTCGTACCCGTTCATTTGGAAAACACTGTTGCCGTAGCGATCGAAAACTTCGAACGAATTATTTGGATAACTTGTGTGGTCCACAAGGGTCAATGTATCGTTGCGTCCGTCTCCATTGGGAGAAAAGATGGTGCAAATGGTTCCTGGGTCTTCACATCCGCTTCGGTTAACCACGACCTCCGCTGTATCGGCATTGTTTTCCGGAAATCCATCATTAGGAAAGGAGGACAAAAGACTCGCTGTATTTTCCAAGGTTCCAGATTCATTTACTGATACCGAAATCTCGAGGCTAACCACCTCTTCAGCATCAAGTTCATCAATGATCCATTCTCCTGTGGTTTCATCATAACTTCCTTTGGAAGGAGTACTGGATTCATATTCAAACCCATTGCCCAAAAGGTCGCTCACCACAATATCCAACACCCTATCCATGGTGGTATTTTCCACAGTAATGGTAAAGGTGATATTGGAGTTCAACAACACTTCCGTTTCGTTCACTTCTTTAGTAATCGCCAAATCTATATCCACCGGATTACATTCCGGGGTCAAGAAAGGATCACAAGCATCCAAAGGATCGGTTGCATTTTCAGGTACGGCATCGGTATCTGGATCATCCGTTACCAATACTTCTTCGCCATCAGTCAGGCCATCGCCATCCGTATCGGGATCATTGGGGTCGGTGCCCAGGGTAATTTCTTCTCCATCGGTAAGACCATCACCGTCAGTATCCACGGTACAATCACTTACCGAAATGGTCACTTGCACCGATGTTGGTGTGCAAGGAGCTTCTGCCGTAGTCGTATATTCAAACACATAAACACCAGATGGCAACCCTTCAAAATCCACATTGTTTTCTGAACCAATGCTTAAATCCCCATTGGATGGGTCCGTAATTATGGTCCAAGTCCCAGGGTCTGCTCCCGTAAGGGTATTATCCAGATCTATTACATTGGGTCCTCCGTTACCTGCTACATTACAGGCAGTGGTATTTGCTGCAGTGCCTGTGTTTGGAGTATCGGTAATGGTGGCAACTACTTCCACTCTTTCGGATTCACATCCGTTGGCGGAAGCTGCAACATAAAAAGAGGTTGTTTCGGTCAAAGTGTTTGTTGTATATGTAGCACTTGTACCAACAATGTTTCCTCCTGTTGGAGCATCATACCATCTATAGCTAATTGTACTATCGTCCACTACCGATGCACTTGCCGTTAAGGTCAAGGCAGCCGAACCACAACTGGAATCACCGGTGGTTGTGTCAATGGTCGGGGTAAAGTTACGTACCAAGGTAATGGCCAATACAGGGCTACCGCAATCGTTCGCATCATCGTAGTAAAAACCGTAATAAGTTCCCGGCTCCACCACATCGCCACTATTTAGATGCGCCCCTGTTTCCGAAGGTTGTGAACTAGTGCTCCAAATGAGGGTTGTCCCTGCCGGAGCAGTACTGGAAACAAATCCGTTCAAATCGGTGTTTACTTCGTCGCAAAATTCTATGGTGGTATCGTCTCCGTTAAAGGTAGGAGCCGTATCTCCAGCATCGCAAGGACCGGAACAATCGTCAACAGTAACCACCAATTCCACTGCTTGGTCTGCACAAGTTCCTTGTGCCGTTGCCGTATAAGTAAAAATATAATCTCCTTCGGGTTGGCCATCAAAATTGACAATGTTACTACCATCAATTGTAATGGAAGAACCAGGCTGTGGATCGGTCAAAGTCCATAATCCCGGGTCAGCATCTATTGATAATCGATCATCCAAATCAAGAATAGTATTACCATTATTGGAATCAGCACAACGAGACACCCCGGTCGTGGTTCCAGGATTGGGTTCTTCGTTTACCGATAGAATTACTTCAACCGTTGGGCTTGCACAATCGTTTAAACTATCGTAGTAAAATCCGTAATAGGTGTTTTGATTGATCACTTGGCTGCCCGTAATCACACTGGATCCTAAATGATCGCCTGTTTGACTGGTATCCGGATTGGTACTCCATACCAGTTGTGCTGTGACATCTACATAGTCGTTCAAGTCTTGGGTGAAATCATTGAAGGCTTCAACACAAAATTGGGTGCCAGTGTCGTTAAGAACAGGTGCATCCGTGCCTGCGGCACAGGAATCATCATTGATTATTGTAACGGTAGCTGTATCAGAAATATCAATAGTAAAGGATGTACCACCTAAACCAGACATTGAAACTTCCAAGGTTTCGTCCACTTCGATTAATGCATCAGCAGTTGGAATAACATCAAAAGTCTGTACTTCGCCCACATTCCCTGCAAATGTTAACGTTTCGGTGACCGATGTATAATCAGAACTAGCGGTTGTCGCTGTATCATCAGCTGAAGAAACATTAACTGTAAACCCACCTGCGACTTCGTTGTTTAACGTTGCAGAAACTGTAATGGGGCCATCATCTTCATTTCCGCTGGCATCTGCAATGGTAACCGAAGCACTGTCATTATCTGCGTTTACCACAGAAACTTGTTGTGGTGAAACACCTATATAAGATAGCGCACTGTTCAGCACATCAACACTTACCGTTACATCAAAAGCTTGAGAACCATCGACAATGGCATCGTCCACACCTGTAACAGTCACTTCTTGTGGTGTATCCCAATTTCCTGTTGTGAATGTAAGGGAAGATGGTGATACAGTGGCCTCCCCAGTATCTCCGGATACAATATCCAAAACCACATCGTTAATTGGAGGCTGCCTATTCAACACAACCGTAAAGTTATCTGTAGTTCCTGTCTCAGAGGTTGCTGTATTCCCTGCGGACTCTACTATGGTAAACCCGGCAATATCGTCATCGGTGTTTTCAACTGAAACATTATCAGACAACCCATCGAAAGCGTCGTCACTAGAACCATTATTTACACTGACTAACACATTGTAAGTTACGGTTTGATCTATAATAAAATCATCAACCCCTGTTACTGTAACGGCCTGTGGGGTGTCCCAATTGGCTGCTGTAAAGGTTAAGGTTATAGGTGAAACCGTTCCCTCGGTGGTATCTCCTGAAGAGATATCAAAAACAACGTCTGTCGCTGGCTGCGTGTCCAAGACTACCGTGAAAGTGTCGGTAGTGCCCGTCTCCGAGGTGGCCGTGGCACCGCCCTCCTCCACAATGGTGAACCCGGCTATATCGTCGTCCGCGTTGTCGACGGATACCGTTTGGGGGGCCAAACCATCAAAGGCATCGTCGCTGTTCG
>NZ_JAGEMG010000011.1:0-149800 GCF_040148835.1 Allomuricauda sp. NFXS6 | reverse complement strand
GGTGGAAGAAGGCTCAACTGGTCCTGGTCATTGGTCTTCCATACTACTTTTCGGCTCATAACTAAAGTTACGATCCCTTACAGTTTTAAACAAAAAAAAGAGACTGCCTTTTTAGACAGCCTCTTTTTGTTTGGTCGAAGTTTCCGGTTTACGCCGCATTCAACTGCTGCATTTCCATCTCTTTGAGTTTACGCAAAGCTTCCGATTTTGAGTTCACATTGAGCTTCACATAAATGTTCTGGATGTGAAAATTTACTGCACTGGGAGTCACAAAAAGCTTGTCTGCAATCATTTTATAGGTAAATCCCTGGGTCAGGAGTTCAATGATTTCATTTTCCTTTTTCGAGAACACATCAAACGATTTTGTTTGGAAAGAACCGATGATTTTTTTGGCTACATCCAGTTCCAAAGCAATGCCGTGTTGGTTAAGCGTATCCAATGCATTGAACAATCTATCCTTGGTGATTGGTTTAATGAGGTAGCCGCTAGCCCCTTTTTTAAAGGCTTCTTTTATGAGTTTGAAATCATTTTTTTGGCTCATCATCAATACCTTCAGGTTTTTGTTTTTGCGGTAAAAATATTCCAGACCGTCAATGCCCGAAATTCCATTGAGCATGGCTTCACAGATAATGATATCCGGATGGGAACGCCCAAAATTGGAAAGCAAGCCTTGAACGGAGCTGTAAGTGCCAAGAAGTTCATATGCTTCGTTTTCCTCAAAATAATGATTGTAAATGCCGCCGATAGCATCATCATTGTCGATGATGGCAATTTTTAAAGAATCTGTTTTCATGATAAGAAAGATTTGGGGGATTAATACTGTTACATAATTGTATTGTAGGTTAAGTTTTGGACAAAATTGTCCTGCTCCGCATTATTGAAGTTGGGATAAACAAATAAAAAATGTGTCGCATTGTCGTAATCGACATAAGCAATTACACTTCCATTAAAGTTTACTTCAAAATGGGTGTAATCCCTAAAAGGGATTAAGCGCTAAAATCTATGTTCAGTTGAGGTTTTACCTCATCAAAAAAAGTAAGGTAAAAAACGGTTTTGGGACGCCTTTTTTTAGAGAGTTGTAGTTTTTGTTCATGACATAATAGATTTGGGATTGTATTATTTCAATAGTGAATTTAAAATTTTTTAACTATCGAGCGTAGTTTTTGTAGTGATTTTCGTTCAAATGCACTTTTGGATATAATCCATCAACTTGAACAGAGCAGGAGGGAAGAGGGTTTTTTTGTGAGTAAACAATTGTCCTTCAAATTATTGCATAAAAAAATAGGATGCCGTCCCATCAGCATCCTATTCTTGGTGTAAATCGGTCAGATTGAAATAATACAACCCGCTTTCTATGATAGTCTGTCAGTTTCCCCCTGTCTTTCTTATCATTGTCATGAGTGTTTCTAAATTCGGCTATGAAACAACATCATAAGACACGTTCAGGTTAATTGACCGATTCAATAAATAGTTGGTAATCAGTTATTATTCTTCGTCTTGAAAAGAAGTATCCACATATTCGTAGGTAGCTTCATTCATAACGGTTTGGAGTTCTGCATCGTTCTTGGCAACATCGTTATACTGATCCTGCTTCTTTGAACGTCCATAAGCAACAGTATATTGTGATACGGTATTGTTGAATCCTCTGTTGGATACTACAAAGCCCATTTTTTTCTCTGGGCTCAATTGAATGGCGTACTCATCGCTATTGCTGTTGATGTGTGCACCAAGGTTAACCGATGTAGTAAGCGTGTTCTTGACCACTTGCGAAGCATAAAGGTCCAATCCGCCATATCCATCTCTTCCTTCGGAAGCAAAGAACAATAAGGTTTCGTTGTAGATGCTAGGGTAAAGCTCGTCTTCCTTGGTATTTACTTTAGGACCTAAGTTCTTGGATACACCTAAAGTTCCATCTGCAGCAATATCAGCTACATAAATATCATACTTGCCAAAAGTTCCCTTCATATTGGATGCAAAGAACAAACGTGTTCCATCAGCTGTAACCGTAGGATGTTTTGCCGAATAGTGCTTTGGACATACATCCAATTGGGTAACATTGGTCCATTCACCCTTTACTTTTTCGGCACGGTAAACATGGTACACCAATTCTTTTTTGGAAAATACACCATAAAGAGGCTTTTCATAAGTTCCTTTGCTAAAATAGGCGGTTTTTCCATCTTTAGTGATCGACATGTTCGGTACATACCCATCAATCGTGGAGACGCTTCCTTCCATGGTGTTGTTGATCATTTTTTCATCTGCCTGTGCAAACGTGGTTTGACTGGCCAGTATTATTCCTGAAACAAGTAGGCTGTAAATAGTAGATCGTGTCATGATGTATAGATTTGGGGGTTAATACATGACAAAGATCAAAAACATTCGGAGGGAATACTTATCAATTTTTCATAGGTTTTCACTTTTAACGACTAAAAAGTGCATTTCAACGAATATTTTTTAGACGTTTAACAAAGCCAAAGGACTAAAAAAGCGTTTAAACGTTCTTTTGTGTGTTTTGGCGGAGTAATCTTGATTTTGGAAAATAAGCTTCAACTATATCTTTCACTATCGGTTTTATCCTTTTTAGTTGGACGACATACAAAGTATTTCCATCTTCTCAAATCAGACAAATTGAATTAACTTCGTTTTTATGAAAATATAGCTTATTATTAAGATGTTGTTTTTAACAGCTACTTTAAGATTCCTCAAAATTAGATTCACCGTACTTATATGAATATCACCATTGAAAACATCATCTTAATCGGCTCAGTACTCCTTTTGATCAGTATTTTGGCCGGTAAAACCAGCTATCGTTTTGGGATTCCAACCTTATTGTTGTTTTTGACCATTGGAATGCTTGCAGGGTCGGACGGTATTGGCGGTATTTACTTTGACAATCCACAAATCGCCCAATTTATTGGAGTGGTCTCCCTCAACTTTATTTTGTTTTCCGGTGGGCTGGATACCAACTGGCAATCCGTGAAACCCGTGCTTAAAGTGGGTGTTGTGCTTTCAACGGTGGGAGTCCTGCTCACAGCGCTGGGGTTGGGGTATTTTGTATATCTGATTACCGACTTTAGTATTTACGAAAGCCTATTGTTGGGAGCCATTGTATCCTCCACCGATGCGGCGGCGGTATTTTCCATCTTAAGAGGTAAAAACTTGGCACTGAAAAAGAACTTGAGGCCGACTTTGGAGCTGGAAAGCGGTAGTAACGATCCTATGGCCTATGTGCTTACCATTGCCTTTTTGACCCTTGTACAATTCCCAGAGAAAAATATTTTGTCCGTACTGCCCATGTTCTTCCTCCAAATGATTCTTGGTGGAGCGGCCGGTTTTGCCTTCGGGAAACTTAGTAAAGTCATAATTAACAGGATTCGGTTGGATTTTGAAGGACTTTACCCCGTGCTTACCATAGCCTTGATGTTCATTACGTTTTCTGCTACTGACGCTATTGGCGGAAATGGATTTTTGGCCATCTATATTTGTTCGGTGTATTTGGGCAATCAAAATTTGATCCACAAAAAAACCATTATGCGAATGTTTGATGGTCTTGCATGGCTTATGGAAATTGTGTTGTTCCTCACTTTGGGATTGCTCGTTTTTCCGAGCGAGATAGTCCCATATATGGGTATCGGCTTGTTAATTGCCCTTTTCCTCATTTTTGTCGCTCGTCCATTAGCGGTAATGATTTCTCTATTGCCCTTCAAGATGAAATTGAGGCGGAGGTTTTACATTTCATGGGTAGGTTTGCGGGGCGCAGTGCCCATTGTGTTTGCAACATATCCACTTTTGGCGGGGATAGAAAAGGCCAATATTATTTTCAATATCGTCTTTTTTGTTTCCTTGACCTCGGTATTGATTCAGGGCAGCTCCTTGTCAATTGTAGCCAAATGGTTGCATGTTGGTCTTCCAAAAAGTGCAAAACCACTTTCTCCCACGGACGAGTTGTTGTCCGAGCACCCGAAAGCAGTGATGAAAGAAATTACCATCAGTGCATCTTGTCCGGCTACCGGAGTGAAAATCGTAAACCTGAATTTCCCCAAAAAAGCGATCATAGCCATGATCCAACGCAACGGCAATTATCTTACACCAAACGGATTGACCGAAATAAAGGCCAATGACAAATTAGTAGTACTGACCGATAAGCCTGAAATTTTGGACAAGGTGTACGATTCACTTTCCTTGAAACGGGTCAAAGAAAAAGACAAGATTTCAAAATAGATTTTTAACCAAGGGAATGCGGGAACGGTTTTGCCAGGCCAAAATCAGACAGAAAGCCAAGGTGACCAAGGCCAAAATAAACAGTGTCCCGCCATCATTCTGAACCACAATACCCAATTGAGTTAGGTGTGAAAATAGGGCCCCAAGCATAATCCCGATGCCCAAAAGCGCACCAATCCAAGTGGTTCTGGGGATGAGGATAAGAAAGGCAACTAGCAACTCGACCAACCCTAAACCAATTCTGCCCCATGGTTCCAATCCAAGCTTTTCAAAAATAAAAACGGATTCAGGCGCTGCTGAAAATTTAAAAAAGAGGGTCTGCAATAAGATGACGGCAGGGATAATTCTCAAAATAGCGTTCCCTATTGATTTTGTTGTCATAGTACTATGGATTGGGTTGTGATTGTTTTGTCGGGAAAAGTCAGTTCACATAACTGTAGGACAACAAATAAGTATGCCATAGCGGTTAGTGTACTCCCAAAACTGTCAGTTCGAGTGAAATTTTGAAAAAATTTTGTATCGAGAATATGGTTTTGAAGAAAAAACTCTGTTCTCGATACTTGCTTTCTCCACTTTGTTGCGCCAACAAACTCGAACTGACGAATTTTTCATTCAAAATGAAAACAGGTTCTTTCAAATGATTTTTATACTCATTGAATATGAGGTTCATCATAGTGCCATCTTCGGAAATGGTTAATTTTGCCACTATGAAAAATGTATTGAAACTCTCTTTGTTTTTACTCTTGTTGATGCAATCCTGTTCCGAAGAAACTTGGCTTTCAGGAACCGTAAATTTGGAAGGAGCGAACGATTGGAAGCCTATGGTGTATTTGATTCAACCAGAAAAGTTTGATGATGTGGCACAAAGTTTTGTCGGAAAAGTGTTGGATTCAGCTCAGATGGATAAAAGCGGATATTTTGAATTCACCAATGTTCAAGAATTTCGAGAGTCAGTGCTGGTTGAGGTTGTTGTTCAAAAGAAAGGCGAAACGTACCCCAATCGATTAATGAACCAAAATCCGGAAACCGATAATTATTTCCCTTTGGTGTATGAACCAGGTACCAATCTGGTAATTGATGCGGACTTAACTCATTTTCAATCGTCATTTGCCATAAAGCAACCTTCAGAAGCAAATAAAGCTATGCTTCAATTAAGGGATTTACGATTGGCAGCTTTTAAAAACTATATGGAAGGTCAAATAGGAACGCAGGATGCTGATGAAGATTTATTGGAACGGGAAAAGAATCTTTATAATTACCAAGAAAAACTCATCACTTTTTCAAATTCTACAACGCAGCTTTTGCCTGCTTTAACAGCCTTGCGATGGTCCAGTCCCGAAGGGAATTATGAACGGATTGCCGATATGGTTCATTCACAATCCAATAAATGGAATGAACAATATCCTGAACATCCTTGGGTAAATCAATTGACTTCCGTGGCTGACAAGAACAAGCTGCCCATTTTGATTGGCGATATAATACCTGATTTGGAATTCCCGATGAAAAATGGAGAAAACCTTTCCCTTAAAAAATTAATAGAGGGCAAAAATTTGATTTTATTGGATATATGGGCTTCTTGGTGTGCACCGTGCAGAGTGGAAAACCGTAACGTTTTGGTGCCGCTTTGGGAAAAATACAACTCTGAAGGCTTTCAAATTGTAGCGTATGGGTTGGAAAGCAGTGAAACTGCTTGGAGCAACGCCATAGAAAAAGATGGTGCCTTCCGCTGGTTGCACGCCTCACATTTGCAGGGCGACCAGAACCCTTTGATGGATACACTGCGATTAAAAACAATTCCAGCCAATTTTTTATTGGACCAAGAGGGTAGGGTTTTGGCCAAAAATCTTCACGGTGAAGATTTGATTGATTTTGTGGACGACTATTTGTCTAAGGAGTAAATCATTTTACCAAAATTGGAAGAAATAATTGAAAGAAAGCTCAATGATGACCCCCAAAACAAAACTTCCGATGACCTCCAATAAGGAAATCCGTCCAAGATTGTAAGTATTGGAAAATGCCAGATACAAAGACCAAATAGAGCAGACCACAAAAATGATAGTTGCATAAATAGGAACGTTGGAACCAAAGAGTCCTGCCAAATTAAATATGGGGTCCAACAAGGAAGTAAAAGCGAAAAGGGCAAGAGCGAAATTACTTTTTTTATCGCCTTTATAGAGATAAATACCTGCAATAAATAGCTCAACACATATTGCAATAGGACCAAATTGACCGTAGTATTTGGGTTTAAAATAGGCGTCGAAATTTTGAGGAAAGACACTATTTAAGTAAAAACTAATTCCAAACACTAAAGCTATAGTCATAAAAACCACAGCATTTAATTTTCTTTTTTTCATGACTTGGCTAAAGTTATATTAAAAAAATGATTGGAAAGTACCCCAACCTAATCCCTTGATTTCCAAATAAAATTTGGTGCTTGCTGGTATTTGAAGGTATCGTCAGTTAAAACTTCCATTTCCTTGGTTTCCCAATTCATCAAACCAATATGAAATTGTGATTGTTGATCATCGAAAAGTTCAATGGCCAACCATTTTCCATCAGGGCTCCAATCGTGCCATCCTTCGTTTTGGCTGTTTTCGGTCAATTTCCAAGTTTTGCTACCATCCAGCGTCGTGGCATACAAGCTATACTTCCCATCTTGCTTGCTTTGGTAAGTGACAAAATTTTCGGTAGGGTTCAATTTTGGAGCACCTGCCCGATATCCATATTTTCCGGCGCTGCCGTCTTCTTCGGGGTAATGGGTCAATTGTTTTAGGTTGCTTCCATCCGAATCCATAATATAAAGTTCCTCATCAAAACCATCAATATGTTTCCCTACGGTTTTACCCCCTCTAAAAACCACCTGTTCGCCATCATTTACAAATAAGGGGTCCGCCGCATAGGCAAGTTCCGTTTCCAATCGGTTGATAATATTTCCTTTTTGGTCTAAGATGTAGAATGTATTTTCAGTGATTAGTTTGGGCTTTACAATGAGTTCAGTACCATCTTTTCTGCTGCTCATCCAGCTGTCGGCCAATTCCAATTCTGAAACTTTCTGGACATCTTCTCCCTTAAAATTGCTTTTGTACAAAAAATAACAACGTTTGCAGGTACCTCGGTCAGAAATAAAATAAAGTGTATCCTCATAAGAATAGTAGGTCCAATCCACTGGATACAGATCCGTTATGTTTTTCTTGTTGGATCCATCAAGGTCCATTGCGTACACCTCGTAATTATCGATGTCGACATCCCTTAAAACATTGTAAACCAGTCCAAGTTCGTGCCGAACAGCGTCTTCTTTAGAATTACAGGAAGATAACAGTGTCAAAAGTGCAAGAACAATAACTCCTCTAGCCATAATGTGTTTAGTTTGTTTCCATTTTTTGCAAGGCTGAAGTTACTAAACTCTTCGAAATTTTAAAATATGGCTACGCCTTTATGTATTGACTTTTGTGTATCCGTAATATTTTTTTCTTAGCCAGAAGGAAACTTTTACCAATAAGATCAACGCTGGCACTTCTACCAATGGTCCTATAACGCCCGTGAAGGCCTGACCTGAGTTTAAACCGAATACGGCAATGGCCACGGCAATGGCAAGTTCAAAATTGTTTCCTGCAGCTGTGAACGCCACTGAAGCCGTTTTGTCGTATTCGGCACCCATTGCTTTGGTGGTGAAAAATCCGATAATGAACATCAAGGCAAAATAAATCAATAACGGCACGGCAATAATCAAAACGTCCATAGGTATTTTCACAATCAGTTCTCCTTTCAACGAGAACATTACAACAATGGTAAAGAGCAGTGCAATCAATGTGATGGGCGAAATAGCGGGGATAAATTTTTCGGTGTACCAAGTTTCACCTTTGAGCTTCACAAGGATTTGACGGCTCAAAATGCCCATTAAAAAAGGAATTCCAAGATAAATAGCTACGCTCTCGGCAATGGTTCCGATGGAGATGTCGACGATAGCCCCATCAAACCCAAAATAGGGTGGGAGTACGGTGATGAAAATCCAAGCGTAAAAGCTATAGGCAAATACTTGAAAAACACTGTTCAACGCCACCAATCCTGCACCATATTCACTGCTGCCTTCGGCTAAATCGTTCCAAACCAAAACCATAGCGATGCATCGAGCCAGACCGATTAAAATAAGCCCAACCATATATTCAGGATAATCCCGTAAAAAGATGATGGCCAGCGCAAACATTAAAATCGGACCTACAATCCAATTCAAAAAGAGAGAAATGGAGAGAATTTTGGTGTTTTTGAACACTTTTGGCAACAGGGAGTATTTCACCTTCGCCAAAGGCGGGTACATCATTAAAATTAATCCAATGGCAATGGGAATATTGGTTGTTCCACTGCTGAAGGAGTTGACAAAATCGGGAAAACTTGGAAAAAAGTAACCGATTCCAACCCCAAATATCATCGCCACAAAAATCCAAAGGGTCAGGTTTCTATCTAAAAAGCTCAATTTTTTGGTTGCCATTACTTTTTTATTTGGGAAAAGACATAAAACATTTCGGTAGCGATTTGTTTGCTTCGCTCGCTGTACTTTTCAGCTTGTTGGGATGTGTTGTCAAACGCTTTGGGGTCTTCGTAAGTGATTGGAATCCGTTTTTCGGCTCCGGGCACAAACGGACACCCTTCGTCAGCCTGAGAGCAGGTCATTATGGCTGCAAAGTCTGATTTTGGGTTGAAATCATCATCCATTCTTTTGGAAAAACCTATCACGGGATGTTCATTCTCCGAAAACTTGATGCTGTACACGGGGTTCTTTCCTTCGGAAAGTGTCTTTACCTCAAAACCAGTGTTTGCCAAGGTAGACGCCACCATCGGAAATAGGGCCGTAGCTTCTGTTCCGCCAGAATAGCAATTCACGTTTTTCACGTTAAAATGATGTGCCATAGTTTGCGCCCAGATTTGAGATAAATGGCTTCTTCGCGAATTGTGTGTGCAGATAAAGTTGATGTGAATGGATTCGCCATCATTTACCTTGGCCTCAATATAATCAACAAGCTGTGACAAGGTTTGTTTTCGCTCCGCCGTTATGGATTGCGTATCCGAATTGGAAATAAAATCGTTCAATACTTTAAAAAGTGACATATTGTTTTGGTTGCTATATATTTATAAAAGCTCTCCTCTCCAATCTCCCCAAGGGGAGAAGTTTCCCTCCTTTGGAGGGATTAAGGGAGGACTTGATACCGGATGCGACAAAGAATTTTCTTTCCTAAACCTATGGACCTAAAGTCCAGAGTGTTTTAGCGGGATTAACAACATCCGCTACCTGGAGCGCAGGCCTGTGTATTTTGGACTTCGGATAATTTCACCTTTGGCTTTTCGGCAGGTACCCCGCATTGGTCTTTTGCCAAACAATCAGTTTGCTTGGTGGTCAGTAGAAAATTGGTACCGTCAAAATCCAGGGCAAATTTTTCTATGGTCTGACCTTGATATTCCACTTCCACCTCTAAATCTCCGATGTTCAGCGTTTTTTGGGACAGCTCAATAATGTTGACCAGTTTTTCAGGGTGGAGTCTATGGTCATAATCATTGGCGTTCCAAAGCTGGAAATTTACGACCTCTTCATTGCGCACAGTGCCACCACAATCAATAAAATGCTTGGTAATTTTACCCACTTCGGTAACGTGAAAGTGGTTGGGCACCAATTCCCCGTTGGGTAATTGAAAAGCAATGGTTTCCAAATGTTCTAGGGCTGATTTTACTTCTTCTAACTTCATAACAACATCTATTTATTGTAATATTACGATTAATATATTCAAATTTTTTTTAGCAGCAATCTTTTTGATTCAGGTCTTGGTCCAGAAAGTCGGACATCACAACCTTCATCTTTTTCCAATTGTCAGCATCAATACAATAGCAAACGCTTGTACCTTCAACATTGCCTTTTATGAGCCCCAACTGCTTCAATTCTTTAAGGTGTTGAGAGATAGTGGGTTGAGCCAAACCAATTTCATCCACCAAATCACCACAAACACAAGCATTCAACTTATACAAATACTGCAAAATGGCCACACGGGCAGGATGTCCAAAAACTTTGGCATACTGCGCAATTTGGTTCTGCTTGTCGGTGAATATTTCTGTTTTGGCCAGGCCCATAATCTATATTTATTCATTGCAATATTACGATTAAAGGATGGTTTGCCCAAGAATTCTTTAAGATTTATTTCATAATGATTTGAAAAATGTGTGCAAGTCGCTGTTATTCTTATTAAATTGCGTTATGCATACATGTACATAACGATGATAATTTGTCTCTAAACAAAAAAATATATCTGGATTACAATGCCACCACGCCGACTGACTCTCGGGTGGTGGATGCTATGTTGCCTTATTTTACCGATAATTTCGGCAACGCTAGTAGTGACCATTCCTTTGGGTGGTATGCCGATGAAGCTGTGGAAATAGCCAGAAACAAGGTTGCCGGTCTTGTGAATAGCAGGCCTGTTGAATTAACTTTTGCTTCTGGTGCCACGGAGGCGGCCAATTTGGCTCTGTTTGGGTTCTGTAAAAAGAATAGTAACAAAGGAAACCATATTATTAGCTGTAAAACGGAACATAAAGCAGTACTTGAACCATTGGAAGCCTTGGAAGCAGATGGATTTGAGGTCACTTATTTGGATGTTGACACAAATGGCAATGTTGATTTGAATGAGTTGGAAGAATCCATAAAGCCGGATACAATTATGGTTTGTCTGATGCTGGCCAACAACGAAACAGGCTTGATTCATCCTATAACAAGTATAACCGAATTAGCGCACTCCAAAGGAGTGACTGTGATGTCCGATATTACGCAAGCCGTTGGTAAAATTCCAGTTGACCTGCAGGATTCGGGAATTGACATAGCTATTTTTTCTTCTCACAAAACATATGGACCTAAAGGCATTGGTGCACTTTATTTAAATAAAAACAACAATATTTCTGTTGGGAGGCATTTGTATGGAGGCAATCACGAAAAAGGAGTCCGTCCAGGAACTTTGAATGTTCCAGGCATTGTTGGTTTTGGCGAAGCGTGTGAAATCGCTCAACAAAACCTTGAGGAAAACCATCAAAAGCAGTCGAGCTTACGAAGCCAATTGGAAGAAGCTCTTTTAAGCATTGAGGGAACAACTATAAACTGCGTCAAAGAAAATCGATTGCCCAATACCACCAATGTTTCCTTCAAAGGAGTGGATGGCACAAAATTGCTTCGCTATTTGAATAAATTGGCCGTGTCTCGGGGTTCCGCCTGTACAGCCAATCAAGTGAATCCATCTCACGTGTTAAAAGCTATGGGGGTTGAAAACGATGTTGCTCTGGCAAGTTTGCGCATCAGTACAGGTCGCAACACAACTTCTGAAGATATTGAACAGGCTGTGTCAGAAATAAAAAAAGCCATCAACCAACTAAAAACTGTAAGTATATGAGAGAGTTGGACGTCATCATATCGCGTTATTCGGAGTTAAAAGCACAGAACATTCGCTGTATTTTGGCCACCGTGGTGCATGTTGATGGTTCTTCCTATCGCAGAGCGGGCGCACGAATGTTGGTGGACGAATACGGAAACATCACGGGAGCCATTAGCGGAGGTTGTTTGGAAGGAGATGCGCTTAGAAAGGCACTTTTTGCCTTGGACAGACAAGAAAACAAACTGGTCACTTATGATACCAGTGACGAAGATGATGCGGTACTCGGTGCACAATTGGGCTGTAATGGCATCATTCAGGTGCTTTTTGAACCTGTAGATTATACCGATGCCAATAATTCCTGTGAACTTTTAAGAAGGGTTGCTGAACAGGAAGTTCCAATGGTAATCTCAATTGTTTTTAACTTGGATAAAAGCCAGAAACAACGCGGAACCGTTTTGATTGCAGATGAAAATCATGCTGTTGCGAGCAAGCCAATCCCTGATAATTTGCACAAAGCTTTGCTTTTTAAAAGCAAAGAGGTTATCAATGAAGGTGACTCCTGTTTTGGAGAACTGGAGATTGATGGTGAGAAGCATTATGTATTTATTCAAAAGCATCAACCACCCGTTAACTTAGTTTTGGTAGGAGCAGGGAACGATGCCCAAATTTTGGCGCAACAGGCCGATTTATTGGGCTGGAACGTAACCGTAACCGATGGACGTCCCACACACGCGAACAAAGAGCGTTTTGTAGGTTCGTGTCAAGTAATTGTAGCAAAGCCTGAAGAAACCTTGGAAAATATCAAGATAGACAACCGGACTTGTTTTGTGCTGATGAGCCACAATTATAACTATGATTTGGCTGTCCTGAAGCTATTGCTGGGCAAAACCGAGATACCTTATATCGGTATTCTTGGGCCTTTAAAAAAATACGAGCGTATGCTCAACGAGTTGGCGGATGAAAGTATTGAAGTATCCAAAGAGGATTTGAACAAAATCCACGCACCCGTAGGGCTGGAAATAGGAGCAGAGACACCTGCAGAGATTGGATTGTCCATTCTGGCAGAAATTCAAAGTGTATTGAAGCATAAAAATGCCCGACCCTTGAAGCAGAAAACAGAACCCATTCACGATACAACAGCAAACCAATTTCAAAAAATAACCCTTTGAGCGCAGAAGAAAACATAGCGGTTGTGGTATTGGCGGCAGGAGGCTCATCAAGATTGGGCCGACCCAAACAGTTGGTGGAATTCAAAGGAAAGACCCTCTTGGAGCACACGATGGATAAAGTGGATATGTTAGGATTTCAGACCAAGATTTTGGTACTGGGTGCCAATCAAGACAAAATTCAGCAAATGATAAGCTCGGATGGTTTTAAAGTGGTGATTAATCCCAATTGGGAACAAGGTATGGCATCCAGCATTAAAATAGGGTTGCAAGCTGCATTGGTGGAGGAAAACGAACTGGACCATATATTATTTCTGGTATCCGACCAACCCTTTTTGGAACGTGTCAATTTAATCAAGTTGGTGCACACCCAATTGACCAAGAATCCTAAAGCGACGTATTCAAAGTATGGTGATAATATTGGCGTTCCGGCTATTTTTGGTAAAGCAGCGTTTCCGTTGTTATTGCAATTGGAGGGCGACGAAGGAGCCAAGAAATTCTTGCAACTGGATGATTTCAATTTCTGTACGGAAACCTTCAAAAATGGAGGATTTGATGTGGACACCGAAGAAGATGTACAGCAACTAAAACAAATGGATGTATGAAAGTGACCGTTAAATATTTCGGTTTGGTGGCTGAAGCCGCCGATAAGTCCGAAGAAGTGATGGAACTCAAAGGACAACTTACCGCTTCGGATCTAAAAGCACAGTGCCTGAATGGACTTTCGATTGCGGATAAAGATTCCGTACAGATTGCGGTGAATCAAAATTTGGATGATAAAATAACCCTAAAAGATGGGGACGAAGTGGCTTTGTTGCCACCGTTCGCGGGAGGATGAGCAGATACGATAGACAAATAAAACTCAAGGAAGTTGGGCCGGAAGGTCAGGAAAAGCTTCGCAATGCCAAAGTGTTGATTGTTGGTGTTGGAGGTTTGGGCTGTCCCGCCGCGATGTATTTGGTAGGTGCCGGAGTGGGCAAAATTGGTCTAATGGATCACGACAAAGTCGATATATCCAATTTGCACAGACAAGTGTTGTTTCAAGAATCGGACGTGGGAAAACCCAAAGCGCTTGTGGCCAAAGAACATTTGGAAAAACAGAACAGCGAGGTGCAATTTGAAAGTTATGAAGAGCCATTGACTTCGGACAATGCCCAGAAAATCATCAGCCAATATGATGTTATTTTGGACGGAACCGACAATTTTGAAACCAAGTATCTCATCAACGATGCTTGCCTATTGGCTGACAAACCTTGGGTTTTTGCCTCCATTTATAAAAATGAAGGGCAATTGTCGGTCTTTAATTATAGCGATGGGCCCACTTACCGATGTGTGTTTCCGAAAAGCACGCGACAGAACATCAGTTGTGAGGCTACGGGTGTATTGGGTGTACTGCCAGGTATTCTGGGAACCCTACAAGCTGCTGAAGTCCTTAAGGTCATTTTGGAGACAGGAGAAGTATTGTCGGGTAAGTTAAAGCTCATCAACATGATGCAAGCCAGCGAGCAGACCATCAAGATAAACAAGCGCCCTGAAGAAATAGAAAAAATAAGGAAAGAAGGGATATCTCCCGTTTATATTGATTGCGATTTAAAAAATGCAGAACACTGGTATCTTGATGTGCGTGAAGTATTTGAACAGCCCAAACCAAAAGGTAAAAAAGTACTGAGCATACCTTTGAATGATTTAACGTCACGATATCAGGAAATACCGAACAATCAGGAAGTTTTTGTGTTCTGCCAGTCAGGAAAGCGAAGCAAAAACGCCATAGAGATCCTTAAAAATGAATTTGGCTTTCACAATCTGAAAAATGTGGAAGGCGGCATAGAAACCATAATTGATGGATAAGAAGAAACCAAAAAAAGTATTTGTACAAGGAGCGATTCCTCCCGAAAAAATTGCCAATTCTGTGGCCAACCACCAAAGCAAGACCAATATTGGTGCCCATAGTATTTTTTTGGGACAGGTCAGGGCCGACGAAGTGGACGGAAAAACCGTAACCGCTATCGATTATTCGGCCTATGAGGAAATGGCGGAAAAAGTGTTTCACGAAATCCGTGAAGCTGCTTTTGCCAAGTTCGATATTACATGTGCCCATATTTATCACAGTTTGGGCCCAGTAAAGGTTGGTGAGTTGTGCTTGTTCGTGTTCACATCATCGGCACACCGAAAGATTGCGATAGAGGCCACGAACTTTTTTGTGGAGGAAATCAAGGCGAAGGTGCCTGTTTTCGGAAAGGAGATTTTTGAAGACGAAACCCATCAATGGAAAGTAAATAAGTAAATGGTAGACATTACACATAAAGTGACCACTTTGCGGGAAGCCACCGCAGAAGCTATCGTAAAAACGAGCAGTCAGGCTACGATTGATGCCATACAAAACAACGCCGTTCCCAAAGGGAATGTGTTTGAAATGGCCAAGGCGGCCGGGTTGTTGGGCGTCAAAAAAACCCCAGACTTGTTGCCCGATTGCCATCCGTTACCCATCGAATTCACTGGAATTGATTATAAAATCGATGGTTTGGACATCATTATCAGGATGACGGTAAAAACCATTTATAAAACAGGGGTAGAAGTAGAGGCGATGCACGGAGCGAGCGTTGTTGCGCTTACGATGTACGATATGCTCAAACCGATTGACAAGAATGTTGAAATCAGCACCATTCGTCTCAAATCGAAAAAAGGAGGAAAATCCTCTTTCAAAATCAATTCAGAAGGGCTGACTGCCGATGTTATTGTTTGTTCCGACACCATTTCCAAAGGAAAAGGAGAAGACAGGGCAGGGGAGGCTATCATAGAGAAATTGAAGGCCTTAGGAGTAACAGCTCAAAAAAGCATTATTCCCGATGACCCTGAGGAAATCCTTAAAAAAGTAGAAAATACCACCGCAGACTTGGTGATTTTCGCGGGAGGAACGGGTGTGGGGCCACGAGATGTCACTCCACAGACCTTAGAACCTTTGTTGGACATCAAACTAAAAGGAGTAGAAGAACAAATGCGAAGCTACGGGCAAAACCGGATGCCGTATGCGATGTTCTCGCGTTCCATCGTGGGCATCAAGGATGGTAAACTCATTCTGGCACTGCCGGGTTCCACCAAAGGAGCAGCAGAATCCATGGATGCGATTTTCCCCCACGTACTGCATGCATTTAAAGTGATAGAAGGAAAAAGACATGATTGAAAAGAAACCACAAATAATAGACAATTTCGGTAGGCCACATACCTATCTCCGCATTTCGTTGACGGACCGATGCAATCTTCGATGCTTTTACTGCATGCCCGAAGAAGGTATTGAGTTGATGGAAAAGCCGAGCATCATGACACTTGAAGAAATTATCGAAATGACTCGTACATTCCGGGATTTGGGTGTGGATACGGTGCGGCTGACTGGGGGCGAACCTTTGGTTCGGAAGAATTTCGGCTTTTTGGTCGAAGAACTGGCCAAACTTGGCGTTACTCTCAAATTGACCACCAATGGAATTGTTCTCGACAAATACCTGGAACTCTTCCAGAAAATTGGGCTGCGTAAAATCAACTTTAGTTTGGATACGCTGGATAAGGCGAAATCGGTGTTCATTACCAAGCGGGATTATTACGAACGCATCATGCGGAACCTGAACATGGCTTTGGACATGGATATGGACCTCAAAATCAATATTGTTCTGATCAAAGGGGTGAACGACAATGAAATCAATGATTTTATTGCCCTGACCAAGGATAAAAAGATTACGCCCAAGTTCATTGAGTTTATGCCTTTTAAGGGCAATAAATGGGACTGGAGCAAGGGCGTGTCCAAAGACGAAATTTTACAGACCGTTGGTGACAAGTTCGGGGAAATAGAAACTTTACAAAATCCAAAGCATAGCACTTCGACCAACTTTAGGGTGAAGGGCCACAAGGGCAGTTTTGGCATTGTGAGCACGATTACCAATCCTTTTTGTGATGAGTGCAACCGTATTCGTCTAACGGCTGATGGCAAGATGAAGAATTGTCTGTTTGCCACATCCGAAACGGACTTATTGACCCCGATGCGGAACGGCGAAAAGATAGATAAGACCATTTTGGAGGCGATTAAATCCAAAAAACATTCCCGAGACGGGATGGATGTAAAGATGGATGCCGAACACTACGAGCAAAACCGTTCCATGATTTCAATAGGAGGCTAATGGTTACGATTGAAGAAGCACTTCGCATTATTGAAGACCAAAAAATCACTTTACAAAGGGAAACAAAGCCACTTGAAGAGTCGCTAAGCTATGCCCTTGCGGCAAATACAGTTTCCCCTTTTGATGTGCCCGAGTTTGATAATTCCGCGATGGATGGGTATGCACTGTGCGGGCTTTATCAGGAATACAAATTGGTAGGCGAGGTGGCCGCTGGCGACTCCAAGGATATTTCTTTAAAAGATGGCGAGGCCGTTCGCATTTTTACGGGAGCCAAAGTGCCCCAAAATACTTCTGCCGTAATGATGCAGGAGAAAACCTCGGTAAAAGAAAATACGCTTTTCTTGGATGAAATGCCCAAGGCTGGTCAAAACATCCGTAAAAAAGGCGGTCAGTTGAAAGAGGGGCAAAAGGTATTTGAAAAAGGACATATTTTGAATCCACCCTCCTTGGCATTGATGGGCAGTTTGGGATTGGCACAATTGGAAGTTTTTTCCAAGCCACAGGTCAACATCATCACTACGGGAAATGAATTGGTGAAACCGGGTGAATCCAAAACCGAGGGACAAATCTACGAATCCAATAGCTATGCGATTTCGGGTGCATTACAACAATTTGGCTTTGAACACCATCAAAAAACACAAATACAAGATGATTTTGAGGCCACGAAAACAGGTATCAAAACCGCATTGGATTCTTGTGATGTGCTGATTATCTCTGGAGGAATATCCGTGGGCGATTATGATTTTGTAAAACAATCCCTCGAAGAAAATGGGGTCAATGAATTGTTTTACAAGGTGTTTCAAAAACCAGGGAAGCCTTTGTATTTTGGGCGAAAGCAAGATCAATTTGTGTTTGCTTTGCCGGGAAACCCTGCTTCTTCGCTTACATGTTTTTATGTGTATGTGCTTCCGCTATTACAGAAATTATCTGGGTATGTAAGAACTGGTCTGGCTACCTATCAATTCCCGATAAAGCATCCGTATGAAAATCGTTTTGGACGTCCATCTTTTCTAAAAGCAGCTGTTTTTGATGGTAAAGCGCAAATTTTGGATGGTCAAGGTTCCTCTATGATTCAATCTATGGCCAAAGGAAACGCACTCGCTTTTGTAGATGAAGGTGAGAAACTTGCAGAAGGTGATTTGATTAGTTGTAAACTAATTTCCTAACCAAAATGAGCGTTGAATATTTGCCCATTGTCTTCTTTTTGATTGCACTTTTTTATAGCTCGGTCGGATTTGGGGGAGGTTCCAGTTATTTGGCTATTCTAAGCCTTTTCTTGACCGATTTTTACGAGATACGCTCCACGGCATTGGTTTTAAATATTTGTGTAGTGACCATTGGAACGTTGTTTTTTATCAAGAATCGAGTGTTTACTCTAAAAAAGTTTTGGCCTTTTTTGGCGGCAAGCATCCCATTGGCTTATCTCGGAGCGCAGTTACGACTTTCCAAAACCTCTTTTTTTATGGTATTGGGAATAGCCCTTGTCTTGGCCGGTATTTTTATGCTGCTTCGTTTTGTGAAGAAAAAAATGGATACCTACGAGTTCTCAAATACTAAAAAACTACTCTTAGGTGGAAGTATCGGACTGCTATCGGGCGTATCGGGTATCGGTGGAGGTATTTTCTTGTCGCCGGTACTAAACCTTTTAAAATGGGCCAACCCTAGAACTATCGCTTCATTGGCTTCTGTTTTTATTTTGGTGAATTCCATTTCGGGCTTGATTGGCCTAAATGTGGCAGGAACTTTCAAACTGAACAGTGAGTTGATGTTACAACTTGTGGTTGCCGTGGTGATTGGCGGGAGTATCGGTTCTTATCTGTCCAACAAAAAATTCAATCTAAAATTTTTGGGTGTGCTTACCAGTATTTTGGTGCTTTACGTAGGCCTTCGATTGATTCTGTTGCACGGTTTTGGCATCAAGATTTAAATCAGTCCCAGCATTTCGTCCGTATGTTCCTCTAAGGTCTCGTTGATTATGGTGTTCATTTTGATGAAGGCGGAAAGTACTTTTTTACCAGCTTCGGTTAATTCGGCTCCGCCACCTTGGGCTCCTCCTTTGTGCAGTTCTACATAAGGTTGTTGCCCTCTATGGTTCATGTCTTCCACCATGGACCAAGCTTTTCGGTAGGACATACCCATTTCCTTGGCAGCTTTGGACAAGGAACCATTTTTATCGATCATCATCAATAGTTGCGCTCGCCCAGGTCCAAAAAACTTTCTCCCATCAATATCTATCCAGCATCGTAATTTAAGTTCCTTGTTCGCATCCATGTTGAATTTTTTAAGCTTCAGTTAATATAGTCAAAACTCTTTTTTACGGCTGAGCATCTTCATAAAAAAGAAAAAAGGACGGCATTACCTAAAAAATATTCTTGGTAATACCGTCCTTTTTTATCCGAATGGAATTATTTTTTAGATGGATATTTTAGCCCCCATTACTTTTAAGAATTCACGAATAAATGCTGGGTGTGCAGGCCATGCTGGGGAGGTAACCAAGTTGCCATCCACATAGGCTCCATCCACCGGAATGTCTTGAAATTCTCCACCTGCAACGGTTACTTCCGGCCCAACAGCGGGGTAAGCAGTCAGTTTACGACCTTTTACCACGCCTGCTGCGGTGAGTATTTGAATACCGTGACAAACGGCCGCTACGGGTTTGTTTTCGTCAAAGAAGTGCTTGACCACATCCAGCACTTTCTGGTTTAGGCGAAGATATTCTGGTGCACGACCTCCGGCAATGACCAATCCTGCATAATCGGAAGGGTCAACTTCCGAAAAACTGTAGTTCAATTCAAAATTATGACCTGGTTTTTCGGTGTAGGTCTGGTCGCCTTCAAAATCGTGAATGGCGGTTTTAATGGTATCGCCTTTTTTCTTGTCTGGGCAAACGGCATGTACCTCGTAGCCAACCATCAAAAGCATTTGAAAAGGTACCATGGTTTCGTAATCTTCGGCAAAATCACCTGTAAGGAAAAGAATTTTTTTCATATCTGGAGTATTTTAGGGTGAATAACTAAACTATCTTAAAGTTACGGACAGCTATAAGAAAATCGCCGATTGATTCTATTAAATTAATATCAAAATTTACGTGAACAACGGCAATCGTAATTAATTGGACTCATTCAGGTTCCCAGAGTGATTTGCTTATCTGCATTATGGGATTCTGAAATGAATTCAGAATGACGCAATCCAATACTTTTGAGAAAGCGGTCGACTCATTCCTTTGTTTTAAGATTGCTTAAATATTCTATCAAATCTCGTAATTCCCTTTTGCTGATCATTTTACCCATGGCGGGCATTCCCGAAGGCAAGTTCCGCCTTGTTTTAATGCGCGAGTGCGCTACCTCTAGTGGTTCGGCATCGGAAGTACGCAGAATCAATGCTTCATCATTCTCTTCTTCCAATAGCCCTGTAACCTCCTGTCCGTTGGTCAAGGTCAACACCACGCTTCCATAACCCGGAGCGATTCGTTTAGAGGGCGCTATCAAAGATTCTAAAATTTGTTCGCGAGTCAATCTGTTGCCGATATCGTCCATTGCAGGGCCTACTTGGCCACCGGAGCCCTTTAATGCATGACAGCGAACACATTGGGCCGTTGGGTTACTTATAAAAACATTTCGACCGGCCCACCAATTGCCGCCATATAAGGTTTCTGCATAGGCATCGGTGCCATAACCTTGCTTTTTTAAAGCTGCGAGTTCGTTTTCAACCATTTCGGAGTTGTTGTTGTCGACGGCTTCCATCAAATCGAGCATTACGGCTTCATCAATGCGACCACGAGCGGCCTGCTTCAACAAATTAGCCAGGACAACTTCACTTTTTTCAACGGGCATTTCTGCCAAAACTTCCAAAAGCGCTTGTTGTTCACCAGTACCTCCTTTACTGAATATGGGGTTTACGATACCTGGCAATTCTTCTTTTGTCAAGGAAAGTTCACCGATCAAAGTCACCGCAGTTCGTCTCACCTGAGCATTTTCATCACTCATGCCCATACGCATAACTTGCGCCAGCTGATTATACCCCGTATTGCCCAAGGCAGTCAAAGCTTCGGCTCTTGCTTGCGGCGAAGGATGGGTGCGCATCAATTGAACCAATCGGTCTTCATGCCCATGTAGTTGCAAGGCGGACAATAGTTTTAAGGCCCCGACCAATACCTCTGGATTGTCATCAGCCAAAAAATCTGACATACTTCCCGTTACTTTGTTTTGAATGGGCTCTAACGGTCTTTCTTTTTCCCCTAAATAATAGCCGTCAACGCGGTCCATAACCGACGGGGAAGACCATGTGCTGAGTGCGGCCAATGCCTCACCTCGTAATGCCGAAGGGGCATTTTCATTTTTGGCATAGGCAATCAGATTGTCCAGTTGTTCTTCACCTCCCAATCGAAGCGCAGCATTGATAACACGTCGCATAAGTGGTTCGGAATTGAACTTTGGGCTTTCCAAAGGTGCGGCCAAATCCCCAAGGGCTTCTTTGATTCCCTTGTCATCGTTAATAGCTCGGGCAGCTTCGGTAACAATGTATTCATCAGCATCCTTAAGAAAAACGGCAACTTCCGGACGTTTCATTCGTCGTAAAGCCAAAACGGCTGCAATTTTTAGGGAACGATTATCACTTTGTGCCAAGTCGACCAAAGGTTCGTAGTTTCCGATTCTTGTCAATGCCAAAACACCGGCATGACGGAGATAGAGATCTTCATCTGAGTTTTCTGCCAACATATCCAATAGGGGTTGTACGGCATCTTCCGCTTTGATTCTTCCCAATGCTTGGGCAGCAAAAAACTGCACTCGAGGGTTTTTAGAATTAAGTAATGAAATCATTTTATCGCTTCCTCCGGAATGGCGTACATCTCCCAAAACTTTTAAACTTTGCGCTACGATTTCTAGGTCATCATCATTTAAAAGTTCCACCAATAGGTCCGCTTTATCGGTATCTTTTCCGGCCTGTTGTCCAATACCCCAAATGGCATGGATCCGGGCCAATTGATTATCGTCTTCTTGAGCTACTTGCTTTAACCTTCGATGGCCCCAAAAGGTGCTTTTGGCCAATTCAAATTGTGCTTTTTGACGAATTCGCATGTCGGGATAGTGCAATAATTCTACGAGTTCGTCATTGTCCAAAGCTTCAAAGTCCGTAGTCATCCATTTTTGGGTTTCCACACGTTGCTCGGCCAAATCGTTCTCTGAATCGGTTACGTCCAGTTTCCAAACACGACCTGAATTTTTTGTATCCCAACCGTTGATCCAATCGGCAAGGTAAAGCGCTCCATCCGGACCGAATTTTATGGCGGTAGGCAAAATGCCGCTGAGCACATCCACTTCGGAATTGAGTTCGAAGGAGGCTCCTTTGGGTTTTAGATCGAAAGACCAGATATGCGACAGAGAAGGGTCGCCCACAAATTCAACCAGAAAGAACTTATCCACCCATTCCGAGCCCAAAGCAGTTCCTGGATTAAACAACATTCCCGTAGGGCCATTGTGGTAATTCGTGATAGGAGGGATGATATGGGCGGCTTGCCCTTCCCATCTGGGCAAGTACAGTTTTTCGTCCATCCAAACCTTGTAGTCGTTGTTTTTTGGGTCCGTATATTTTCCGTATTGCCAGTTGGATCGCCATCCCGCATCGGAACCTTCAACAATATGAACCAAACGCTCACTTTCACCTTGGTGGTCTCCATCATTATCAGAGGAAATGATGTTGCCATACTTGTCAAAAACAAACTCATGGGTATTGCGAAGACCATGGGCAAAAACCTCAAAATCGGACCCATCGGGATTGCTACGTACAATTACTCCCTGGTTAGGGTAGGGGTAGCGATTCCCTTCGTTATCGGTAATATTGGCACCAATATCGCCTATTCCCCAATAGAGTTTGCCATCGGGTCCCATAACGGCACCTGACATTCCGTGCCCTCCAAACCCTATATGAACGCCAAATCCAGTGGCAAGGGAAGTTTTGGTGTCAAATACTTCGTCGCCGTTGGTGTCTTCCATACGCCACATATCCGGGGCAACCCCAACGAACAAGTTTTCACCGTCCACGGCCAAAGCATTGGCCACATCGGTTACTTCGGTGTGGAAATCGTGTACTACCCGAGTTGCTTTTTCGGCAAGCCCATCGTTGTCGGCGTCTTCCAAACGCCAGACTTCTTCTTCTTCCACAGCTAAATCCATCCAATCGTGACTGCCATCATTATTGAGGTCTGCCAACCATGCATTTTCTTCACTCTTTTCGGGAGCAAATGTTTCGTGCAAAAATGTCTTTCGGTCTGCTACGCTTTCAAAACTAATGGATGCTGTCATCCAATCCCGATAGCCGCGTATATCGAATTCTGAATTTTTTTGACGGTTGGTTCGTGTAAAAAAGATACGGCCTTGTGCATCGATATCCATAGCGATGGGGTCAGGGGCAAGGGTGTCGGGAGCCCAAAGGTTGAGTTGAAGGCCTTCGGCCAATTGAACTGCTCCCAAATTATTGGCTTCCGTCACTTTTTGATTGAGGTAGGCCGAGTCCAATTGAATGGTTAGAGGGGTTTCAATTGGCTTTGATGATTCTTTTTGGCAGGAACATACGATAAGTAGTCCAAGAAGGATGATTCCCTTCAACGATTTTATGCGCAACATTTTTTAAGGTTTGATTGGGTTAAGATTAAAAAGGTATGAAAATTAATTTTCCAACGGTTTGTATTGGCATTAGTCTTTCTCCTTGGAACTTTCCCACTTTTCAATAATGGGTTCCAAAATATCATCTTCAACACCATATACTTTTCCTTCTTTTGCCAATGGCATAAATTCATCAATGTACTGTTGGCTCAGTGCTGTGGAATCACCGTATTGTTCACGCAGTGCATCAAGCTTTTGGTGCAAGTCTTTTTGGATTTCGGCATAGGCTGGGTCATCGTAATAATTGTGTTGTTCCAGAGGGTCTTTCTTCCTGTCTATCAATTCCCAATAATCAAGGTCAAAATAGTAGTGTATCAACTTGTAATCTTTGGTGATGGCGGCATAGTGCCTGTTCACATTATGTTCGGATGGATGTTCGTAATAATGATAATATACAGCGTCCCTTTCCCAATTGTCCAAATCATCTGTCAGAACGGGAACTAAACTTTTTCCTTGCATATCGCTGGGTTGAGGAGCACCGGCGACATCGAGAAATGTTTGCGCAAAATCCAAGTTTTGAACAAGCTCATCCGATACGCTTCCAGATTTTATCTTGTTTGGCCAAGAAACTAGCAACGGGGTTTTTAAACTTTCGTCGTAGACAAACCTTTTATCGAACCAACCATGCTCTCCCAGATAAAATCCTTGGTCCGAAGTGTACACAATAATGGTGTTTTCCATCATATTATTGGCCTCCAAATAGTCCAAGACCCGACCAACATTCTCGTCAACGGACTTTATGGTGCCAAGGTAGTCCTGCATATACCTTTGGTAGCGCCATTTGGCAATGTCTTCATCGGACATATTGGGGTATTGTGCTATAAAATCTTCGGCTACTTTTTCGTAGGCTGCATCAAAATTGGCTCGTTGGGTGGAATCCATTCGCCCAATCGCATTTTCAAACCTCAATTTGTCAAAACCAATGACTTCCTCCAGACCTAATTGATCCATAACTTCTGGATACAGCTTGCTGTCGTTGGCCCAGCCCATATTGCCATCAATTTTCATTTGGGCAACTTTGGCGGCGGGCATCCCATCGTGTTCATCAAATAAAGTGGCTGGTTCTTCAAAGGTTTTTTGCGTGTATTCTTGCATGTGTCTCTCTGCCATAAACCAAGAACGGTGCGGTGCTTTGTGGAGGTACATCAGCATAAAGGGCTTGTCCTCTTGGCGTTCATTATCGAGCCAATCGAGGGTCATATCCGTTACAATGTCCGTTACATACCCTTTAACCGTAATTTCCCCTTCGTTTTTGGTTATAAAATCCGGGTTGTAATAGGAGCCCTGCCCGGGCAGTATTTTAAACTGATCAAATCCTTTTGGATTGTTGCCAAAGTGCAATTTTCCGAACATAGCGGTTTGATAACCAGATTTTTGCAATAGTTGTGGAAAGGTGACGTTGGTGGTATCAAAGGGAGAAACATTATCCACTTTACCATTCACATGGGAGTGTTTTCCGGTTAGAATGGTAGCTCTGGAAGGGGCGCAAATAGAGTTGGTGACACTTGCGTTAGTGAACAACATGCCCATTTCGGCAATTCTATCAATATTTGGGGTTTCTATCAAACTGTTGTCATACGCAGAAATGGCTTGATATGCATGGTCATCCGACATTATGAATACAATATTGGGTCTTTTAGGTTCTTCTTTGACCTCGGTTTTACATCCAATCAGTAAGGTTAGGCAAAAAACAAAATTTATTAGTAATAAGATACGTTTTGATGTGGCTTTTGATTGGTTGATTCTGAATAGCATATTAGTTGGTTTAAGCAAATCATTTAGTTGGGCTAAAAGATAGGCAATTTCATGGATTTTGATTGTTGATACAATAAAATTTGAATGGTGGGTTTGTGATATTCTTAGGAAGTGAAGCATTTGAAGGATTTAGCGTAATTGTAGTAAAAAAATAAAACCCAGACAGTTCTGTCAGGGTTTGTTTTGCGGTGGAGGAGTGATTTTGCTCCAACTTCCCTTATGGCATTGTACAAATGCCAATATCTTGATAAAGAAACCTCTAAATCTAGACTCCGGTTTTTTTACTCCAAGCTTTGGGCTTGATTACGAAGAGTGATTACCCCAGTGTAGTAATGAACTGCTTTAGAAAATAGTTATGGCAACATGAAGCGTTAAGTTGCTAGGACAAAAATTAAATACTATCAGCCAATATTTTTTCACCTCTCTTTCCCAAGAGTTTTTCGAGGTCGGTTTTTTCCGCTACTTCTTGTCTTAAAAGTAATTGGGCAAGTTTTTCCAATTCCTCTCGATGTTTCAACAAAAGATTTTTGGTCCGCTCGTAGGATGTGATTACCAAATCCCTTACTTCCGTGTCGATTAATTTGGCCATCTCTTCGCTATAGGGCTTGCCCAATATTTGTTCGTTTTGCCCAGTGGAATCGTAGTAACTGATAGGCCCAACTTCCTTGTCCAAGCCGTAATAAGCAACCATAGTATATGCTTGTTTGGTCACTTTCTCCAAATCGTCCAGCGCGCCGGAGGAAGCTTCCCCAAAAACGATTTCTTCCGCCACACGCCCACCGAGCGATGCGCAAATTTGGTCCAGAAACTGTGATTTGGTCACAATCTGCCGTTCTTCGGGCAGGTACCATGCCGCACCCAATGATTTGCCTCTTGGAATGATAGATACCTTTACGAGGGAGTCCACGTGTTCCAAATACCAGCTTGCCACGGCATGGCCAGCTTCATGATATGCCACAATTTCCCTTTCCTTTTGAGAAATTATCTTGTTCTTACGCTCCATACCTCCAATGACTCGGTCGCGTGCAGCGATAAAGTCTTCTTGTTCCACAGCCTTTTTTTTCTTTCGTGCGGCGATCAGGGCCGCTTCATTGCAAATATTGGCAATATCGGCTCCAGAAAACCCCGGACTGAGTTTGGCCAAGATTTCCACATCCACATCTTTGGAGAGTTTCAAGGGACGCAAGTGTACTTCGAAGATTTCGATACGTTCGGATTGGTCTGGAAGTTCCAGATAAATGTGACGGTCAAATCTACCGGGACGCAATAGGGCCTTGTCGAGCACATCGGGGCGGTTAGTAGCAGCCAACACGATTACCCCTGTATTTTCGCCGAATCCGTCCAATTCCGTTAGAAGCTGGTTCAAGGTATTTTCGCGTTCATCATTGGTCTGAAAAGCGTTGATCTTGCCTCTGGAGCGTCCTACGGCATCTATTTCATCTACAAAAATGATACTTGGGGCTTTTTCTTTGGCACGCTTGAAAAGATCCCGTACTCTGGATGCACCTACACCGACGAACATTTCCACGAATTCCGACCCCGATATCGAAAAAAAAGGTACTTGGGCCTCCCCGGCCATCGCTTTGGCCATAAGGGTCTTTCCCGTACCAGGAGGTCCCACAAGCAAGACACCTTTAGGAATCTTGGCCCCCAAACTGGTGTACTCTTCGGGGTTTTTGAGAAAGTCAACAACCTCCATGATTTCGATCTTAGCTTCTTTAAGTCCGGCAATATCATTGAAGGTAACAGTACTCTTAGTTCCTTTTTCTGTAAGTTTGGCCGTAGATTTTCCAAAGTTTGACAACGGATTGACACTATTTCCATTCCCCATCCTTCGGAGTATAAACATCCAGAACAATATGATGATTGCTAAGGGCAATAACCATGAAAACACGGTAATCCAATTGGTCCGGTTTTCATACTGTATGTCAATTTTTTCTACTGATGGAAGGCTTTGTTGTTTTTGTTGCAATTTGTTCTCAAAACTTTCTACCGAGCCAATGGTTATGAAGTAGTGCGGACCTTTATCGGTAGAGAACTGACCATCTGTGACTTCCTTTAATTCTGGTTCTTGCGAGAGGTCTTTTTTCAGATAAATTTCCGCAATCTCTTTATTTACGACAACAATCCTTTCGATGGCGTTCGTGGGGAGCAAGGTATCTTCCATTTCTGACCAACTGATTTCTTTGGGACCACCAGAACGGTTGAAGAAAACGGTCAAGAACAACAGAAAAACCACCAATAACCAATTGACCCAGCTAAAGTTGTATTCCCTTTTGGGAGGTTTTGGGGTGTTGATGGTTTTTTTACCTTTACCATCTTCTTCTGTACCATTGTTTTTAGGGCGCATCTATCTGTTCTAAAAATATACTGGGGAATGCACCAAAACTAGATTACTTTGGCAAAATAGGAAATGATATTGATCATTTGCACTTGGCCAAAAGCATAACCTAGTCTTTCCAAGAGCAACATTTTACTACTGTGCATTCCGATAAACTTACAAGTTGGAAAAGACCAAATTTATTCATGGTGAACGGAAGCCCATATTGTTTATTCATTGATTATATGCGATGGGATGATATTTTTTAAGCCTTTCGGCAATACATCCCTGATATCCTCCAGTTCGCCCTGGGACACATAGTTTTTTAAGAACAGAAAAGTTGTTTGGATATAGTCTTCCGCCGCATCATCATCGTATCCAAAGTCATTGGTAGCGGCAGTGCCATCATGTTTTTTGGCGAGCTGGATAAAATCTTTCAAATTTTTGACCCTTGTCCTTTTTTTGCCTATGGCCCATCCATTCACGTATATGGCCTTTATAATCATGGGCAGTTGGGCAATAAACTGCATGGATTCAGTGGGGGAGATGATATCCCTCAAGGCATAAAGTATTGAAGTCATGATCCTGCCTGCTCTGTCCCTATCGTTTTCCATGGACATCTGTTTGGCATAATCATTCAAAAAGGTGTTTCCTTCTGCGGTGTATTGGTCAAAATTGAATCCCATGACATTAGTTTTAAAATGAATTGATAAAAAATAACCTTCCTAAACTTACCTTGCTGATTGTACAGTTTCTGAACAAAAGTTGAGAACAAATGTTTTTACATTGTTCCAATCCGTATATTCATGGTCACGGGAAGTATCTGTGCTGCCTCCCTCTTTTTTTGCAATCATTCGCATGATGAGCTTTTTAAAATAATCATATTGGGTATATTTTAAAGCTCCTGCAAAATATTGTACTTCACCTGGGTTCCATCCTGTTCTTTCCAAGAAATCCAAAGTCATTTTTTTGATTTCTTCATGCTCTTCTTCTATGTTGGAAGCAATGGCCATTGAAACCGAAAAGAATGCGGAATGCTTTTTATTGAGGATGTCCAGATGGCGCATGACATAATTGGACACAGCACTTTGATATTTTTGCATGTGCACCGAGGCACCGATCAGAACAGCCTCAAAACCATCAGGAGAAGGAGGCTCTTCGGTGGCATCTGCAATGACCACTTTGTGATCGCCTCCTTGAAGCACTTCTTCCATGAACCTGGCAATTTTTCGGGTCTGACCCTCACTTGTGCCATATACAATAAGGATTTTCATTTTGTCAAATTAGTGTTAATGTTTTGAACGTAAAATTACCTGCACAGCTTGCATCACACAATGACCTGAGTCATCGAGCACGCTACGATAGACCTAATTTGTTATGAAAAAGGGCTTGTATTTTTTTAGGCCATCATTGACCATTTCCACCGTGAGCCTGCTGGTTATGGTAGCACCTGAAATGCCATCGACCACTTTGTCCCCTTTTATTATGGTTGTATTGTTTTGGTTCAATCCAAACGTGTTTTCACCCCAATTGACCTTGGTTCCGACAAATTGTTCTTCAAATGATGAAAATGCGATAGCGGCACCATACCCTTCGGATTCGGCCACATGCTCAAAGGCAGCTTTCTTGATTTCCATTGTGTTCTTATCGACCAAGAACGTCCCTCGGATATTTCCGTCATAACCCTGATTGGCCATAACGATCAAGGCCTCTTTCCCATCTCTGGCCTCAAATATGGGATAAAGATTACTCTTGCTCGACGTGAGTAACTTTTTGAAGAGAAGTGAGGCCTTTTGTACTCCAATACTGTCCAATTCGCCATTTTTATCGATGGTCCAACTTTGCAGCTCAGTTGGTATGCCCAAAGAGTCCGATGCCATGCCTATGAACTGTGCTATCGCTTTTAGTTCTGGCGTTGGTGTTTCTTGTTTTTTGACTGTTTTGGGAACAGGTTCCGGTGTTGCTTTCTCCACTTTTTGTTTACAATTCCAAAGGGCGAAAAGCATAATAAACAGCAAGTATCGATTATTCATTTTCATGGCTTTAGTTTTTACCCCGCATTGGGTCAGGGTTGTTCGTTCAAAATTGCATGGTTTACATTTTAGGTGAAATGATCGTCGTCACATTGGTGAACATTTGAGGCCATGGGATTCTTTAATAAAGAATTGGGTATCAATAAAGTGTTGGTTTTTCTTTTTTTGTAGAAATATTTTTTAAAGTATTGGGCAACTGATCTATATCATCAGAAATGATAAGTTGTTGGGCTATTTTTACAATATAAACGATAAAAATTGATCATATGGCAACCAGAAACGGAGATATAGTCTTGGCCCTATTGGCAGGGACCATTGTTGGAGCGGGAATTGGGATACTTTTTGCTCCGGATAAAGGAAAAGAAACCAGGGAGAAAATTAAGCGCAAAGCCCAGGATGTTACCCATGACATATCCGAGAAGGCTTCCCATGCAGTGGACGAACTCTCCCAAAGTGTGCATGAAAGGAGAAAGAAAATTGAAGACAAACTTGAAGATGTGATATCCAATATGAGCTATAAGGCCGAGGATATCATAGATTCATTAGAGTATAAATTGGAAGAGCTCAAAAAGAAAAACGAACGGTTACAAAAGTAGATTTTGATATGTTTCAGGACTTAAAGGAAAATTTGAGGGATACAGATGAGAGCATACATGCCTATGTAGAGCAAACACGGGAGTACTACGAACTGAAGGTCTTTAAGATATTGATGCATCTCATTGATCGTATTCTGGGGTGGTTCATCGTATCGGCTTTGTTGTTTTTGGCCTTGTTGCTTTTTTCCATAGCCGTTTCCTATGGTTTGGGAGTTGTTTTTGACAGTATGGTCCTTGGATTTGTGGTTGTAGGGTTGTTCTATGTGCTTCTCATTGGATTATATGCCCTTTTGAGGGATAAATTGAGCAGTCCTTTGATCAAAAGATTTTCCATATACTATTTTGATTGAAAATGAAGGCCAGGTACCATTCTTTTTCGGATATAGACCAAAGATTAAAAATTCTAAAGCTCAAAAGACAAATTGAGGTGGAAAAAATGAAACTCAATCTGACCTTGGGCCAACAAAATCTTGGACTTTCAATGTTGAAAAGTGAATTGCCCATGATTTTATTTGCTAAACTTTACCGAAAAATCAAACACATATTTCACTGAATATTCAGCGGTTTTGTCAGACTCTATTTGGGAAGGCTGTTGTTTTTATCAATCTAGGCTTCCATCCATTGATGTAGCCTTTGGAAAATCTTCCGCCTATATCTAAAAGTAACGGGGGGGGAGTGCGTTCTTATTGGTTTGTTCATTTATGGAAAATGGCACAGCACTCCGAGCTTGGAACGGGCATTTCCATCTTGTCCATTAAGTATATCTTACCTCCCTGTAGAAAAGTATTTACCACCATCAAATTATCCAAGGGTACAGCAGGAGACCGGTGTTCGTGACTTATTTTTAAAAGGTTGTTTGTTGGGTCGTAGGTTCCCCATACATCCATATCATATTGGATAAAAAGCGTGTCCACTCTGCCCTGAATGGCCATTGGGATAATTTCATTGATCTGTTGTGAGGTTCTCCCCGTGTCTTGGTAACGCTGGAACATCTCCAATTTTTCGTTTCGTTCTTGGTCAAAATGGGATTCCAAAAGCTTCCAAGCCCCTAATTGCAGTTCATCCGAACTTAGGTCAGATGGATGGCATGAAAGATGTTTTTCAAAGAGGTTGTGATAGGAATTGGCCTTTTTATAGATTGAAATCTGCTCGTCCAGCCCTGCGAGGAGCAAAGGAGTATTTTCTGCACTTAAAATGGAGGACAATCCACGGTCAATACCTCTAAAAAAAGTCAGGATTTCATCTTTTCTATCTTCTTTCCCCTCACCTTGGCCATGGAACATGGCTTCTCCATAAGCTTGCTGTTGGCTTCTGAATTGCAAATTTTTCTGTTCATGGTCATAACCTACTTGATCTTCCATCCGGGAAGGGATTTTTTCCTCAATATAAATCTCCTTAATGCTGTACCGACCGACCTTATAAAGCTTCACTTCATTGAGTTCCAAAGTCAAGAGGATAAAGTTTTCGCCATCCACAAAAAAGGGCATGAGGGGAACCAGGTAAAATACTGAGGAAATAATGGTCTGAGGGGAAAACTTTAAAGGAAGTTGAAATGTCATGAAAAGATCCGGGGAAATAAAAAGGACAAGACCTTCGGACCTGAAGTTCCAATCGTGTTTGGCATCAATCAATTCTTGTATAGGGGCGGCAAGGGCACTAATTGTTTTTTGGTCATATTCCTGATTGGCCAGATTACGTTTCACATCTTTCAAAAGGTTTTTGAGCAGAAGTCTATCATGGCCCTTCAGAACGGCTTCGCCTGTTCTATGGGTTGGCATATAAATGGAGACACAGGGTGCTGCATGTTCTCCTGCCAACAGTTCTATATCTTCTTTTTTCATGGTCAATTTAAATTTATAGGAATTCAAAGAAACCTCTATTTCCTTCACATGGAAATGATTTGGGTCATTATGTCAAGCAGTGCCATTGACGGGGGTCATTTCAAGAAATCGTTTTATACACCATTTTTAACTATAATTTTTAAATGCAAAAGACCATGGCACTGAATTTTAATCAATATGCACAGGAAGGCAATACCTTCTTGAACGAATATGCCAAACAATTGGGCATGGGAAAAGACACCGAAAAAGCGGGCAGGATATTTGTTTCGATCATGCATGCCCTACGGGAGCTCATATCTGTAGAAGAATCGCTGCAACTAATTGCGCAACTGCCCATGTTTCTTAAAGGGGCCTACGTAAATGGATGGAACCCAAGGGAAAAGAAACCGGACATTAAGCACATGGATGAGTTTATAGAACTGGTGAAGCGTTTTGACGGTCGCTCCGCCATCCACGACTACGGGGAAGAGAACGACCTTGCCGAGACCTATATCGATGTCACATTCTTATTTCTACGGAGATATGTGTCCTTGGGCGAAATGGAAGACATCCGGAACGAACTTCCCAAAGACCTCAAAAGTATGATATATTCCAATTTGATGTTCTAAGAGAATCTGAAAGACGCTATGATATCCATGGCAAATAGCTGTTCCACTGATTTATATCATTTTTACAGAACGGCATTTGACCTACCTTGAATCAATATAAAAACATGAATTATGGGACTGAAATATTTAGTGGGAATGGCTTTTATGGCTTTCCCATTTGTAATGGGTGCACAAACCCTGGAGACAATAAATGATCCAACGGTCAAAATAAAGGAGCTGGACGAAGTGGGCCCTTTCAACGAAGGGTTGGCAGCCGTCCGGAAAGGCGCTAAATGGGGCTTTATAGACCAAGAGGGCAATCTGGTCATAGATTTTAGGGATGATGTGGTCTGGAACCAAAATGCGGAGGAGTCGCAGGGTGATATTAAGGCTATCAGGTATCCAAAATTTAAGAACGGTCTATGTGCCATCCAAGAAATAAAGGATGAGGGAATTCCGTATTACGGGTTTATGGACACCCAAGGAAAAATTGTAATCGAACCAGAGTATCTGAATGTTACAGGTTTTGAAGATGACAGGGCCATAGGGATCTATTGCAGGAGAACTTTCAGGGGGAAAAATAACTTTCAGCTGAATATTTATGAATATGCCTTTACCGAAGTTATTCTGAATACCCAAGGTGAAATTATTTGGCCCATCAGTAAAAGAGAAAATATCTCCATTATTAAAAGGAGATATCAGACACCAAATTTGACGGCATCCTTCATTTCGCCCAATCTGATACTGATAAAGACCAGCGACAGTGATTTCCAAATCTCCAACATTAGTGAACAAATCCAGAAACCATGAAAAGATTGGACAATAAAGTGGCCATAATCACCGGAGGTGCCGCGGGAATTGGCAAAGAGACAGCCAAAGTTTTCTTGCGGGAAGGAGCCAAAGTGCTTTTGGTGGACATTAACGAAAAGAGCCTGAAAGAAACAGTTGAAGGGTTCAATAACCCCAATGTTGCCTATTGTACAGGGGACGTTTCCAGAGCGGATGCTGTAAAAGAATACGTTCGGATAGCGTTGGACAAGTTTGGCAAAATCGATGTTTTTTTCAACAATGCGGGCATTGAAGGAACCTCAAGCCCCATGGCAGACTACCCCGATGATATCTTCAACAAGGTCATCGATGTAAACTTGAAAGGCGTTTGGTACGGATGCAAGTATGTGATCCCGAAAATGGAGCAGGGGGGAAGTGTCATTATCACTTCCTCGGTGGCCGGTCTTAAAGGTTTTGAAGGTTTGGGTGCCTATGTGGCCAGCAAACATGGTGTTGTGGGTATCATGCGTACCGCGGCCCTAGAGTTTTCCAACAAGAAAATACGCGTAAATACCATACACCCGGGCCCGGTTGAAACCGACATGATGCGTAGGATAGAGGCCGATATTTCACCAGAGGACAGCGACGGGGCCAAAAAGGGATTTGAGGCCAGTGTACCCTTCGGGCGCTATGCCGAAGCTGGCGAAATTGTGAATTTGGTTCTTTTCCTCGCTTCGGATGAAAGCAGGTATATCACTGGTGGCACTTATGTTGTAGACGGTGGGATGGTCATTGCATGATTGTTTTTGGCTTCGATGCTGCGCTATCAGCAAAAAAATTGAAGCATAAAAAACGCTAAAGTACCTTCTGTTGATCAAAGTTTTCTTCCCCTGGATGGATAAACGTACCTTTTTGATAGCATTTGTGGCAATATTCCGTATTGATACTGCCATCCCGGTTGGTTCCAAAATCGGTAAGGTGGTACATGGGCTTTCCACAGTGTTGGCAAATATTTGAAGATTCCATGACGGTATACTTTGTTGATATGGGTCAATGACTTTCTTGAAGGGCCTCTATCACTCTTTTGAGTTTGTCCCGGACCTTCTCGGCAATGCCCATCAAGGCCTCATTGTGGACTCCCATCATCGAAGCAATGGGATTTACGGCGGCCACCTCTATGTTGCCATCTTCGGCTTCCCTTACGATTACATTACAAGGAAGCATGGTGCCAATCTTGTTTTCTACCTGTAATGCTTTATGGGCAAATGATGGGTTACAGGCTCCCAAAATTGTATAATTGGGAAAGTGTACATCCAATTTCTGCTTCAATGTATTCCTGATGTCAATTTCGGTAAGAACCCCGAAACCTTCATTTTTAAGGGCGGAGGTGGTGCTTTGTATAGCTTTCTCGAAAGTGGTATCACTGAGAACGGTATTGAAATAATATTCCATTTTTATCAGAATGAATTAATTTAGGGAACAATACACCATTACTAAGGAGAATGGACGGAATTTAAATGGAAACAGGGAGCCAAGACTCCCTGTTTCTTCGAAAGGCTTGAGTTGCTTTCTGCCTTAAACTTTCTCTATACCATCTTATTTCTAAAATGCTTAAGAACGATTGTACAGTGGACAATCCAAACCTTTCTAGTTTATGTATCCTCTCAGATCATAAACATTTTATGGGGTGTTTTTGATGGAGAGGAGGATCGTTCTCCGCATTTGGAAAAATGTGGTTGATATTCAAATCCTCGTGCCTTATAAAAACACCTTTTATTACCATTGGCTTTTTTCCAATTAACTATTTTTCTATAGTTTTTGTAGAAACCGGAGCATTTTAATGCCCCGGTTTCACAGAAGAAGTTATCCTACCCAACGCTCTTTTTCTTGTATATGCTACTAGTGTTTATCACTAAACATTTTTGCAATTCCAAGAGGAGTCAAAGAATAGTTGTATCTCCCTCTGTATTTCTTAAACCAATGATTTTTATCTTCAAAGAACGTATAGTATCGTAATCTTGGTGCTAAATTAAGGCGATTGTTTTGGCTTTGAAATGATCTGGATCATCTGGGTACTTTTTTTTCAAATTTTAACATTTTTGACAACATTGTCATTTCTTATGAATTCAATGTCAAGCCAAGAATGTGCTTTTTCTATCAACCATTCTTTTTTCTGCCTTGTTGATGTTCTTTATCCCTTTTAACAACGCATCGGGATTAAAGGAAATACTGTTGATGCCCAGGTCCACCAAAAAAGCCGCAAACTCGGGAAAATCACTTGGTGCTTGCCCGCAGAGTCCAATTTTGGTCTCGGTCTTTTTTGCAGATGAGATGGCCATGGAAATCATCTTTTTGGCAGCGGGGTCATTTTCATCAAAGAGACCACCCATTATTTCCGAGTCACGGTCAATCCCCAAAGTAAGTTGTGTAAGATCGTTGGAACCAATGGAAAAGCCATCAAAGATCTGTGCAAACTCCTCAGCCAAGATTACATTGCTGGGTATTTCGACCATGGTATAGATCTCAAGCCCATTTTCCCCTCTTTTCAATCCGTTTTCCTCCATTATCAGGAGTACTTTCTTTCCTTCCAATAGGGTGCGGCAAAAGGGTACCATTACCTTAAGGTTGGTCAAACCCATGGTATCCCTAACCCTTTTTATAGCTGCACATTCAAGTGCAAATCCATCCCTGTACCGATCGCTGTAGTAACGGGAGGCGCCTCTAAAGCCCAGCATGGGGTTTTCCTCTTTGGGCTCAAAATCTTTTCCTCCGATGAGGTTGGCATATTCATTCGTCTTAAAATCGCTGAGCCGCACAATGACTTCTTTGGGATAAAAAGACGCGGCAATGGTGGCAATTCCCTGTGAAAGCTGGTCTATGAAATAATCTGTCCTCTTGGGATAGTCCTTGGTAAGCATTTCGATTTCTTTTTTTGCACCTTCATTTTTGATGCTGTCAAAATTGACCAAGGCCATGGGGTGGATCTTTACCGAATGGGTTATAATAAATTCCATACGCAATAATCCTACACCATTATTGGGATAAAAAGAAAGTTGAAATGCACTCTCGGGGTCGGACAGAATCATTTTGACCTCAGTATCAGGCAAAAGGATATTTGAAAAATCTACCTTGGTTTCCTCAAATTTTAAAGCTCCATTATAAATGTGGCCGGTTTTCCCTTGGGCACAGGACAGGGTAACATTCTGACCATTTGAAAGAACATCGGTGGCATTGCCACAGCCAACAATGGCAGGCACTCCCAATTCGCGGGCCACAATGGCTGCATGGCTGGTACGCCCACCTTTGTTGGTGATGATCCCACCAACCTGTTTTAGGAGCGGATCCCAATCCGGGGTTATGGTATCGGTCACGATCAAGTGTTCCGATGTTAGATCTTTGGCTTCTTTGGGGGATTTCAATTGGAGTACTGTACCCACTTTTATTTTTGAACCTACGGCATTTCCAGAGGTGAGTATCGTTCCTTTTTCAAGCAGTTTGTACTCAATATATATGTTCATGTCCCTGCCTTGATGCACCGTTTCCGGCCGTGCCTGAATGATAAAAAGTTCACCGGAAAGACCGTCCTTTGCCCATTCAATGTCCATGGGTTTTTGGTAATGTTTTTCTATGGCCATGGCCCATTGGGCCAATTGCACAATTTCATTATCGGAGAGGACAAACTGGACCTGCTTGGAAGCTGGAGTTTTAATGTTCAATGTTGGTTCTCCGTGCTGATCTGTGTTATAGATCATGGTCAAACGTTTGTCGCCCTTCTTTTTTTGGATGATGGGGAAGTGTCCCGTTTTCAAGGTGGGTTTAAAAACATAGAACTCATCAGGATTGACATTGCCCTGTACGATGTTTTCCCCGAGGCCCCAAACCCCGGACAACAGAATGACATTTTCAAAACCGGATTCAGGCTCTATGGTAAACCCCACACCCGAACAGCCCTTATCTGCCCTTACCATTTGCTGCACACCTACCGATAGGGCAACATCAGCATGTTTAAAACCCTTGTCGTTACGATATTTGATGGCCCTATCCGTATATAGGGAGGCAAAACATTTTTTAACCGCCTCCAGAACTTGCTTTTCCCCTTTTATGTTCAAAAACGTGTCATGTTGCCCTGCAAAACTGGCACCGGGAAGGTCTTCGGCCGTGGCACTGCTCCTTACGGCAACAGTGGCAGAACCACTCTTGTCAAGATTTTGGTAGGCTTCCACTATCTTTTGGGAAAATTCATCTGAAAAGGTTCCGCCCAATATCAAATCCCGCGCCTTTTTGCCAATTTCATTTAAGTTGACATATGTGTTTGTATCCAAACTTGCCAAAACGTCTTCCAAAGGTTTTCGAAGTTGATTTTTATCCAAAAAATCCCAGAAAGCATCCGATGTGGTTGCAAAACCATTAGGAACTCGAACCCCTTCCTCTATCAATTCATTGTACATTTCACCCAATGAGGCATTTTTCCCACCAACTTTTGGTAAGTCATCAATATGTATTGCTTTAAAAGGTTTGATGTAATCATCCATGGCTAAGGATTTAATTCACAAATTTCAAGGCACAGCGACTATTTTCCAATGATTTGGGTCAGTCCATTAGATTCTCTGGATGTAAATTTTAGCATTGACCGCCCTGTTTTCAATGGATTCTAAATGAGTCACTTAAAATGATTCAGGATGATCTGGGTCATTTCGCAAAGAGCCTATCCACACTAGTTTTGAATATATGAAGCGATACATTTAAAAAGATGGCTCAGTAGCCATTGAAGTATTAACAAAAACACTAAGATTATGAAAAAGATAGTATTAACTCTATTGACCGTGGGACTCGCAATCTCTTTGCACTCCCAGATCATCAAAACGGAAGAATTGTCAGAGGTAATTGTGTATGCGACCAATTACAAGTATTTGAACAACATCGACACTGAGGAAGAGGCTTCCATACCTGTTGAAATGCTCAGAAGAAAAGTTGCAGCTTTTGACGTAAAAGGTTCTGAATTCTATCAGGATGATTATGACCTGTACAACATTAATTTCTTTATCCCAGAAGGGAAAATCCTTGCTGCCTATGACAAAGACGGCAAGATTATCCGAACTGCTGAAAGGTTTAAGAACATTAATCTACCGAATACGGTAAAGAAGGCCATCTTGGACAGGTTTCCGGAATGGACCATAACCAAGGATGTCTACCTGGTCACTTACCACAACGAAAAGGGTGTTTCCAAAAAGTATAAATTGAAATTGGAAAATGGGGATAAGACGTTGCGGGTAAAAGTGGATGAAAAAGGTGAGTTTCTATAGAAATCGGGGTCGTCTTTGGCCTAATTAATAAACAATAAAATCAATCATTATGTCAGTATTAAAAGTCGTCGAAATTATGGGAAACTCAAAAGAGAGTTTTGAGGATGCCATCAATAACATTGTCAAGGAGACATCAAAAACAGTGAGGAACATCAAGTCTGTTTATGTAAAGGACATGCAGGTTTGTGTAAAAAGCAACCAAATTTCCGAGTACCGTGTGAATGCCAAGGTCACTTTCGGAATAGATGAAGAATAATTCCTAGTTAGTAGGTTTTGTTTGTATGGTCCGCGCTGGTCTCCTGGCTTCGGACCGTATTTTTTGTAATGGTCAGTAGTAGGTAAAGCCTTATGGTTGACCTGGATCATTGTGCACCATGCGTCCAATAACTAAATTTTATAAAAAACAATAAGCTATGGCAACTACAGCAGTATTTGATGAACATGTATCCCAATACGAGCAATGGTACGAGGACCATCCCGAGGTGTATCAGTCCGAAATATTGGCATTACAGGAGCAGTTTTTGGAGATGCCCCAGAACATAAGGGGAATTGAGGTAGGCCTGGGCACTGGAAGGTTCTCCGAACCTTTGGGCATCAAGGAAGGAATTGAGCCTTCTCTGGAGATGGCAAAAAAAGCATTTGATAGGGGGATTGAAATCATGAAAGGTAAAGCAGAGCACTTGCCCTATTCCGCCTTGCAGTTTGATTTTGTCCTTTTTGTCACCATTTGCCATTTTAGCAATGTAAAAAAAGCCTTGTCCGAAGCTTTTCGTGTTTTAAAATCGGATGGGGCCATTATTATCGGTTTTTTGGACAAAGAACGTAGCATTGCAAAATCCTATATGGGCAAAAGGGATCGAAGCAATTTTTACAGAACAGCAACTTTTTATTCGGTAAGTGAGTTGGAACAACTGCTGAAAAAATCAGGGTTCAAAAACATGAAATATAACCAGACCCTTTTTGGTGAACTGGAAAGCATCAAAGAAGTGCAGATTCCCAAAACCGGTCATGGATTGGGATCTTTTGTGACCGTAAAAGCGATGAAGCCATGAATGGGTTGGTACAACATACGGCTGATATTGAAATAAAGGTACTGGCACCAACGCTTAAGATACTTTTAAAGGATAATCTTGGAATCATGAACGATATCTTAAAAAAGGGAGGCTGTGACACTATAAGTCATTTCGACTGCCAGATGTGCGTGGAGGTCACTGCTAAGAATACGACAGATCTCTTGATTGGTTTTCTCTCAGATATCCTATCCATCACCTATATTCAGAAGTCTCTTTTCTGTAATGTTTATTTTACCGAGCTATCGGAAAATAGAATCAAGGCCCAGCTTTATGGCAAGTGGTTGGGTGAATTTGATAAAAATATCAAAGAGGTAATCTACCAAGATGGTTATGTGTTAAGGAACGAAAAGAATATGTGGGAAAGCCATATCATTTTTACTATTTGAATGAGAGAGATAGTGAAAGGTTTTCCATAAAAACCGAATCAAGGGTTGACCGTACCGTTGGTTTGTTCCAACAATATAATGGCTTCTTCTTCCGAAACTTGGTCGAATTCTGAATAAAATTGCCCCACAGCATGAAAATTACGAGGGATGAGAAGGCAGATTACCTCATCAATATATTTGGAATCCTGTAGATTTTGTACCGCTCCATGAGGCGCCACAGGGATGGCAACTATTGTTTTTCTTGGATTTTGATGTTGTACCAATTGGGCAGTGACCTTTATGGTGTTTCCTGTAGCTACACCATCATCCACTATAATCACAGTTTTGTCCTTCAAGGGTATTGATATTTTATTCTTGTGGTAAGCCTCAAATTTTTTCCGAAGCTTTTCACGGATACGTTGCGTTTCTTTAACAATGTAATTGCTTTCAACTCCATGCTCATTGGACAGAATGACGTCCTCCAAACTTACGGCTCCAATGGCATATTCCTTGTTGTAGGGATGGCCAATTTTTTTGGAAAGAGCTACATCCAACGGGGCATTCAAAGTTTTTGCGATGATGGCCCCCAAGGGAAGTCCGCCTTTGGGTATGGCAAGTACCACTACATTCTGATTTTTGTATTTTTCAAGCCTTTCTGCCAATTGCAGTGCGGCATCTTCCCTGTCTCTAAACATAATTTTCTGGATTTTTTTCGAGCCATCTCAGAAACCAAGTAGCAGAAATTTCGGCAACCGCTCTTAACTTGCCCGGCTCCTCAAACAAATGCCCCGCACCGGGGATGATTTCCAATTTCTTTCTGCATTTCAATTTTTCATAAGCCCTTTGGTTCATGGAAATTACATCGGTATCTCGCGAACCTACGATAAAAAGGGTAGAGGCCTTAACTTCGGAAAGTTCGTCCATGGCCAGATCTGGTCTCCCCCCACGCGATACCACTGCTTTTATGGCAGTTCCAAAAAAGGCAGCTGCCCGTAGGGCCGAAGCAGCACCGGTACTGGCGCCAAAATATCCTAAAGGCAACCCCTTGATTTTTTGGTGTTGTTGAGCCCATTGTGTCGTTTCAATAAGTCGATGGGTGAGCTTTTCTATATCAAACCTATTCTTATAGATTTTGTCTTCCGATTCGGTTAAAAGATCAAATAATAACGTAGCTATTCCTTTTTGCTGTAATATGTTGGAAACATAGTTGTTTCGGGGGCTCAAACGGCCGCTGCCACTTCCGTGGGAAAAGAGCACCAAACCCTTGGGGTCGGAAGGGATGTCCAAAAATCCCTCCAAGACAACATCTTTAAGGGATATGTGGACCGTTGCATTTTGTTCTTCAGTGTTCATGTTTTTTCTCTTTGCTTGAAGCCCATGGTTTCTTGCAGTATTGGAATTTTCAGCATCACATAAAAAAAGGAGGCGGAAAAAATGACCTACATTATGCCGTGCCCAATTTGAATGGAAAGTTAAAGTAAACGCTTACTGCTATCAATGATGTTCATCATTCAAGGTATCCATTTTGGTATGATGAAGATCATTTTCAAAGAATATCCCAGCCGTTATTTTTATTGAATCATTATCCTGAGAAAGCGTGTAAAGTACATTCTAGTTAAAAGTTGCCTAAAACTATGAGAGAGTTGAACTCCATATTGGACAGGATTACCATGTTGACCAATACTATGGAATCACAATATCCGGAATTGTATCAATTTTTGGACGAAAATCCGATTACCCTTCCTCTATTACCACATCCAGAAATGAACAAAGAAGTGATGGAATCTTATCTGCAAAGTTTACAAGAGTTGCTAGATCATCATGTGAAAACCCATAAAAATGAACCTTAAAACAAACAAAAGAAAAAAATGGCCCTATGAAAATTAAACGGTACAAAGTAGTGGTTTGGATATTGATTGGTGCCATGGTCCTTTTCTTTTTACTGGCTGTTTGGTACAAGAGCAGGTATTCGATGGATGTTGTAGAACCATACGCTATGTATTCGCAAACGTTTGATAAGAAACTGCTCATTGCAACACAGGGCAGTGCCTTTAAGGACTCCTTGGTTCGGAACGTTGTTCGCTATTACAAAAATGATTCTGTTTTCATCAAGATCATTGATGTCTCTGAGCTTCAAGGGATAGTTCCTGCCGAGTTCAATGCCACACTGATTTTACATACTTGGGAATATGGAAGTGCACCGGAAGATGTGGTGGCCTTTGTGGAAAAGAATAGGGACCATCTTGAAAAAGTGGTTGTGTTCGCTACATCCGGAGAGGGAAACAACAGTATAGAAGGTGTAGATGGTCTCGCGGGAGCTTCCATTATCAAGGATATGTTCCTTTACAAGGATTGGATACTGTTAAAATTGGATTCCTTATTGCCTCGTGAAAAGAGCCAAGCCCCTCAATACAGATGATGGCCAACGAGGGCTTTCTACTTGATTTTCGCAATGGGAGATTTGGTTTTCACGAGATGTTCCGTAAAAAGTCATTTTATAAAATGGGGTAGAATCAGCTCCCATTTTGGATGGCATGAAACTTACACGCAAGGCCTTCGAAATGCTCCAAGCGATATATTGGCCAAGGATTGAAAAAGAGCTATCGTTGAAATACCCCAAGAACCCGAGAAACGTTCAAAACCATAGACCTGTCCAAAGAAACGGGAGCGGAAACCGTTTCGAAGATGTACAGGACCATTTGGGAATATGGGTTGAAGGTAATCACCATCTACAGGGACGGTAGCAAAGCAGACCAAATTTTGCAAGCCCGTAGGTTGAATAGGAGTTTCAATGGTTGAAGAAGGTGTTTGTGACTTATTTGTTTCTTCTTCCAACACTTTTATTGCTCCTTCCCCTGTCCGCATTGTTCTGATCGTGATACCGCCTAATGTCGTCCTCATAATAATTCCTAATGCGTTCATATCGAGATCGGTTCAAGTCTTGTGTACGGTAACGGGGCGGTAATACCTTTCTCCTTATCCATACCCCACCATCCCAATAAATGTAGGTTCTGGCCGATAAATCATAATAAATGCTCAGTTCTGGAAAATATACATATCTAACAGTCTCGATCCTATTCGGGTAAAACCAGGGTGGGGGAGGGTCTGCCAAATTGTGCGAAACCAACACCGGACTACAGCCCTGCACTGCCATAAACAATAGGACAATTGCTGTGTATGACCAAATTCTCTTCATGATATTTTCATTTAATAAGACAAAGTAATGTAAAGGAGAGTCCCAGAAAAATGACCCAGATCATTCCATGAAAGCATGGGATAGGATAGTTTTGGGATAGAACATTAAGTGGTTAATTATCATGGAAAAAGTAATCATAGACAACAGTGACCTGCATTTTGAACACAAACAGTGGGATTCCGAACTTGCCTTTTGGAAAGATGAATTGAAATCGTTCAACCTTCGTTTGGATGAATTGGTAAACCGATGGACCAAAAAGGAGGTGCTCCAAAAATTGGAACACTACCAAAACGAATTCATGCTCCACAATGGCGTCATCGAAAAGCTTCAGGAAGAAATACAGGTCCATGAAACAAACATAGCGGCCCAAGAAAGGACAGGCAGGCCTGCACTGGATACCATTTTGGTCAAAAACCATTCTGATTTCCGAAAAAAAATGGAAGAACAGCGGCAAATCTATGCAGATTTGAAAAAGGAATTTTTTCGATTCTTGTCACAGTACATGTAAAAAAATAACGATTTGTTGCGGTAAAGGTTCCATCATCGGACAAGGTTTTGGAAGTTATGTTTGCTGATGGACAAAAGGTCCAATGCTTCATAAAAGCAGTTGACCTTCAACACGGATGATGGTTTTTATGATAACCGTCATTTCAGCACCGGTTTTGCCAACCTATTTTTGAGTATGGAAGACTTGGCAATTCCCATGAAAATTATGGAAAGGACCAAACTTTTTTTTAAAGAGGTGGGTAGCCTTTCCCATTTTGCAGGCCGTTTTTTTAGACAGGCCCTGAACCCTCCATTCGAATTCAAGGAATTGTTGAGACAATGTTACCAAGTAGGGAATAGGTCCCTGCTATTGGTGATGGCCACAGGTTTTATCATTGGTCTGGTACTGACCCTACAATCTAGGCCCACGCTCATAGAATTTGGGGCCGTGTCCTGGATGCCCAACATGGTAGGGATTTCCATAGTCCGTGAAATTGGCCCCGTGATCACCGCCCTGATCTGTTCGGGCCGTATAGCTTCCGGTTTTGGTGCAGAGCTCGGTTCCATGCGGGTCACGGAGCAGATAGATGCGATGGAGGTTTCGGGCACCAATCCCTTCAAATATTTGGTGGTGACCCGCATTTGGGCCGCTACGCTCATGCTTCCCTTGCTGGTCATTTTTGGGGATTTGGTAGCGCTTTATGGTTCCTCTCTCGTAGAAAACATGAAAGGGGATGTCTCCTTTAGGTTGTATTTCAACACGGTTTTTGATGCACTCTCCTTCGGAGATCTGGTACCAGCGACCATCAAGTCCTTTTTCTTTGGATTTGTTATTGGGCTAACGGGCTGTTACAAAGGATATAATTCGGATAAAGGGACCGCAGGGGTGGGAATAGCAGCAAATTCTGCCGTGGTCATGGCATCCCTGCTCTTGTTCGTGGTCGATTTCATTGCCGTTTTTGTTTCTGATATATTTTATGAGCTATGATGGGAAGGCAAGAACAAATCACGGGAAAGGCCAAGGTTGATGATGATTTGGTAATCAAGATTGAAGATCTCCACATCAGTTTTGGCGACAACCATGTGCTGAAAGGGTTCAACATGGTTTTGCACAAAGGGGAAAACTTGGTGGTCATGGGAAAATCCGGTTCGGGCAAGTCTGTGCTGATCAAGTGTATGGTAGGGCTCATCACTCCAGGTCAGGGCTATGTGGAAGTTCTTGGTAAGGAGATAAGTGCTTTGGACCAGCATGCTTTGGATGAGCTTCGCTCCAATATCGGGTTCCTTTTTCAAGGGAGTGCCCTGTACGATTCTATGACGGTGCGCGAAAATCTGGAATTTCCCATGCGAAGGCACAGGAATAAATTTGGTAAAGACCAGGATACGCTTCCGTATGTTATGGAAGCTTTGGAGAATGTGGGCTTGGCGCATACCCTGGATTTGATGCCCGCTGAACTGTCCGGGGGAATGAAAAGGCGGGTTGCCTTGGCCAGGGCGATTATTTTAAGACCAAAATTGATCATGTACGATGAGCCCACCAGTGGATTGGATCCCATAACAGCAAAGGAAATCATCGAGTTGATGCGGAACATCCAAAAAAAATATGGCACTTCGGCCCTGATCATTACCCATGATGTAGACTGTGCAAGGGTCGTTTCGGAACGGATGATCTTGCTGGTGGATGGAACAAATTATGCCGAAGGCACCTATGGGGAACTGTTGGCGTCGTCGGACCCTATGGTAAACGCATTTTTTAAAAAGTGATATGGCTTCAAAAACTTCTTCAGAAAATATAAGATTGGGCATCTTTGTGGTGGTCGGAACCTTACTGTTGCTCATAGCAGCCTATCTTATTGGCAACCGACAGAACATGTTTGTCAAAAACTTTACCTTAAGTGCTGTTTTCAAAAATGTGAATGGGCTTCAAAATGGGAACAATGTTCGATTTTCAGGTATCAATATTGGTACGGTCAACCGTATCGATATGATGAACGACACTACCATTTATGTCTATATGACCATCGAAGACAAAATGCGGAACCATATTAAGAAAAATGCCATTGCCACAATAGGCTCCGATGGTTTGGTGGGCAGCATGTTGGTGAACATTGTTCCAAGTGGAGGAGAAGCGGAGTTGGTGCAGAACGGTGACGAGCTCCAATCATATAGTAGGATTTCATCCCAAGATATGCTCAGCACACTCAATGTTACGAACGAAAATGCAGCTTTGCTCACATCCAATCTTTTGAAGGTTACCCAATCCGTGATGGAGGGAAAAGGGGTTTTGGGTCGCCTGCTCAATGATACGTTGATGGTACAGGACTTGCAGCGTATCATAAAAAATCTTGAGCGGAGCAGCAATCATGCAAATAGCACACTCTCCGAACTAGAGGTCATTGTGGGAAAAATTGATATGGATGAAAGTGTTGCCGGGGTAATACTGTCGGATACCTTGGCGGCTGCAAATATTAAGAGCAGCATTGAAAATTTGGAGACCTCAAGTATCCAAATAAGGCAAATGACCGAAGACCTGACCCAGCTTATCGATGGTTTGAACACAGGGGAGGGGATGCTCCATTTGGTATCCAAAGATACGACCATGGCCAATCTCCTTATGCAAACAATGCGCAACATTGAACAGGGAACAGATAAATTCAATGAAAATATGGAAGCCTTAAAACACAATTTTTTGACTAGAAGATACTTTCGAAAAATGGAAAAGGAAAAAGAGAAGGCAAATAAACAGAAGGATTGAATCCCGATCACTATAATTCATTTTTGGCCCATAGGTTCCACTTAAATATTTATAGGATAATCTTGGATCATAGCATCCCCTCAAAATCTGCTATACGTTTTAAACGGTCAATATCCAATATGGTAAGTTTCCTCTTTTTATCAGTACCTACAAGACCAATTTCCCTGAATTTGGTAAGTGTCCTGATGGCGGTTTCCTTGGCTACACCGATCAAAGAGGCAAAATCTTCCCGAAGCATATCCACACCTTTATGATGCTCATCTTTAAGGATGCCCTTTTCGTGAAGTTCCAGCAGCGCTTTTGCTGCCCGCCGATCCACAGATGAATAGGCGATGTCTATCAATTTTCCTTGTAGGTCGATCATATTGTTGGAAATTATGCCAAGGAATTTATTGGCCACTTCCTTATCCTGGTATACCAAGTGTATAAAATCTTCCTTGGGAATACCGAGCACTTTGGCATGTTCCATTACGATGGCCGTTTCTAGATAAGTGCCGCCACTTCCCAACAAAGATAGTTGCCCTACAAAGTCCCCGGGCCCATATAGTCCGGTAATCATTTCTTTGCCGCTTTCCGTGCCCCTAAAAGTCTTTATGTTTCCATCTTCTATAAAATAGAGATAATGTGCAGCGTTCCCTTCTTGATATATTCTTTCCCTATCCTTAAAAATTTGGGATTCCCTTTCTTTGGAAATGAGTTCTTTTCCCAGATATTCGGATACCTCCTTAAAAAAATGGTTGATTCCGACTGGGGTCTTTGAAAACTTTTGCTGGATAAAGTTATGTTTCTTTATCCGCATTTCCACGGCATCCAATAGTTCCTGTGACCGATAAGGTTTATAAATATAATCATCGGCCCCAAGGCTCATCCCCATTCTTATATCTTCCTTCTTGTCTTTGGCGCTTAAAAAAATAAAGGGAATGTTTGCTGTATCGCTGTTTTGACTCAAGACTTCCAGTACGGTATATCCATTTGCTTCAGGCATGACTATGTCGCTGATGATGATATCGGGCAGTTGTTCCATGGCCATTTGGATACCTGCCCTGCCATTGGCCGCAGCTATTACGTTATAGTTGGCCAACTCAAGAATTTCCACCGTGTTCTCGCGGACTTCCCTGTTGTCTTCAATTACCAATACTTTTTTCATTTTTATTTATAGTGTTTTGGAAACTTTAATTCGAAGGAGGTACCATGGTTCTCTTTACTGTCATACCGTAGTTCTCCTCTCATCAACTCCGTATACAATTTTACAATGTGCAGCCCAAGCCCGGTCCCTTGAACATTAATGCTATTTCTCGCCCTGAAGAACCGTCGAAAAAGATACGGTTTGTCCTCTTCGGGTATTCCTATGCCCTGATCGACGACCTGGATTTTTACCTTTTGCGATTCTTCCTCAATCCTTAGGATAATGGGTTGGTTTTCATCAGAATATTTAATGGCATTGCTCACTAGGTTCATTAGTATGTGTTGCACCAGCTTAGGATCCAGGTAAATTTCTATTTTCGAATGGTTGCATTCCAAAACAATGCTCTGACCGTTTTTTGTATTCACTTCCATTTGCTGGATCAAGGATTTTGACAATTGTAATAAGTCAAAAAATTTAGGGGTGGGTTTGGTTTCCCCTTCCTCTAATTTGGTGAGCGATAGAAAATCGTTCAGTATGTTTACCAGATGTTCCACATTGGCTTTTATTCTTCCCAAATGGAACAAACGTCTTTCTGTTTTTTCAGGCCCGTTGAGTTTTTCTATCAATGAAGTTGAAGACAGAATAATGCTAAGAGGTGTCCTGAACTCATGGGAAGCAGTACTGATAAATCTGGTCTTGAGCTCACTTAGTTCCTTTTCCTTTTTTAGGTTTTTAAGGATTCTCTCCTCGTTTCGTTTTCTCTCTGATATATTTAATAGAACGAGTACTGCATGGGTAACTTCACCATCTTTAGACAATATGGGAGTGGTGTTGATTACATAATTACTGTTCTTATACTCGATTTCAAAACTTAGATGTTTACCTTTTAGGGCCTGGATCATGTGATATTTCAAAAGGCGTTTACTGCTTGTTGACAATCCATCAAATTCCATTATGGTTGATGCTTTTTTTGAATAAACCTGATCTTGGAGATGTTTCAACTCTGCACCCTTTATAAAATTGATTTGCATTTGCTTGTCCACCAATATTATAGCACCTTTTGGGAAATTTTGGGTGATGGCCAAAAGCATGCTTTCCTGTATTTCTGCCCTTGTCTTGGCAGCGTTGGCATCTGTAACTTGCTCAATAAGCTCAAAATTTGTTACCGTCAATTCCTCTAGAATCTTTTTTAGGTCTTTGTTGCGTTGCTCAACTTGTTTTTCCAACTCTTTGGAATAAGTCTCCAAATGCTTTTGGTTCGTTTGCAATTTTTCGCGAATCTTCTTTTGTTCAATGGCCAAACCGATAAGACCGACCATCTCATCGACCAATTCTTCCTTTTCGAAGAAAGGATAATGTTCGGAAGGGTAAAAAGCGGACAAAACACCAAGAATGTGATTATCAGCATCTAAAATAGGGGAGGAACTGATGGATTTGAAACCAGCCTTGGTCAATTCGGACCGGTACTTGGACCATGAAGGTTCGTCCAGAATATTGGCGACCCTTACTCTTTTTTTGGACTGTATAGCCCGTATGCAGGGACAAGAATCAGATGTGGCTAAAATTTGGTCCATGACCTTGCCAATTGCAGGGTGTGTTTTACTTCCAGAGACCCTCTTGGGCATTTGTTTGGCATCATCATATAAAGTGATTGCCACGGTACCTATACGTATTTGTTGCTCCAGCACTTCTTGAACACGGTCAAAAATTTCGGGCAGAGGCCTTTTTTTTATGACCATTTCAAAAATGTCATTCTTGGCTTTTCTTAAGAACTCTAGGTTCTTTCTTTCCGTAATGTCGTTTTGAATACCTATAAAATGTGTGGTTTCCCCATTGATGTCCCGTACTGGGGTAATGGATAGTTCATTCCAGAACATGGTCCCATCTTTCCCATAATTTCGTATCTCCACATGGCAAGGAGATTGGGTCGCGAGTGCATCTCGAATGATTTGAATTTCCTTTTGCTGGCGGTCATCGCTTTGAAGAAAATTGCAATTTTTTCCAACGACTTCTTCCTTGGTGTAACCGGTTATTCTTTCAAAAGCCTGGTTGACATGGATAATGGGAAATTGTTTGAGTTGCGCATTTGCTATGATGATTCCATTCCCTACCTCATCCAAGGCCCTCTCCTTGATAACATTGATGTTGCCGCCCATGATTTGGGTGGTGATATCTTGCATATATCCTTCCAGATAGGCCGTGCCTTCTTTTTTTTCCACTGCAATTCCGGTTTCACTGATCCAGTGAATCTTCCCCTCTTTATCTATTATCCGGTATTTCAACTGGAACTTTTCGTTTTTGCCCAAGGCCAATTGTACCGCGTTCCATACATCATCCTTGTCCATGGGGTGAATCAGACTTCCCCAAGCTATTCCATCTGACTTGCAAAATTGTTCGGGCCAATATCCTGTGACGCATTTGCACTCATTGCTGATGAACTGCATGGTTCTGTCCGAATCGTTCTTACAGCGAAATACAATGCCCGGGAGGTTTTCCACCAACGTCCGTAGCTTTCGGTCACCCTCAAACAAAAGGGAGGAAGCTTTTTCTTCTTTGGAATTTTGCCGTTTCATTTAAACAGATGGTTTTAGATCATAACAGTGAAATATAGCAAGTGGATTCCTTGATTTTTCTTTGGTTCTTTTTGGAATCAGTATCATCTTTATGGACCGAGGGTTTTCCGTTTAAAAATTTCAAGGAGCAATAAAAAGAACACAACCAAATATAATATATGACTTTTTACCTTGACATGACATAAATCATTTTCTAAAGCTCCCTCAAAACGGAATAAAATGGATTTAAATATTTGACAATCAATATATTTTAAGGGAGTTGTGTGATATCTGTTTGATGATATGATTCACTGCACGAAGCCCATTTTTTTAAATATCTGGGACAGCGCCAATGAACCAAATCCAAATAGTACGGACAATTGGAGTTGTTCCCAATTTAAGGAGACCAAGGAAAGTGCTTGGGATGTGGATGGAATCACATAAGCAAGTGCCGTAATGGTAAGGCTCAGAACAATGGCACCCCATACCCATGGATTCTTGGTAACTTCATTGAAAAGAAACGAGACCTGTCTATTGGGCATATTGAAGACATTGAGCAACTGTGCGATAATGAGTGTGTAGAACGCCAAATTATTGATTTGTTGAGGGTTGAGGAGTAAATGATAATTGGCATAAAGTGTTATGCCCAATACGGCACAGGTGATGGAAATGCCATAAAGAAATGTCGATTTCCAAAGCAAAGGTGTCATAATGGGTTCTCCGGACTTTCTTGGCGGCCTGTCCATTGCATCGTTTACCCCTTTTCCAAAACCTAGGGCAAGAGCGGGAAAAATATCGGTTACCAGATTCAGAAATAGAATCTGTAAGGGTAGCAAAGGGGAAGGAAGGTTTAAAAGGGCTGCCACGCCCACAATAATGATTTCCCCTAGATTACACGACAAAAGATAAACCAAAAATTGTCTGATGTGCTCATAGATTACTCTACCTTGTCTGATGGCCAGTTCCACAGCTCCGAAACGGTCATCTTTTAGGATTATATCCGCGGCCTCCCTTGCCGCCTCAGTACCTCTTCTGCCCATGGCTATACCAATGTCTGATTTGATAAGTGCTGGTACATCGTTGATTCCGTCCCCGAACATTCCAACGACATGGTTTTGTTTTTGAAAAAATGTAATGAGGTCCAATTTCTGTTTGGGCGTGACTCTGGCGAACACTTTAGTGCTTAACAAATGTTTTTTGGATTCGTCTGTTTTTATGTTAACAATGTCCAGTTCCTTTCCTTCCATCAGCGCACTTTCTCCTTCTGCCTTGGTCAATAACCCAATATCTTCAGCAATTTTCTGCGCTGTTTTGGGATGGTCTCCGGTCATCATGACCACTTTGACTCCTGCTTTATTGTAGATGTCCATGATTGCTTTCACGTCTTCCCTCGCCGGGTCTATAAAACCTACAATTCCTATTAGAACAAGGTTGTTGAGCAACTCTGCTTTTTTAAAATTTGCCCCTTCTACTTCCTTATACGCCATGGCTATGGTTCGAAGCCCTTGGGAGGACATTTGTTCCACTGATTCCTCCCATTCGTTGATGTTGTTGAGTTTGGCAATGTTTCCATTGTCCAATTTCTTTGTGCACATTGGAGCTATGCTCTCAAAGGCTCCCTTTACATAAACACAGGAAGATGAAGAACCGGTTTTGTTAACAGTTGCCATAAGCTTCATTTCCTCATCAAAAGGTAACTTATAAACCTCTGGAAACTCTTCTCTTATTTTCTGCGGATCTTTATCAAGCTTTTCAACAAATCGAAGCAATCCCAAATCAATGGAATCGTAATACGATTGATCGGTACCCAAGATTATATCGTTGCAAAGTACACTGGTCCGCACAAGCTGCTCCAATGCTCTCTTGTTTGTTGGTGCTTTGATTGATTGGCCTTTTCCTTGATCTAATTTCTGGAATGTTCCACAATCAAGTCCAACGGTATGTACCGTCATATTGTCTTCGGTCAATGTCCCTGTTTTATCTGTAGCGACCATGGTAATTGAACCAAGGGTCTCCACAGCTTCCATTTTTTTTTTTGATGACGACTTTCTTTTTGGACAATTTTAGCATTCCTCTGGCCAAAGCAATGGTGACCACAACAGGAAGACCTTCAGGAATGGTGGCTACGGCAAGTGCGATTCCTGTTTCCAACATGATCAGTAAATCCTGGCCCCTGAGAATCCCGAATAGGGTTATCGGGAAGACAAAGGCAAGCGTGACCCAAACCAAACGTTTGCTGAGCTGGTTCAATTTCTTATCCAACGGGTGGCCTGTTTCTTCGGCCGACTCCCCAAGCAACTGTATTTCTCCTAAAACTGTGCCCGATCCAATGGCAACAACTATTGCCTTTCCCGACCCTCTGTTCACCGATGTGCCTTTGAAGACTATATTTTTTTGGTCTGTTACGGGGATGTTTTGCCCTAAAGTCTTGGAATCCTTTTCTACAGGAGTACTCTCTCCTGTGAGAATAGCTTCTTTCATCTCAAGGTTTTCTGTGCTTATCAAGCGAGCATCGGCGGCAATGACATCCCCGATTCCAAACGTAAGAATATCTCCAGGAACAAGCTGTGTGACCGGTACTTTTACAGTCTTACCAGATCTTATCACACGACATTCCATTTGTCCAATATCCCGGAGCAATTCCAGGGATCGTACCGCACTGAGTTCCATGAAAAATCCAATAAGTATGGTAATTAGGATGACAATACAGACTGTAATGGCCTCTAACCACTCACTAAATACAAAACTCAGAACAGCCGCTATGGAAAGAATGTAAAAAATAGGATTGGCAAATTGATCTTTTAGGATGGCCAATTTTCCCTTCCTTGCATGGGCGGGGAGATAATTTTCGCCATACTGGGCCAGGCGACTTTTTACTTCATGGGCACCTAATCCTTTTGCTATATTGCTATTTAGGTCTTTGACCACTTGTTCCCATGGAAAGGCAAAGGCATTGTAGCTCATGGTATTTGTAAGGTAAGTTTATGTGTTTTTTGGTAAAAAAGGAACAAAAAATCCCCATCACAGGAATTCCATGAAAAAGATTGCGGAAACTGTAATGGGGACTGGGCTAAAAGTTCAATTCATGAGACTTGGATCACCTTGGGTTTCTTTTTTTTGGCCTCTTCTTTTTTTACCAGTTTAAACCGCAGTATACCATCATTGTATTTTGCATTGACGTTATCATCTTTTATGAAGTCTGGCAATTGAAGAGAACGTTCAAAGGAATTGTGGCTGAACTCCCTTCGGGTGTAATTCGCATTTTTCTCTTCCTCTGAGGTCGATTTTTCAGCAGAAATGTTCAAACATCCATTTTCAATGGTGATTTTAAAATCTTTCTTGTTAAAGCCCGGCGCGGCTAACTCAATTTCATAGTCATCATCGGTTTCTTTGATGTTCATGGCCGGAATCGTGGTTTTTCCGTTCCAAAAACTGTCCTTCAACAGATTGGTGTCCCATACACGATCTTCAAAAAAATCGTCAAAATCGAAAAAATCGGAACCGATGAGGTTCCCAAAAGGTCTGTTTCTAAATTTTACTAATGACATAACGCAATTGTTTTTTAGGTTAAATAAAATCATTTTACAACTAAGTGGAACTAAATTAAAAACAATACCCTCGAAGTGAAATGATGTGGATCATCCAAGACTCGTTTAAAGGGTTAAATAGAGAACCCATGTTTTTGATTTGCAGAAACTAGGATACTCAACTGGACATAGCTGACCAAAATCATTCCCACATCTATCAAAAACCAATAGTTTCACATAAAAAACGATGAGAACCATACTCTGCGCCACAGATTGCTCCAAAAATTCCGAAGCGGCCCTAAAAATGGCCAATGCCCTGAGCAAAAAACTCGAATCAAGGTTGTTGGTGCTCCATGTGTTTGATCTGAATGTGGCGCTGCTGACCCCTTTGAGCATAACATACGCCAAGATGGAAAAAGAAGCATTCGAAGAAAATCGCAAAAAACTGGTCGATTTCTATAAAGAGCATCTGGGAGAACTTAAAAACAGCACAAAGCTCCGGTTAATAGTAAAGGAAAATGCCATAATAAACGATGCCATCATTGACGCTGTTACCGAGTTTGACGCTTCAATGGTCATTATGGGCACAAAAGGCAGAAGTGCACTCAAGGATATGATAATAGGCAGCAACTGCAAGGTAATGATCAATAAAAGTCCCTGTCCTTTCTTGATGATCCCACCAACTGCGGATAAATTTTCAATAGCGCGTATAACTTATGCTTCCGATTTTGAAGAAACGGATATACATGCCATTGATTGGCTCGTTAAAAGCATGGCACGTCCATATCAAGCTTTTGTTAAAATAGTTCATGTAAACACCTTGGATTGGGAAAAAGGTGAGGAACAGATGCAGTGGTTCCAAAAAATACTGCTCCAAAAGGTCAAGTATGAAAAATTGGGGTTTGAACTGATTCATTCCGACAATGTTTCTGATGCCCTGACGCAGTATGCCGAACGTGGGGAAATGGATGTATTGGTCATGTTGGAGCGGAACAGAAAAAGTATTGCGTCCTCCTTTGTCCACAAGGATTTTGTAAAGCAGATGATGTCCAAGACCCAACTTCCCTTGCTCAGTTTAAACAAGTCCATATTTTATTGAGCCACAATTCTTCCGTCTTCCAATTGAATAATGCGATCGGTTCTTTTGGCAAAATCCTCATCATGGGTTACCACCAAGAGCGAAAGTCCTTGTTTCTCCTTGAGTTTTTTGAAGATATTGAATACGTTTTCAGAGTTTTGGCTGTCCAAGTTTCCAGTGGGTTCATCGCCCATCAAGATCGTAGGGTTGTTGATCAACGCTCGGGCAATGGCCACGCGCTGCTTTTCCCCTCCAGAAATCCGAGAGGCCCGCTGGTGGGCCAAATGACCTATATGGAGCATTTCAAGTTTATGCAGGGCATCGCGTTCAATCTCGGCGGGGGATTTTTCGCCAAGTTTTTTCGCGGGCAACATCACATTTTCCAGAACACTGAATTCGGACAATAAATAGTGGAATTGGAACACAAAACCGATATTTTTATTACGGATTCGGGAGAGTTCACGTTGGGTTTTCCCAGTAATCAATTCTTTGCCCAAATACAATTCCCCGCTATAATCGGTATCCATAGTGGAAAGAACATACAACAAGGTGGATTTTCCAGACCCAGATTTGCCCATAATGGAAACAAACTCCCCTTTTTTGACCCTAAAGGAAACATCTTTCAGAACATGAAAATCCTTGGGTTTATGGAAGTGCTTGTTGATATTTTTGGTTTCAAGGACAAGGTTCATAGGCTAGATTAAGTTCCTCTGATGATTTTTACAGGATCGATATTTTTGGCCCTATTGGAAGGCAAATAGCCTGCAACAAAGGTTGATAAAAGGGCAAAAGTGATCCCAATGATATAATAGGTCGGGTCATAGTTTACAGGGTACGTGGTGATGGTGGGCAACGCCTCAGTTTCAAAAGGAGTCTGGTCAATTATTTTTGAAAGTACAAATCCGACCATTAGCCCCAAAAAACCACCGACCAATCCTATGATTATGGCCTGACTCATAAAGATGAGCTGCACATCCGTTCCTGAAAAACCAGTTGCTTTGAGTATGGCAATGTCTTTCATTTTTTCATAGATCAGCATGTTCAATATGTTATAAATGCCAAAGCCGGCAACAATAAGCAGCGTAATGGAAACTGCATAGGTAATAAGGTTCCTGATGTTCGATCCCGTTTCAAATTGTGCATTGGCCTCGTTGATTCCCATAGCCTTGACATTGAACTGTTTTCCCAAGCGTTCTGCCATCGATTGTGCCTCGGTTATGTCCAACAATTTGATATTGATATCAGTGACATAATTCTCTGCTTCCCCTAAAATGCGCTGGACGGTCTTGAGATTGACAAAGCTTTGTACATTGTCAATTTCTGCAATGCCACTTTGATAGATGCCCACTATCTTCAAAGGAAAAATACTACCGGATACCGTACTTATCTGTACCCTGTCTCCAACGGACAAGGACATTTTATCGGCCAATCCTGCCCCCAAGAGAATGCCATTATCATTGTTCTTCAAGGTTTCAGGGGAACCTTGCACAATATTGTCCCGTAGGTTGGACAAACGGACTTCCTCCATGATATCCACCCCAATCAGATTACCGCCCAGCTCCATGGAACCGGATAGATAAAAGATCTGTGCCCTGAGTTGCGGCGTGGCTCCATCCACGTTTGGCTGTTTTTTCAGATAATTTAGAATGGGGAGCGCATTGTGTATCTTTTTCTGGCTTTGTTTTGGTTTTATGGAGTGCACCACGTTGAATGTGTTCTTGAAATCATCATAAAGGGCAATGGGTTGTTCAGGAGAGGGACGGATCTCATTATAGATGTGGATGTGGGGAGTTTGGTTCAACACCAGATCATCCAGCATGGTGTTTAGCCCTGTCATGAAACTGACCAGTGTAATATAGGCCCCAATCCCAAAAGTAACCCCTAGCGTAGCAGTAACGGTGGATTTCATCTTGGTGAGAAGATGGGTCTTGGCAATGTCCAATATTACATTCCAATTGATCATGGTTCTGGTTTGTATATTACCGTGTTTTCGTTGATGCCGTCCAAAATCTCTACCAATACCATGTTCTGCAGGCCAATGGTAACCTTAGTTTCTCCCTCGTCCGTGATTACTGTTGATTCGTCGACCAGATATGTCTTGGGGATGGTCAGGGTTTCCTTTTTTTCGGCAATGATGATATTGCCTTCTCCTGATAGGCCGGGATACAAGGTTTTTGGAGGCTTATTGAACAAGGCTTCAACTTTGAACGTTTGGGAACGTTCATCTTTTCTGGGATAGATTTTGTCCAAGGTCCCTTCAAAAACTTTGGGACCGTAGGAATCAAGTGTAATGAACACTTTTTGCCCAATACTGAGTTTAACAATGTCCACCTCATCTACCAATAACTCCACAACAAATTTATCGCTTCTTCCCACTGCCGCCACGGGTTCCAATGTATTCACAATTTCGCCGGGATTTTTGTAGAGGGCATATACCTTGCCGTCTATTTTACTGGTTATGGTGAAATCATTCGACGTTGTGAGCGAGGTTTTATAATTGTTTTCAGCTTGTCTCAGATGGGTTTCGAGCTCATTTTCTGTCTGTTCATATTTCTTTTTGAGCAATCCCAGACGATTTTGGGAAAGTTCATAGGCCAATTTTTTGTTGTCGTATTCCAATTTTGAACCAATGTTTTGGTCCCAGAGTTTTTTTTGACGGAAATAATTGATGGAATCATTTTTCTGTTGGAGCTTGGCAGCTTGGATTTCGTCTGCTATGCTGTTCAGAATTCCCGAAGTACCAGAATAGTTCTCTTGGGCCAGTTGCAATGCCAGTTTAGCATTTTCTTTGTTTAGCTCAGGTGAGGTGTTAATAATCTGTAGAATACGATCGCCCTTGGCCACCTTATCGCCTTCTTCCACCCAAATCTTGTCCAAAATGCCCATGGCCACCGAGTAAACCTGATAAAGGCTATCGGGTTGTACCGTGGCGGAAGCATATACGGATTCGGTCATCGGCAGTTTCTCCGGATATATTTTTTCCTTGGGATCGGTACATGCGAATAGGAGGGACGACAAGATAGAAAACAGCAAAAAGTATTTCATGGTACTTGGCATGGGATAATGTTCAAATTACAAACAAAATACCGATCTGGAATATGAGCAAGATCAGCAAAAGTTCCGTAATCAGGTTATCAGGGGAACTTTGTGAAATGATTCAGGTCATGGTAAAAAAGCCTGGCATACCTTAATATTGAATGGAACAAAGAACTGTTTGCAAAGGAAGCATCCAATTCCTTTTAAAGTAAAAGATTATGAAAAAAATACTGCTGCCCACCGATTTTTCCAAGAATGCATGGAACGCAATCCTTTACGCTCTGGAACTTTTTAAGGAGGAGAAATGTACATTTTATCTATTGAACGCTTACACACCGGCTTTTTATAGAATTGATTACATGGTGGGTGGTCCCATGGCCAGTGCCATTCCGGACATTGGGGTCGATATTTCCTTGAATGGATTGGAAAATACATTAGATCGGATTAAAAACGATCACCACAATCCAAGACATACCCTGGAAATCCTGTCAGCCTTCAACACACTGCCCGACGAGGTCAATGAGGTTTGCCAAGATAGAAAAATTGATATGGTGGTGATGGGAACCCAAGGTGCGACCGGTGCAAAGGAATTTTTTCTGGGTTCCAATACCGTACATGTCATCAGAAAAGCAGCTGTGCCCGTTTTGGCCGTTCCCAACGGTTACCGTTTCAAGAACATTAAAAAAGTGTTGTTGCCCACGGATTATTGGTCAAAATATAAACCCAATGAGCTGAAACCTCTCCTGGACATGATCAAAAAATTTGGGGTCGACCTCCATGTACTACATGCTCTGGAAGGGCATGACCTTACCAAGGCACAATCTGAAAACAAGGAACATCTCAAAAAAATGTTTAAAGGTATTCCCAATGTGGTTTTTACAGATAACACGGATGAATATATGCCCAATATTGTGCATGATTATATTGAAAGGAACCACATTGGACTGGTGGCCATGATGAACAGGAAACACACCTTTTTAGAACGACTTATGATGAAGCAGAATGTGGATGCTGTTGGGTATCATTGCCAAACACCTTTTTTGGTACTGCCCGATACTTCCGAGATTTAAAATATAAATACTATGAAGAATATCCTTTTGCCCACCGATTTTTCCCAAAACGCATGGAATGCCATTTTTACGGCCATCAAACTGTATGGGCCATTAACATGTAGATTTTACCTTTTGCACACTTATGAACCGAAATTACAGAATGTGTCAGGCTTTAAGAGCACTTCCAGGGCAGGAAACATTTATGGTTCAATGGCTGCTGAATCGAAAGGTGAACTAGATAAAATCAAAGAGTATTTGCTGAAAAACCACAAGAACAAAGACCATGTTTTTGAGACATTGTCCATTTCTGGTGGATTGGTGGAAAGCATCCAAACGCTAATCCCAAAACTGGATATAGACAATATTGTTATGGGGACCCATGGAGTCACTGGATCAAATAAGTTTCTTTTTGGAAGCAACACCCTAAAGGTTATACGTGGAATCGATAATTGCACAATGCTGTTAGTCCCCGGTTCTTTTAATTTCCAAAGGCTTAAATCCTTGGCCTTTCCTACTGATTATATGCATTTTGTTCCCAAAAACATGTTGTTTTCTTTGCTAGAGTTGATGGAAGTATGGAAATCGGAGATTCATATGTTCTATGTGGCGCAGGAATTCAAATTATCGAAACAGCAAGAAAACAATAAGGAAGTTTTAATGGAAAGGTTCAAGAAATTCCCAGTAACGCCCCACGATGTTCCCATGTCATCCAATGTAGCGGATGCCATTTTGAAATTTATTGAAGGGTTGAAAGTGGATTTGGTTGTCCTAACCAAACATTCACATGGTTTTTTTGAAAGGTTAACCCGAGAACCTATAGTAAAAAAAGTAGGGACTCAAACCAGTGTTCCTTTATTGGTTCTTCCAGGTTTTGGTGGAAATTGATAAGGGAGGATGAACAGGATACTCCAAAAAGAGGACACTTTTGCATACATTTTAATTGCTTGCGATCACAATCATCTACGACAAACAATAAAGTTTGAGGGATGGGGCTTGCTCAATAGTGTAACAATTTTTTTAAAACAAAGGACACAATGAACATGCCCGACCTACTTTGTCGGTTTTGTGCTTTTTGATGTAGAATAAGAGAGATAACATAAAAGGGATACCTATTTTAACATTATTTACCTTGAAATTAGTAAAAAAATATTAAAGAATAATCCTTGTAATGTATTGATTAACAATATTTTAAATGATATTGGGTGTCCCTTTTTAGTAAGATTACAGGTGACACCGAATTGGGCACCTATTAGGATGATATTATCTGATATCATTTGATACCAAAAAAAATAAAAACCCTGTAAATCAATAATTTACAGGGTTTCTTGTTTTGAGATGATGTCTCTCAGCGGAGGAAGAGGGATTCGAACCCCCGGAGGTGTGACCCTCAACAGTTTTCAAGACTGCCGCATTCGACCACTCTGCCATTCCTCCTAAGCGGGTGCAAATATATAAAGCTTTTTCTTATCCCAAAAGACCTTTTTAGTTTATTGCACATAAAAGTAAAAATCCGATGTGCCTAAACCTAAGCACATCGGATTTCAGTTAAGTTTGCAGAGAGCTTCAATTCAGGTTGAACTCCACTCCAAGGGAAATAATGTCCCAACTGCCGCCATCTAGAGCAACTCCCCTGTAGGCAAGCACAATGTCCATGAGCTCACTCACCGAGTAAGCTGCTTTGGGGGCATAATAAAAGCCTCCGTCATTTCCATCACTTATGCCAATGGCATAACCAAGATCAGCTCCTAACGAAAATTCATCGGAAACACTAAAGCGCCCTGCGGCGGCAATAGGTAAGAACTGCACGTCGTCAACTTCAAAACCTCCTATTTCATCGCCAAAAGAATGGGAATAGCCCGCAGTGGGTCCCACTTGAAACTCATCTGAGACATCAAAAAGATAGCCCAGGTCAATTGCAATGGCAAAAGTTGCAAAGTCACCGGCATCGCCAATGGGAAGCCCCGCGTGGATACCTGCCTTGAAATCACCTTGTGCCTGAACAAAACTCAGCCCAAAGAATGTGGCCAACATAAATAATGCGATTTTTTTCATGATTATGGATTTATGATTACTCCAAATGTAATAAAATATAACATATTGGTAATTTTGACCAACTAATATTGTGAAATTCAGATACAATAGTTTATTATTTTGAATATTTTAAACTTGATTAAAGTTTATAAAAATCAGTACGCCCTTTCAAAACAATGGTGATACCTTTGTTTTTATGCTCGAATGGTACCATTATTTACTGTTGATTGCTGTAGGTTTTGCGGTGGGATTTATAAACACCGTAGCGGGAGGAGGTTCCTTACTGTCCCTTCCCACGCTTATTTTCTTGGGATTGCCGCCAGCCGTGGCCAATGGCACCAATCGGGTAGCCATTGTGATTCAAACCGCTATGGGCACCGCTGGTTTCAGGAGTAAGGGCATCTCCACCTATCCTTTTAATGTGTATTTGGGGATTTCTGCTTTTTTGGGCTCCATTATCGGGGCCTATATTGCCGTGGATATCGATGGCGAAACCTTTAACCGAATTTTGGCTATAGTGATGATTACAGTCGTGCTTATCATCATTTTTAAACCCAAAATGCGCGTGGAGGAGATGCAGGAACGCCTCACGGGCAAATACCTTTGGGTGGCCATGATCGTTTTCTTCTTTTTTGGAATCTATGGAGGATTTATCAATGCAGGACTTGGTTTTTTGATGTTGTTATTTTTGCATTACTTTAATCAAATGAATCTGGTTAGGTCCAACGCAACCAAAGTGGCCGTGGTTTTCATTTATATGTTGGCCGCCTTGGCGGTTTTTGTATTCAACGACAAGGTGGATTGGAAATTGGGACTTGTATTGGCCATTGGAAATGGTTCGGGAGCATGGTTTGCCAGTAGGTTCTCCGTGAAAAAAGGAGACGGATTCATAAAAACATTTTTAGTAATTGCCGTAGTCTTGATGGCCATCAAACTATGGTTCTTTTAAAATAAAATTGAATTATGCCAGGATTTGAACTTTTTGGGGATAAGGAAAGAAAAGAAGTACAGGATGTAATAGACTCTGGAGTGCTGATGCGCTACGGGTTCGATGGCATGCGGAACGGACATTGGAAAACCAAGGAACTGGAAGCTGGTTTGTGCCAACGGATGCAGTCCAAACACGCCCACGCCGTAAGTAGCGGTACAGCTGCATTAACGGTAGCTTTGGCAAGTGCCGGTATTGGAGCAGGTGATGAAGTGATTATGCCCACCTTTACTTTTGTGGCCAGTTTTGAATCTATCTTGGCATTGGGAGCCGTCCCTATTTTGGTAGATATTGATGACACCTTGACTTTGAAGCCCAAAGCGGTGGAAAAAGCCATCACCCCAAAAACCAAAGTGGTAATGCCCGTGCATATGTGCGGTTCAATGGCGAATTTGGATGCCTTGAAAGTTATTTGCGACAAACACGGATTATTATTGTTGGAAGATGCTTGTCAGGCCATTGGAGGAACTTACAACGGAAAACCGTTGGGAAGCATTGGCGATTTGGGATGTTTCTCGTTCGATTATGTAAAAACCATTACCTGTGGAGAAGGGGGGGCTGTGATCACGGATAACGAAGTGTATTATGGGAATGCCCACAAATATTCCGATCACGGTCACGATCATATTGGAAACAACAGGGGGGCAGAGGAGCACCCGTTTTTAGGCTACAATTTCCGAATCTCCGAAATGAATGCCGCAGTCGGTGTGGCTCAATTGGCTCGTTTGGATGAATTTATTGCCATTCAAAAAAGAAACTATGGTATTTTGAGAGAAGCATTGTCCAGTATTCCCGAAGTAGTATTTAGAACGGTTCCCGATGGGGGAGAGGAAAACTATTCTTTTCTGAACTTTTTTATGCCGTCGGAAGAGTTGGCACAAATTACCCATCAGGAATTGATTGAGGCTGGTGTGGACGGATGTTTTTACTGGTACAATAACAATTGGCACTACTACAAAAAATGGGAACATTTGACCGAGATGAAATCATTGGGCAATTTGCCAAAAGATGTGCAAGGGTCTTTACCCGATTACAGCAAAGCTGATTTCTCCGAATCAGATAAATGGATGTCCAGAAACATTTCTTGCTTGATTAAACTGGGCTGGACGCAGGAAGAAGTGGCCGAACGTGCCCAAAAAATGGTGGAGGCGGTAAAAGCAGCATTATAGCCATTCTTTTGAATTGGTGAAGGGCAGTTGAGGAGCTTCGATTGTTGGATTATTGGAAAGACGTGCCTTGAGCGGAGTCGAAGGGTTACCTAATGTTAAGGCCTGAGATTAAAGAAGAGATTTAGTTTTTGGATTGTTGGATGAAGGTTAAAGGGTGAAAGGTGGATTATTGGATGATTGGAAATTGACCATTGTTTATTGTTAATTGGTCATTGATTTGACACGAATTTCACGAATGACCAGCATACGCTTTGTTTGTCATTCTGAGCTGTCACCCTGAACGTAGTAGAAAGGGGTGCGAAGAATCTTTGGATTTGCACTTGGTTCTTGTTCTTGAACTTGTGAAAGAGGTTCTTCAGTCGTTGCACTCCTTCAGAATGACAGTTGTGGATTCCGTTTTCGTGCTTCTACTAAGCTCAGCAACCACACGGAATAAACTGCAACCGAAAGATGATATTGTAGTCAAATTTCGGGGGAATAACTTGGTTGCTTTAATTTGTTTGTACTTTATTGGTTATGGGCAATTTATGTAGCTTTCCCCTGTTACAGACCATCCTGCAATGTTCTCCAACCAGTTTATTTCTGATTCGGCAAGTGACCCAATACAGAACTCCTGTCCATCTAACCCTAATAAAATGTTCTGAGGTCCACCATTGTTCTCGATAAAATTTCCCCAACCCTGCAGGGTCTGGGTCATGCTGGTCTGTGGATCCATACCTGAATTATCAAACATAGCGGACATACCATCTTCGTTTAAGTTATCAATATTTCCTATGTCCCAATTGCCAAGGTTCTGATTAAAACTGGTTGCACCCCATAGCATTACTGATGTATCTTTAACATTTTCTATATTCCAACCACTGATATTACTATTGAATGAGGTGGCATTAATAAACATTCCACTCATAGTCTCCACAGAGCTCACGTTCCAACCACTAAGGTCTCCATTGAAGGAAGTGGCGCCATTGAACATATCGCGCATATCGGTTACCTTGTCCGTAGTCCAACCACTGATATTACTGTTGAATGAGGTGGCATTCATAAACATTCCACTCATAGTCTCCACAGAGCTTACGTTCCAACCACTAAGGTCTCCATTGAAAGAAGTGGCATTTTCAAACATATTGTTCATACGAAATACGTTCTCCACATTCCAACTGTTCAGTCCATTTCCAACAAAAGCATCCGCATTTTGAAACATTTTTGTCATAAAGTGGACTGTACTTACGTTCCAACCACTAAGATTACGATTGAACGAAGTGGCATTTTCAAACATATTGTTCATATTGGTCACCGCACTTACGTCCCAACTACCAATGTCACCGTTGAACGAACTGGCACCATTAAACATACTGTTCATATGCGTCACTTCACTTACGTCCCAACCGCTCAAATCACCGTTGAACGAACTGGCATCTTTAAACATACTGGACATTGTGTTGACTGCACTTACGTCCCAACTACTCAAATCACCGTTGAACGAACTGGCACCTTCAAACATTCCATACATATCGGTTACAGAGCTAACATCCCATTCACTAAGATCACCGTTAAACGAACTAGCGCCCATAAACATTTTACGCATATTGGGTACATTTGAAAGGTCAGGAATATCTGTTGCATAATAGTTTTCCAACATTGTAGCATTCATAAAAGCATAATTCATTGATTTCCATTGAATGTCGCCCCATTGCTCAATACCCACAAGGCCATAACCTGCTTTGGGGGCTGGGTCAAGGTTTAAAAGACCTAATACCTCCATCCAAATAGCGGGGAAATCTCCTATTATGGCCACAGTGTGCTCACCTGCTTCAGCATATTCATGAGTTATAAAATTATTATTAGCTGAACTTATTTCCTCTACGGTGCCATCACCCCAGTTTATTGTGAAATTATAATAATAATGAGAGACCAGTCCAATATAAATGGTCTCGTTGGCCATATCGGTCTGCCAAACGGTCACAAAAGCTGTGGGGTCATCGGGGTTAGCCTCTGCCACGTCAAATACTGTAATGGTTATCGTGGCACTCGCAGTCTCGCCCTCGCTGTCTGTAACGGTTACGTTTACTTCGTAATTGGACTTTGCCTCAAAGTTGAGGGACTTTCCGGTCTTTAGGCTCAAAGAGCCCGCTTCGGTAATTTCAAAGAGTTCGTTTTCGGCAATGCTGAAGGTCAACACATCGCCTTCGTCGCTGTCTGAGGCGGCCACGGTACCTATTTCGTCCGCGTCGGTAATGTTCTCGGGCACTTCAAAACCTTGGGCGCTTATGGTAGGGGCAGTGTTGGTGGGTTCTGGTTTGGGAGGAGTGCTCGCCCCGTCGTTCTTACTGCAGGACCATACCAAAGCCACGGCCAACATTCCTATTCCAAATTTGTAAAGTAGATGTTTCATAACATATTTTTTATTGTCTACGATAAGCAAGATGGCAAGTTTAGGGGAGTTTTGTCGGCACGATCTTATGAACACCTCCTCTGGGTTGATGGGTGCCCAGTTTGGGTTGATGCGGGATTTTCAATTGACAGTTAACAATTGACAGTCAACAATATTCGATTATTGGAATGTTGGAATGTTGGATGAAAGGTGAAGGTTGGAGCTTTGATTATTCGATGGTTGGATTGCTTGCTGGTTGGCTTATTGGAATTGACCATTGTTTATTGTGAATTGGTCATTGATTTGACACGAATTTCACGAATGACCAGCATACGCTTTGTTTGTCATTCTGAGCTGTCACCCTGAACGTAGTCGAAGGGCTGCATGATTCCCTGTTCCGATAACTATCGGTTTGTTTCAGGTTCTCACAACTTGTGAGATTCCGAAAAAGTTCGGAATCAAGTTGAAGTTTTGGATTCCTGCCTTCGCAAGAATGACAATTGACACAAATTGCACTTGAATTTGATTCTTGAACTTGCAATTGTTGATTAGTAGTTCACATACTCCACAATCTCAAGACCGTAACCCACCATGCCCACACGTCGGGTTTGACCTGAATTCGTCAACAACCGAATCTTGGAAATGTTGATGTCGTGAAGAATTTGCGCTCCAATGCCGAAGTCCTTATTGTCCATTTCAATTTTTGGGGCTTTGGTGACTCCTTGACCTTGAATTTTTTTGAATTCTGACAATCTACTTAACAAATTCTTGGATTGGTTACCTTGATTTATAAAGATCATAGCGCTTTTTTCCGCTTTGTTCAGTACGTCGAACATGCGCTGCAAACCTTCATCCGGATTATTGGTCAAAGTTCCCAAAATATCGTTGTTCACCAAAGTGGAGTTGATTCGGGTCAACACTGGTTCCCCAGCTTTCCAGTTTCCTTTCAACAAGGCAATATGAACTTGGTCGTTGGTGGTTTGTTGGTAGGCCCTCAACCTAAATTGGCCAAATCTTGTGTTTATCGTAAACGCTTCTTTGAGTTCGATCAAGCTATCGTGTTCCATTCGGTAGGCGATCAAATCCTCTATGGAAACAATTTTAATGTCGAATTTCTTCGCAACTTCCAACAATTGGGGCAATCGTGCCATGGAACCATCTTCGTTCATGATCTCCACGATAACGCCCGCAGGTTCCAATCCCGCCAGTCGGGCAAAATCAATTGCTGCTTCGGTATGTCCGGTTCGGCGCAAAACACCACCTTCTTTGGCAATCAAAGGGAAAATATGGCCGGGTCTGGCCAATTCGTGGGGTTTGGTTTCTTTGTTGGTGAGCGCAAGTACTGTTTTGGCACGGTCTCCAGCGGATATTCCTGTGGTTACCCCTTTACCTCTTAAATCCACGGATACGGTAAATGCGGTCTCCAAAGGGTCTGTATTGTGGTTCACCATTTTATGGAGTCCCAAATCTTTACAGCGCCCTTCGGTTAGGGGAGCGCATATAAGACCTCGACCGTGCATGGCCATAAAATTGATGGTCTCTGGGGTTATCAGCTCGGCAGCGGCCAAAAAATCACCTTCGTTCTCCCTGTTCTCATCATCCACCACAATAATAACCTTGCCATCCCTAATATCGGCAATGGCTTCTTCTATGGCGTTTAGTTGTATGTTACTTGAATTTAAAGACATTTTATCGGATTAGTTTCATGTCTTCTCTCAACGATTTTTTTACGTAAAAGTAGAAGAAAAAATAAATTAATGCTCCAAGGATGAATGCTATTATAGGGTTAAATTGCCCATCCTTATTGATTAATTTGTAGAGGTTTGAATATTGAATTCCAGATTTGATAATATAAATCAAATACCCTAGAATAAATAAGTTGGAAAGAACTATATATAATATGTCCCCCACTTTTGAATCTGGCAATATTAAACTGGAAAGTGGCACAAAAATTATAGCTAAAAAGTATAGGACAAATGCAATTTTGGAATCTGATTTAAAACCTTGATATAGTTCTTCAGCCCTTTCGTAGGCTAGATTCTTTAGAGTTCCTTTTAATCTCAACTCCTCAATGCTGACCCCCCTTTTTTCTAGAATAGAAATAGCCGTATTTCTATAAGATGAGTCAAAATCATATTGTTTAAAATTTTTAACAATGTCCATCAACTTTTTATTATCATAGGACTCGAGATTTTGTATGGTATTTTTGTCACCAATTTTATCAAAATCTAATTTATTCTTTTCCTCAGCTTCGTTATCTTTCTTTTTAAATAATAATTTAATACGGTCTATAAAATGACCAAATCCTACTAATCCCTTATCCGCCGTGGCCCTTCTGGTAAGCGATATGCCCAAGGGGAGCATGATCATAGTGGGCAGCCAAGCTCCGATAGCGGGATGAATGTTCCCTTCCTTGGCGTAGTTGCCAGCAAAAACGCCTAAAAAGTAATAAGTCAAAAATAAGATAATAGCGACCACCATGGGCAATCCCAAACCTCCCTTTCGGATGATGGCGCCCAATGGTGCTCCCACAAAAAATAAAATTATGCACGAAAGGGCCAGTGCATATTTTTGATGGAGCGATAGGATATGGCTGTTGTAAAACTTGTATCTGCTTTGCAGTTCTTTCTTTTTAGAGGTCACGGTAGATAGGATACTGGAAACATCGTTCAATGCTTTTTTCATCACCTGAATCTGTTCCCACTGCTCCAGCTCACCTACAAATTGATCGATGGTTTCAATGGAATCCAATTGGGTTTCTTTTTCCACAGATTCCGGTTCAATCAGCTCTAAGTTTTGTCTGGTAGTATCTTGCGGGATTTTTAGCGGAAATGCGCCCATTCGGTTGACGACGTTTTTTGAAAATGCGGCAACTTTTTCAAGATTGTTTTCGCGAAGGGAGTCGATATCTTTGATGAGTCGTCCTACATTTTTCATTTTATTGGTGGTGATATTCTGGTCTTCCTCCAGATCTTGGTCATTGAGTTCAGAAATATCAATATTGATGGTGTAGGTATCGAAATTAGATTTTGCAAAAGGTTGTTTTCGTTTCTCCTTTGCATCCTTTTTCACAATTTCCTCGTAATAGTGCCCATCTTTCAGTACCAATTGGATGATATCCGATTCCTCACTACTGATCAACTCCCCGGTTTTGGCCTTGATTACGGTATTGTTGATGTTCTGGTTGGTTTTTTTGTGGATGATGACGTTATCCAAGAATCGGTCTTGTTCCCCATACTTCTTGTCCACTTTTATGTTCATTCCCTCACCGGTGCCTTCAAAATCACTGAAAACGCCTTCGGTTATGGCGGCGGCTGGTTTTACTTTAGCAATATTTCGCCTAAGGTTGAACATTTTTTGCTCGGACTTCGGAATCACATCATTTGCAAAAAAGAAAGTGACCACCCCTAAGAACAGTACAAAAACAATTAAACTGCGCATCCCCCGCTGAAGCGATATACCGGAAGCTTTCATGGCAGCGAACTCATAGTTTTCCGCAAATGTACCAAAGGTAAGAATGGAGGAGAGGAGCACCGTGAGCGGTAATACCTTGTCCACCAAGGTTGGGATAAAGTAGAAAATAAACTTGCCAATAATGACTATGCCCAGTCCTTTTCCCGCTAAATCATCAATGAACAGCCATATTCCCTGAAAAATGAATATGACGATCAGAATGAAAAAGGAACTGAAGAAGTTGTATAGAAATCTTCTTAGTATATACTGATCAAGTATTTTCAATGCCTAATTTCTTATGATATAGTATCCTTTATCCTCGTATTTTTTCTCGTCAAAGGTAAACAGAGTACTTGATATGGGCTGATTGGTTTTGAAAGAATTAACGGTAATGATGGTTTTGGTACCGTTGTTTCCCGTTTGAATCAGTTTGTATATATGTTTTGTTTCGGAATCAATTCCTAAAAGCACGGATTTGATTTCGGTGTTGGAATCAATCGGAATCAACTTTACGAATTGTATTTTTCTTCCGCCCACGTTTTGAAGAATATCCCATTGGTAGTTGTGTCCCGTTTTATAAAAAGTCAACATTTTGGATGGGCTTACATTGTCGTTGTCCTCGTTAACGTCCTCAATGGTCACTTCTTCGTTTTCTGGAACCACGGTGTATACTTTGTTGCCATCATACAATTGTGTGGCTCCAAAATAGTTCAACAGGTATTTTTCACCATCCAAAGTTACGTTTCCGTTGGTTTCCTGTTTGAGGTTGGCCTCTGTGTTTTCCAAAGTGGATTGAAAATCAATATAAATATTGTCGTAGCTCTGCACCTTGTTGTACACTTCATCCAAAAGTGCTTTGGCTTTATCTGAGTTTTGTCCGTAGGAAAAAAGTCCAGCGACAAACAATGTTATTAAAAGAATACTTTTCTTGATCATGATCTTATTTTGCTTCATTTTCTAATAGTTGTTCCAAAGAATACATATCGGGAACCAAAACCTGTCTTGCTTTGCTTCCTTCAAATGGTCCTACAATTCCTGCGGCCTCCAATTGGTCTATAATTCTACCCGCTCTGTTGTATCCCAATTTTAATTTTCGTTGAATCAAAGAGGCGGAACCTTGTTGTGCGGTTACAATCACTTCTGCCGCATCTCTGAACATGGCATCCCTTTCCGCGATATCATTATCAAGACTTGTGCCAGATTCTTCTCCCACATACTCTGGTAGTTCGTGTGCTTCGGGGTAGGCGCGTTGCGAACCAATATAATCGGTGATCTTGGCAACTTCTGGTGTATCCACAAAGGCACATTGCAGCCTTGTAACATCATTTCCTTGTGTGTAGAGCATATCCCCGCGACCGATAAGCTGATCGGCGCCTTGGGCGTCCAAAATGGTTCTGGAATCAATTTTTGAAGTTACCCTAAATGCTATTCTTGCGGGGAAGTTGGCCTTGATGATTCCTGTGATTACATTCACCGAGGGTCTTTGGGTCGCAATGATCAAGTGAATACCGATGGCACGTGCCAATTGTGCCAATCTGGCGATCGGCGTTTCAACCTCCTTGCCCGCGGTCATGATGAGGTCGGCAAACTCATCGATTACCAAGACAATGTAGGGCAAGAATTTGTGCCCATCGTTCGGATTCAGTTTTCTGGCCTTGAACTTGGTGTTGTACTCTTTAACGTTCCTCACCATGGCTGACTTGAGCAGCTCGTAGCGATTGTCCATTTCAATACAAAGCGAATTCAAAGTATTGATTACCTTTGTGTTATCGGTAATTATGGCTTCTTCGGAATCGGGGAGTTTGGCCAAGAAATGACGCTCAATCTTGTTGTACAGGGTCAATTCCACCTTTTTGGGATCCACCAAAATGAATTTAACCTCTGCCGGATGTTTCTTGTAAAGTAGGGAGGTAATGACCGCATTCAACCCTACGGATTTACCTTGACCCGTGGCACCGGCCATAAGCATATGTGGCATTTTGGCCAGATCTACTACAAAAGTCTCGTTGCTAATGGTTTTTCCGAAAGCGATGGGCAGTTCCATTTCCGCTTTTTGGAATTTATTGGAAGCGATTACCGAACGCATGGAAACTACTGTCGCGTTTTTATTTGGCACCTCGATTCCCACCGTTCCTTTTCCTGGAATAGGGGCAATGATTCGGATACCCAAAGCTGCCAATGACAAGGCAATGTCGTCTTCCAAGTTTTTGATTTTGGAAATTCGGATACCCGCTTCGGGAACAATTTCGTACAGCGTTACCGTAGGACCAATGGTCGCTTTGATCTGGGCAATCCCGATTTTATAATTTTTGAGGGTACTTACAATTCGATTTTTGTTTTCCTCAAGCTCTTCTTGGTTGATGGTAATTCCGCCAGATGCCCCGTGCGACTCGAGTAAGTCCAAAGTGGGAAATTTATAGTTGCCCAATTCCAATTTGGGGTCGAACTCACCAAAGTCTTCCACAAGTTTCGCAGCTTTGGCGTCAGTTTCTTCTTCCTCAATCGGAGTTTCCTCAACCTTTAGGGCAATATCGGATTCCTCTTCTTCGGGAATGTTGACATCCAGTCCCGCTTCATCCAAAGGAGGAATATCTTTTTTATGGGTATAGGTGTCTACTTTTTCGGGAACGTTATCTTCGGTGGTCAGCTCAATGCTTCCTTCTTGGTCATCCAAAGTAGATTGTAGCGTGGTTGATGATGCTGAATCTTCATTAAAGTCCGATTTGATTTTTTGTTTTTGCCTACGGAAGAAATTGGCAAAGCCTTCGGGTGTAAAGTTGAACAATTGCACCAAAATGACCATCAAAACAAATATAAGAATCAAGAACACCCCGATTTTGCCTGTGTAATCCTGAAGAAAATCGTTCATTTCATAACCGATGAGTCCACCCAATAGTGGGAAATCAACAGCAAAGAAACCTAGGGCAATGGAGCCCCAAATGACTCCGACCAAGCCCCAAATCCATTTGGAGATCAATCGTTTTCCATGCAACCCAAGAAATAAATAAAGTCCGGTGACTGCCAATAGGAGCGGAAACACAAAAGATGCTAAGCCAAAGCCTTTGTACATAAAAAAGTGACTTACATTGGCTCCGAATTTGTTCAGGAGGTTGCTGGCTTCTGCATTGCGGTCGGCAAATTGGGACAACATACTTTGATCCTCCTGCCACGTAAAATAAAATGACATAAAAGAGAAGAAAAGTGCGATGCTGAGAACAATCAAAAGGCTGCCAAAAATAATCTTGTTCTGCTTGGAAGGTTTAAAAGACACCTTCTTCTTAGCAGTAGTGCTGGTTTTTTTTGATTTGGATTTTGTTCTTTTTTTGGCCATCAATCAATTTTAAGCGGGGCTAAGTTACAAATTTACGTTGCTACTCGGGGTCTTGGATTTTACTAAAAGATTTTGGGCACGTAAATGATCAAACCAACAATGCTTGCCAAGACCGATACTATCATAACGGCTCCTGCGGAAATATCTTTTATCAAACCGATTTTGGGGTCTAAATTGGGTTGAATATAGTCGCATATTTTTTCAATGGAGGTATTCACACCTTCCACTCCCATGACCAAACCAATAGCCAACAGTTGGAGAATCCATTCGGTATTAGAAATTTCAAAATAAAAGCCGAAGGCGGTAACAATCAATGCGATAAAGAACTGAATCTTGATACTGGACTCGGTCCGTAATAAAAGAAACATGCCCTTTAGGGCATATCCCACACTTTTGATCCTGTTCCGTAAAAAAGATTCCTTAGGCATCCATCAATGCTTCAAGGGCGGCTTTATAGTTAGGTTCATCCACAGTTTCCGACACTTGTTCGGAATAGACTACTTCACCATTTTCGTCGACCACCACTACGGATCGTGATAGCAAACCTTGCAACGGTCCATCGGTAAATTCCACCTTATAGGATTTTCCAAAGTTGCCATCTCTAAAGTCGGATAGCGTCTCTACTTGATCGATTCCTTCAGCACCACAAAAGCGGGCCTGAGCGAAAGGCAAATCTTTAGAAATGCACAAAATCTTGGTGTTGCTCAATTCTGCCGCTTCTTGGTTGAATTGACGCACGGATTGGGCACAGGTGCCCGTATCTATACTTGGAAATATATTGAGAACCACTTTTTGACCCTTATAATCAGAAAGGGAGGTAGTGGACAGGTCGTTTTTCACCAAAGTAAAGCTAGGTGCTTGGGAACCATTTCCCGGAAGGTTGCCAAGTGTATGAATTTCATTTCCTTTTAGTGTTACAGTTGCCATAGTAGTTGTTTTGATTTGGAATCAAAAATACTAAAAAAACCTTCCCGAAGTCTGTTACGGGAAGGTTCTTATTTCAATGTTTGTTACAATGTCCGTTACTTGTCTATTGAGCCAAGCACCCTTGACATAAAACCGTTGAGTGCTTCTTTTTTTGGAGTTCCATTCTTGATTTCTCCGGATACTTCCAAGGCTCCATAAATATTGGAGATCAACTCCCCGATCATATCCAGTTCCTCATCTTTTAAACTGGAAACCTCACAAACACTTTCAAGTGTATCGGCAGTTTCCTGCAAATAGTCCTCATCGTGCTCTTCTGCAAAATTGACCAGTTGTTTAATTATGGGCAACTTCATTGATCAAGTCTTTTAAAACATCATACTTATTGGTCTGCACCTGATTCTTCAGAGATCCTTTGGAAAAAGCAGCGAAGGTGGGCAAGTTGTCCACGTTGGCCAATTTTCTGGATTCCGGGAATTTTTCGGCGTCGACCATCACAAAGGTTATGTTCTCGTTCAAAGAGGCTTCTTTTTTGAACTTCGGCTTCATAATCCTGCAGTTACCACACCAGGATGCGCTGTACTGCACCACTACATTGTCATTTTCGGCAATGACCTCGTTTAAATTGTCTTTATCCAATTCTACGATCATAGTGCTTAGTTTACGTGATTGGCCAAATACTCAGAAACACCTGCTCTATCAGCATTCATCGCTTCTTTTCCTTCTTCCCAGTTGGCTGGGCAAACCTCACCTTTTTCCTGCACGTGGGTGAAGGCATCCACCAAACGCAAAAATTCTTTTACGTTTCTTCCCAATGGCATATGGTTGATGCTTTCGTGGAATACGGTTCCTTCTTCATCAATCAAATACGTAGCTCTGTAAGTTACATTGTCTCCTTCTACCACAACAGAGTTGGTCTCTTCGTTGTAGTCTTCTTTCATAATATCCAAAATGCCCAAGGCGGTTGCCAAGTTTCTGTTACTGTCAGAAACAAGAGGATAGGATACACCTTCGATTCCACCGTTGTCTTTTTCGGTACTCAACCAAGCAAAATGTACTTCGGCAGTATCGCAAGAAGCTCCAATAACAATGGTATTTCTTTTTTCGAACTCACTTAAGTTTTGTTGAAAAGCAAAAAGCTCCGTAGGGCAAACAAAAGTGAAGTCTTTTGGGTACCAGAACAACAAAACTTTTTTGTTTTCGGCTTTGGCTTTCTCTAAAATGTTGATTTTGAACGTATCGCCCAACTCGTCAATGGCGTTTACTTCAATGTTTGGAAATTTTCTTCCTACTAATGTCATTTATTGGATTTTTTTAGAATTCGAGTAGCAAAAATAGTGCGGTTTGACGGCTTTTGCCAGCTCGGAAATTACTTTTTCTTATGGTCTAATAAGTCGTGACTATGTCGTAAAAAAGCACCATCAATATTAAGGTAGTGACAAATTTGAGCCATCAAAATTGAGAACTCTGCAAAGAATCAGGTTTAATAAAAAAAAACGGAATGAAAATTTATCTTAGTGAACGAATCAATCTAATAGACAAAAGTTGTCAGGTCGAGCGCAGTCGAGACCTAACTTAAAAATCTAAGTGTCCCATAACTTCTCGACTGCGCTCGAAGAGACAGGGTGTGATGATTGGTTGTGGTTCCTAAAAATTATTCAGCCGTTGTTGTGGCCAATTGCTTGATCTTGATTCGGAATGCAGCAAAAAGCAATGTCATAAACGGACTGAGCCAGTTAAAGATAGCATATAGTGCATATTCCCCAACACCTACACCCAAAACACTGCTGTGGTAGGCTCCACAGGTGTTCCAAGGCACCAATACGGAAGTTACCGTACCTGAATCTTCCAAAGTCCTACTTAGGTTTTCTGGGGCCAATCCACGTTCTTCATAAGCTTTGGAAAACATTTTACCAGGAACTACGATGGCCAAATATTGGTCAGATGCAGTTACGTTCAATGCCAAACAGCTACCAACTGTACTGGCGAACAACCCAAAGGTAGTCTTGGCCAATTTTAGAAGAGATTCAGTGATACGCTCCAGAGCACCGATGCCATCCATAATGCCTCCAAATACCATGGCGCAGACTATTAACCAAATGGTGCCTAGCATGCCGGACATTCCTCCCGAGGAGAAAAGATCGTTAAGTGCAGGGTCGTCCGTGGCAATTGATGTATCAATCGTTATAGCGTTTAGGATTCCTTTGTAACCTGTTTCAAAATTTAAGGCTGCGCCTCCACCGATGTTGGCCACAATGTCTGGCTGAAAAATAAGCGCAAAAACACCACCTAACAGCGTACCAATCAAAAGCGCCATTAATGGCGGGGCCTTTTTTACGATCAAAGCAATTACAACCAATGGTACCAAGAACAACCATCCATTTATATTGAAGGTGGAGCCAATATTTTCTAGTAGTGAACTTGTATCGGCAACTCCTGAGGTATCAATCGTAAATCCAAGAATGATGAAAACAATCAAAGTCACTACGATGGTCGGAACCGTAGTGTAGGTCATATAGCGAATGTGTGAAAACAAATCCCCACCAGCCATTGCGGGGGCCAAGTTGGTAGTATCGCTCAAAGGGGACATCTTATCTCCAAAATAGGCTCCTGAGAGTACAGCGCCGGCCGTCATGCCCAATGAAATGCCCAACGCATCGCCAATACCTATAAGTGCAATACCAACAGTCGCAGCCGTGGTCCAGCTACTTCCGGTAGCAATAGAGATAATCGCAGAAATAATGACACTGGCGGCCAAAAATATAGTGGGATTCAAAATTTGAAGACCGTAGTAGATCATCGCGGGAATAATACCGCTGACCAACCAAGTGCCCGAAAGTGCGCCGACCATCAACAAAATGAGCAAAGCTCCCGTAGTGGACCGAACATTCTCCGCTACTTCGGCAATCATTCTTTTATAGGAAACCTTATTGAAAATACCTACGATTGCGGCCACGGCACCGCCCATCAACAAAATAAATTGGTTGGAACCGCTTAGTGCTTCATCTCCAAAGACATAAACATTATATGCCAACATGGCGACCAGTGCAAGCACCGGAATCAATGCCTCCGCTATGGTCAAATTTTTATTTTCTACAATATTTTCATTTTCCCTAAACTTTGGTTTTTTCTTTCTGTCCGGCATTTGGTCTGAGTTTGTTAGAAGGTAATATTACGATTTTGCACTATGTTGTGCAAACAACGTTGGTTTACTTCTTAGGCCAAACTTGCATCGGGAGATAAAATACCTAGCTTGTCCATACACTCACGCATGGTGATGTATGTTTTATGGATATCGTTGTCCAATCCGATTGAAAAACGGATAAGTCCTTGGGAAAGACCCAGTTCTTTTTGTTCTTCCTCTGGAATTTCGGAAGAGGTTGAAGTTCCAGAAGCGCTGAACAAGGTTTTATAGAAACCAAGGCTTACTGCTAAATAGCCCAGTTTTTCTTTTTGCATAAGTTCCATTAAAGCATTGGCCCTTTCTACGGAACCAACATCTAGAGTGAGCATGCCGCCAAAGCCATATTCGCGGTTCATCTGGGATTTCATCAAGTCATGGCCAGAATGACTTTCCAAACCGGGGTATACCACTTTTAAACCGTCTTTCTCAAATTGTTTGGCCAAGTAATGGGCATTTTCGCTATGTTTTTTAATACGGATATGCAGTGTTCGCATATTCTTAAGGATTGAAGCGGCCCGCAAACTGTCCAAAGTACTTCCCAAGAGCATTCCAGCACCGTTGTTCACATCTTTTAAACTGAGACAAAAATCTGTTGTTCCACAAACCGCTCCAGCAACACAATCACTACTACCGTTGATGAATTTGGTAAGGCTGTGCACTACAATATCGGCTCCCAATTGTGCCGCATTTATCGTCAAAGGAGAAAAGGTGTTATCGACGACCAATGGCATCTCGTTCTTTTTAGCAATTTTGGATAGCGAAGGGATATCAGCAATTTCCAAGAGCGGATTGCTGATAGCCTCGCAGTAGATCATTTTGGTTTTTGGGGTGATGGATTTCTCGACCGTTTCCAAATCGGTAATATCTACAAAGTAAACATCAATATGGAACTTTTTCACGAAGTTCTTCAAGAAGGCGTAGGTACCCCCGTAAATGGTTCTACTACAAACAATATGGTCACCCGAATCGCAGAGTTGAAGTATAACAGCAGTAATGGCGCCCATCCCGCTGGCGTAAACATTGGCAGCTTCCGTTCCTTCCAGTTGTGCCATGGCTTCGCCCAAATATAGGTTGGAAGGGGAGGAGTGACGGCTGTATAGGTAGCAGCCTTCGGTATTCCCTTCAAAAGTATCGAACATGGTTTTTGCAGAAAGAAAAGTGTAAGTTGATGAATCTGATATAGAGGGGTTTACACCTCCGAATTCACCAAAATATTGAAGGTCTTGAATGTGTTCTGATGCTTTATAGTCCATAATGTACCGTTTTTAGTAAAAATATAAATTGATAGACCCAAAATCAATAGATATATTTGAATAAGGAATATTTGTCCTAAATAATAAAATAATTAGGTAATTGTTCCATAAAATTGGAATTTAGCCTTTATAGTTAGAAAAATCGTCGGTATGAAACTGGATAAAGTGGACATTGAGCTGCTGAGATTGCTCCAAGAAGATTGCAAAAAGACAACAAAGCAGTATGCAGATGCTTTGCATTTGTCCAAAACTGCGGTCTATGAGAGAATTCGTCGTCTGGAACGTAATGGGGTAATTACTCAATATGCTGCTTTGGTGGACAAAGAAAAAGTTGGGCGCGATTTTATGGTGCTCTGCCAAATACGGTTGGTACAGCATACCAAGGAGAACGTTCTAAAATTTGAACGCGAGGTATTACAGCTTCAAGAAGTCTCCGAATGCTTTCATGTAGGTGGGGATTACGATTATATTTTGAAAATATTTGTTGAGGACATGAAAAGTTACCGGGAGTTTATGGTGACCAAGCTCACCGCCATCGCCAATATCGGCAACACGCAAAGCTCTTTTGTGATTAATGAAGTGAAGAATAGTCCTTCGGTGCATATTTAGAAGTCAGAAATCAGTGGGCAGTATGCAGTCGACAAATTTCAAGCTCAAGAAAAAAATGTTCGAGCTATTCGTGTCGAAGCAGTGAACAATGAACAATGAACAATGAACAATGAACAATTATCCATTAACAGTCGACAATGAATAATAATCGAAGAATCTAGAATTAGATATGAGATGTGAGAATCTTTTCCTTTTTAACCTTCGCCATTAAAACCAAACCCTAAACCCCAAACCATCCAACCATCGAACAATCCAACATAATACATTGATACTGTCCCGAAAAACATTTGTATTTTTACGGTTGTTTTTAAAAAACAAATCTTTTAGCAATTATCCTTACAAATAATATAATATGAATCAATATGATGTAGCTATTATTGGCTCTGGACCTGGAGGCTATGTAGCAGCCATTCGATGTGCCCAACTGGGAATGAAAACGGCAATAATAGAAAAGTATTCCACTTTAGGAGGTACTTGCCTTAACGTAGGCTGTATCCCATCCAAAGCACTTTTGGACTCCTCGCACCATTACGAAGATGCCGTAAAGCACTTCGAGGAGCACGGTATCGATATTCCGGGAGAAGTAAAAGTAAACTTGGAGCAAATGATTGCCCGTAAACAAGGCGTGGTTGACCAAACCACCAAGGGTATCGAGTTTTTGATGAGCAAAAACAAAATCGATGTCTATCACGGAGTTGGGAGTTTCAAGGATGCCACGCACATCAATATTGCAAAAGAAGAAGGAGAAGAAACCATTGAAGCTAAGAACATTATCATAGCCACGGGTTCTAAACCTTCGTCTCTGCCATTTATTGATATTGATAAAGAACGTGTGATCACTTCCACGGAAGCCTTGAAACTTAAGGAAATTCCAAAGCACTTGATCGTTATCGGAGGTGGTGTAATTGGATTGGAATTGGGTCAGGTATACAAACGCCTGGGTGCAGATGTAACCGTTGTGGAGTATATGGACCGAATTATCCCGGGAATGGATGGCGCTTTGTCCAAAGAACTCACTAAGGTGATGAAAAAGCAAAAGGTGAAGTTCAACCTATCCCACAAAGTTAAATCTGTGGAGCGTAAAGGTGATGAGGTAATTGTGAAAGCCGATGACAAAAAAGACAAGGAAGTGACCATTACAGGTGACTACTGCTTGGTAAGTGTGGGCCGTAAGCCTTATACCGAAGGATTAAATGCCGAAGCTGCTGGAGTAAAATTGGATGAAAGGGGTAGAATAGAGGTAAATGAGCACTTACAGACCAATGTTTCCAACATTTATGCTATTGGTGATGTGGTAAAAGGAGCTATGTTGGCACATAAAGCTGAGGAAGAGGGCACTATGGTCGCTGAAATATTGGCAGGTCAAAAACCACATATCGATTACAACCTGATTCCTGGAGTAGTTTACACTTGGCCAGAAGTTGCGGCTGTAGGTAAAACAGAAGAGCAATTGAAGGAAGAAGGTGTCGAGTACAAATCAGGTCAGTTTCCTATGCGTGCCCTGGGTAGAGCCCGAGCCAGTATGGATATTGATGGTTTTGTGAAAATTCTTGCCGATAAGAACACGGATGAGGTATTGGGAGTACACATGATAGGTGCGAGATGCGCCGATTTAATTGCTGAAGGCGTGACTGCAATGGAATTTAGGGCATCGGCCGAGGATATTTCGCGTATGAGCCACGCACACCCTACCTTTGCGGAAGCTGTTAAGGAAGCTGCATTAGCTGCCACAGATGACAGGGCCTTGCATGTTTAATTTACTTTTTGACAAGCATATAAAAAAATTCGTCAGTTCGAGTTTTTCCTTTAAGAAAAGTATCGAGAACTCAGGTTCCCATAATCATCGCTTACAAGTACAATGAGGTTCTGAAATACCTTGCCTGCCGGTAGGCAGGAATTCAGAATGACGTGTTTCAATCATTTTTAGACAACTACAAAGCATTCAATCGTAAGGTTGGATGCTTTTTTAGCTTCTAACAGTGCGCAATATGCGCCTTAGGAAAAGTCGGGCCCTATTGAAAACCTCCCGTAGTATAGGAATGGAAATTTCTTTCAACTCAAAGAGTTGGATTTGTACATAAGAAACGCCCAAAGCCATTTGAGATTTGATGTTTGCTTCGTATTTGTTGTATTGGAGAGATAGGAATGTGCAGGCAATCATGAAAAATACAGCGCCCGGAATCACAATTTCTGGAGAAAGGGAGTAATTGAAGAACCTGTACAGTCCCAAGCCAGTGAAACTTCCGTACAAAATAATAAAGTGAATCACATAAATGGATAGTGTATTCGCCCCGATTTTTAAAACCGTTTTGTTCGTCATTAATTGGCGAAGTATCATAAACACGGCAAATACTACAAAAACATTCCCCAATCGGATAAACAGGTAATTGTTGTCTTGAATCATTTTGAATAATTCGATTCCAGTCAGTTCGTGGAAAAACAAAAATGTCGGAGACGAAAAGTAACAAAGCCCTATTCCAGTTATAATTGCTAAGGAAATGGCAGCAGGGTAAAGATACTTGTAGTCTTTAAACCTTGTAAAAAGCACGGAGATGAAGGCTCCTATGGCAGCGTAGCCAAACCAAGGAATTATTGTAAATACCGAACCGTTGGATTTGCTAAAGTAATTTGCAAGAGCGTTTGGCAAAAACGAAAAGGACCATTGTTTGTATAGTGGTTCAAATAAAAAGAGCAAAAAAGTGATGCTCATAAGCACCAGCGGAAACACATACTTTTTTCGTTTGGCGGTAAGTAAATAAAGAGTAATTAAGCCCAATATGGAAAGTCCGATGCAATGGAGGACGTCCACTAAATAAAATGAACTGTAAATCTCACCCTTAAAGATGCCACCCAGATTCAACCGCAGCAAATAACCGATGGCAACCAACTGAAGTCCGCGACGAATTCCTTTGGAAACCCTTGGATTTTCCAAACCGTTTTGAGGAACCCGTATCAATAAATAAGTAAAGATAAACCCGGAAACGGTAAAAAATACAGGTGCCGTAATCCCACGAAAATAAAGCCAAACATTGTAAATGGTGTTGCTGGAATCCCTAAAAACAGGATCCAACAAACCATCTATAAAATGCCCTTGGAGCATCATCAGAATGGCCCACGCCCGCATAGCATCAATAAAAAATAGCCTGTTGTTCTTGGCAGTCATTTGGTTCATAATCACCCTATATACTTGTTTAGCAGGTAGTTTGGATGTTCTGCGCGTCAAAAATATACAAAATAGTCGCATGTCTGCCACAATCGGGGTATTTTAGCGAAACAATCGATCATTTTACGCTATGGCCGCAATTTTGGCATTTGCCGGGAGCAATTCTTCCACTTCCATCAATTTTAGATTGGTGCAACTCACTACTTCAATGTTGCAAGATCATGATGTCCAGACCCTAAATATGGCGGAACACCCTTTTCCGATGTATAGTGAAGACCATGAAAAGGAAAATGGGTTTTCGGAATCTTTGGTTGGGCTGAAAGCAAAAATCAACAAAGCGGAGGGACTAATTTTATCGGTTAACGAGCATAACGGAAATCCATCGGCCTATTTTAAAAATGTGCTGGACTGGCTCTCGCGATTGGATCGAAACTTTTTGGAGGGTACCAAGCTTTTGTTGATGTCCACTTCTGGAGGTAAAAGGGGAGCAAAAGGTGCTATGGCGGTTGTTGAAGTTATGCTGCCCAGGTTCGGAGCCGAGGTAGTAGCTACTTTTTCCCTACCCTCTTTTTATGATACCTTTACCGATACGGGCATTTTGGATAAAGGTTTGAAAAAGGAACATCAAAAGGCCTTGGAATATTTCTTGAACTCTTTAAAATAAACACGTATTGCGGACACAGCGTTCCTTTCGTATAAATTCCACTTCACAAAGTAAAAAAGCTTTACTACAATGGGCTAAAGCATATAGGAATGTGGTTTGGTTGGACAGTAACTTACACCGTGACCAATATTCCAGTTTTGATGCTTGCTTGGCTGTTGTGGCATCTCAAGAGTTGAATGGTTTGGATGAGCTTCAATCCTTTGTGGAGCAAGAACGGGATTGGTTGTTCGGTTATTTTTCCTATGATTTTAAAAATGAACTGGAAGATTTAAGTTCCAATAATTTTGATGCTCTAGGATTTCCGATACTTCAGTTCTACAGGCCCAATAAAATTATAATTATTGATGATGGACAACTTCATTTTAAGTATTTGGATGCTTTTGCTGATGAAATTGAAATCGATTATGAGAAAATAACCAATGGTCAACAAGGAAAATCTTCTACCAAGCAGAGCGACCCCATCAAAATTAAGATGCGCATCCACAAGGATGCTTATTTTGAGAAAGCCCATCGTTTTTTGGAGCATATTCATCGCGGGGATATTTACGAGGCCAATTTTTGTCAAGAATTTTATGTGGAAGAGGTATCCATCGACCCTTGGGAGACCTATGAAAAACTGAATGGTATATCCGAACCACCTTTTGCAGCCTTTGCTAGATTGGATGATAGGTACTTAATGTGCGCTTCACCGGAACGATACATCAAAAAAATGGGCCAAAAAGTGATTTCCCAACCCATTAAGGGTACCGCAGCTCGTGGGAAGGATGAATTTGAAGATGAAAAAATCAAAAAGGGACTGTCTCAGGACAAGAAGGAGCGTTCCGAAAATATTATGATCACCGATTTGGTCCGCAACGATTTGTCCAAAAGTGCTTTAAAGGGCTCTGTTAAGGTAGAGGAACTCTGCAAACTGTACACTTTCAAGCAGGTACATCAATTGATTTCCACCATAGTTTCAAAGGTTTCTTCTGATAAAAATCCATTGGAATTGATAAAGGAAACCTTTCCTATGGGCAGTATGACTGGTGCCCCAAAAATATCTGCAATGAACATTATTGAGCAATTGGAGGAAACCAAACGCGGTTTGTACAGTGGGGCCGTAGGTTATTTTGCACCAAACGGTAATTTTGATTTCAATGTGGTCATTAGGAGTATTTTGTACAATGCCACTAAAAAATATGTATCCTTTTCCGTGGGAAGTGCCATTACAGCAAAATCCGACCCGGAAAGGGAATACCAAGAATGTTTGCTAAAAGCTAAAGCTATGCGGACCGTTTTGGAGGAAAGGGAAAAATAGGGAAGGAACCAAGACCGCTGCGCTGTTGGATACAGGAACAGACTTTTGAAATTAGGAGTTCAGAGTTACAAAGTTATTGAGTTACTGCCGACTGCGTACTGCAACTGCCGATTGACTTCGGACTCGTATGGGATTCCGAATCAAGTTCGGAATGACGGTCTGACACGAATTTCACCAATTGCTAGAATTAAGTTTAAGCATCAAGTTCAAGAACAAGTTCGGAGTTATGAAGTTATTGAGTTACTGCTTACTGCCACTGCTTACTGCCTAGAGCATCAATCTCCAATGACCCCTCCACGGCAGACACGAATAGCACAAATCATCACGAATACCACTTATTTCGAACTGTCATCCTGAGCGCAGTCGAAGGAACAGTCTATAACCTTTTTTGGGCGAAAAGGTAAAGGGTTGGACGCGAATTTCACTAATTTCTCGAATCAAGTGCAAGTTCAAGAACCAAGATACAAGAACTGGATCATTCAACAACCCGAAACCCGAAACCTGAAACCCGAAACCAGGATTGGACTTCTGACATCGGGCTTCGTGCTTCCGACTAATTTATTCATATACAGCATACTGCCTACTTTAAACTGTCTACTGCAAGTTCCAACTCAAATGCCAACAATACAACAACAAAATAACCAAGTAACATAATATCAGTTTAACACAGATACAAGGCTAAGGTTTATTTGTAAATTCGCGCTATGTTCCCAAAGTTCAAAGAGCACATTGATCAGGAGATCTCTTTTTTAAAAGGAAAGAAGCTGTTATTGGCCTGTAGTGGAGGTTTGGACAGTGTTGTGTTGATGCATTTGTGCGAGGCGACCAACTTGAACATCGTTTTGGCCCATTGCAATTTTAAACTTCGTGGTGGTGAAAGTGATGGAGATGAAGATTTTGTGAGGCAATTGGCCTTTAAATTCGGGATTCAAGTCTTTGTGAAACAATTTGAAACCGAGCAGTATGCCGAAAAACAACGTTTGTCCGTTCAAATGGCAGCCAGGAAACTGCGCTATCAATGGTTTGATGAACTTTTGCTTGCCAAAGGTTTTGATTATGTGTTAACGGCCCACCACGCGGATGATAACCTGGAAACTTTCCTGATCAATTTATCCCGAGGGACAGGAATCGATGGACTGTCTGGAATTCCCGAGGTGAACGGGCAAGTGGTTCGGCCATTGCTGCCCTTTTCCCGAAGTGAGATTTTGGAGTATGCAGAATCGGAAGGTATTGCCTGGCGAGAAGATAGTAGCAATGCCAGTTCCAAATACCTTCGGAACAAGATTCGTCATCAACTTGTACCTCCCTTAAAGGAATTGCATCCAACTTTTCTACAAAATTTCTTGAATACTCAAAACCATTTACAGCAGACCAACGATTTGGTCACCAATCACTTAAATGAGGTGAAATCCAAATTGTTCAAGTCAAGGGATGGTAACATTAAAATGGCCATTTCAGAACTGGAACAGTTGCAGCCTTTGGAATCTTACTTGTACGGATTGTTCCAAGGTTATGGTTTTACGGAGTGGAACGATGTAGCTGGTTTATTGACCGCTGAGAGCGGTAAACAAGTGTTTTCCAAAACCCATAGATTGTTGAAGGATAGGGATTGCCTCATTCTTTCAAAAATCGAATCCCAGCCAAATGGAACCTATCCTGTTCACTGGGATAAATGTCACAATGAATTGCCCGTACAATTAAAGTTGGAACTTGTTGATGCCATAGATGAACAGGCGAAAAATGTCGTATTTTTGGATAAGGAAAAGTTAATGTTCCCTTTAGCGTTAAGGAATTGGGAAAAAGGCGACTATTTTTATCCCTTTGGGATGCAAGGCAAAAAAAAGTTGTCCAAATTTTTCAAGGATGAAAAAATAGACTTGTTTTCCAAAGAAAAACAATGGCTGCTCTGCTCGGACAACAAAATTGTTTGGGTTGTGGGCAAAAGGGCCGACGAACGATTCAAGGTTGAGGATTCGACCCGACAAATATTAAAGATCACGCAACTGATATGAGATTATTGGTACTCTTTTTAGGATTATTCTTCATCAATTTAACCGCATTTGCCCAAACAGATGAAAATCCTGCGATTTGGAGCCACGAAGTACATAAACTGTCCGATACCGAATACGAATTGGTGTTCAAGGGTAAAATAATGGACGGCTGGCATGTGTATTCGCAATATACTGCCGAAGGAGGTTCTCTCCCTAGTGAATTTACTTTTGAAAAAGCTGGTGAAGACTACGAACTTATTGGTGAAACAGAAGAAAGTGAAACTATAAAAGAGTATAGCGATATTTTTGAGGTGGAAGAAACCTTTTTCAAAGGCGAAGCCATCTTCACCCAGAGAATTAAGTTGCTAAATCCTGAAGTCAACCAAATCTCGGTAAACCTATTTTATCAAATATGCAAGGAAGTATGCCTTCCCGTTGATGAGTATTTTCAAATTTCCTTGGATGGGAGCGGTTTTGTGGCCGAGGAAACAACCTTGGATGAACGAAGTTCGGCCTTGGGAGCATCACTAAAGGTAGATTTAAAAAACAAACAATTACTAAATCAAAACGAAATCACCGATTCCGAAGGAAAGTCAAACCTCTGGGTGATTTTCGGTTTGGGTTTCATTGGCGGCCTAATCGCCTTGTTGACGCCCTGTGTGTTTCCTATGATTCCGTTGACAGTTTCCTTTTTCACCAAACAGACGCAAAATAAATCCAAAGGCGTTGCAAATGCCTTGCTTTACGGGTTCTTTATCGTTTTGATCTATTTCTTGTTGAGTTTACCGTTCCATTTGTTCAATTCGGTGGACTCACAAATATTGAACACTATTGCCACGAACATCTGGCTCAATGTGTTCTTCTTTATCATTTTTGTATTCTTTGCCTTTTCGTTTTTCGGTTATTACGAACTGACATTGCCCAGTTCTTGGGCCAACAAGATGGATTCCGCCTCGTCCAAAGTAGGAGGGGGGCTCGGTATCTTTTTTATGGCGTTGACCTTGGCGATTGTATCATTCTCTTGTACAGGGCCCATATTGGGCGGCTTGTTGGGAAGTACAACCCTCGCTGAAGGCAACGTAGCCACTAATTTAACTTCTGGTATGGTTGGCTTTGGTTTGGCCTTGGCTTTGCCATTTGCACTATTTGCTATGTTCCCTGCTTGGTTGAATTCCTTGCCAAAATCCGGCGGATGGATGACCACGGTTAAAGTGGTACTTGGCTTTTTGGAACTGGCCTTGGCCTTTAAGTTCCTTTCCAATGCCGATTTAGTAGGTAATTGGGGCGTTTTTAAAAGAGAAATATTTGTAGGTATTTGGGTCGTGCTCTTCATTTTGATGACCTTATACTTGTTCGGAATCTTTAGGTTTCCACATGATGGACCTAAAAAGAATCTTTCACCTGCCAGAAAATTAACAGGAATAGTAAGCTTGGCTTTTACGATTTATTTGATTCTGGGACTTTTCAATATCAGTAACTTAAAACTACTTAGTGGATTTCCACCACCAAGCTTTTACAGTGTTGTGGAAACGGAAAGCGATTGTCCCTTAGGTTTGGACTGCTTCAAGGATTTTGAAGAAGGCGTAGCCTACGCACAAGAAGTGAACAAACCTATTTTGCTGGATTTTACGGGCTGGGCCTGTGTAAATTGCAGAAAGATGGAGGAAAACGTCTGGAGCGACCCAAATGTGTACCCCATACTTAAAGAGGACTACGTTTTGATTTCCCTTTATGTGGATGACAGAAAGGAATTGCCGGAATCGGAACAGTTCGACTTTAAATATGATTCTGGACGCATAAAAGCCATTGAGACCATTGGTCAAAAATGGGGGACATTCCAAACCATCAATTTTAATGCGGCGTCACAACCGTATTATGTGCTGCTCTCTCCAAACTTGGAAATTTTGAACGAAGCCGTGCAATATGTTGACGTTGAAACGTATGAGGAATGGTTGAAATCTGGCTTGGAAAAACACCATCTTTCTATGAACAAATAATTGACATTTGTCAATATCTTTTTTAATCCATCTAAGAAATTAATTATACCTTAGAGTTGTCTAATCGACTTAACCATCATTTTTGTGAAAAAGTACAAAAAGATTCTTCTTGTTATAGCAGGATTGCTTTTGTTTGTAATTATTGGTATTGCCATATTCTTAAATTCCCTCAAACCCGATTATGGAGGTGAAAAATCCTTACCGGGACTTTCCAATGAGGTGACCACCTATTTTGACGCCTACGGGATTCCACATATTTATGCCGAGAATGAAGCCGATGCACTTAAAGCCTTGGGCTATGTGCACGCACAGGACAGATTATGGCAAATGGAGTTGTTGCGAAGGGTCGCCAAGGGAAGACTTTCTGAAGTTTTTGGAGCGGATATGCTTAAAACCGACAAGTTTTTCCTTTCCTTGGGTATTGATGACCACACCAAGGAAACCATTTCCAACCTGGATGAACAAAGCGAAACCATTAAGATGTCCCAAGCCTATTTGGATGGTATCAACGAGTTTATAAAGGAAGGCCCAACACCTGTGGAATTTTATTTGACCGGGATTGATAAAGAACCGTTCACCATCGAAGATGTTTACAATGCCGTAGGGTATATGGCTTTCAGTTTTGCGATGGCGCACAAAACGGACCCTTTGTTGACAAGTATGCGCAACAAACTGGGAGAGGAATACTTGAACGACTTGGCCATAAGTTCCGATACCTCAACCGTATGGATTAAAAATTATAAGGGAATTGAAACGGATACCTTGGGCACCAATATTACCGCAAGTGTAACGGCAGCTTTGGATAAATTGCCCATTCCACAGTTTGAGGGGAGCAATAGTTGGGTAGTGGCACCGAAAAAAACCAAAAACGGAAAGGTGATTTTTGCAAACGACCCGCATATTGGGTTTGCTCAACCTTCGGTTTGGTACGAGGCGCACGTTAGCACTCCGACCTATGAAAAATATGGATATCATTTGGCAGGCGTGCCTTTTCCGCTATTAGGCCATAATAGAAAATTGGCCTACGGTCTCACGATGTTCGAGAACGATGACATTGATTTTTATTACGAAGAGACCAATCCCTCCGATAGTACAAAATATAAAACCGCTGAAGGTTGGAAGGACTACGAATTCGTAAACAAAACCATTAAAGTAAAAGATGGGGAAGATGTGTCCTTCACCTATAAAAAAACACATCACGGTCCAGTTTTAAACAATATTGCCGACCAAATTTCCGGCGAACGGCCCATTGCGATGTCATGGATGTACACCAAGCCCAAAAATAGGGTGGTGCATGCTTTGTACCATATGAGCCATGCCACCAATATGGAAGAATTTAAAACTGCACTGCCCGATATTCACGCCCCAGGTCTCAATGTAATGTACGGGGACGCCGAAGGCAACGTAGCCTGGTGGGCAACAGCAAAGCTATATGAGATGCCCGATAGTTTATCCACCAAATTTGTTTTGGACGGAACAACGGGAAAAGAGGAACCTTTACGCTATCTGGACTTTTCCGAAAACCCCATGGCTGAGAACCCGCCTTGGAATTATGTGTACTCGGCCAATAATCAACCAGACTCGATTGCGGGAATGCTTTATCCGGGATATTATCTACCAGAAAACCGAGCCAAACGAATTGTACAATTATTGGATGCCAAAGACGATTGGGACAAAGAATCCATTTCAGAAATGATATTGGATGTCACCGCTCCGGTAAATACAGAAGTGGTTACGGAGCTGATAAAACTGTTTGATGTCACACACTTAAACAGCAAACAATTGGTGCTTTTGGACTCTTTAAAGAATTGGAACGGGAAATACACGTTAAATAGCACAAGCCCAGTAATTTACCATAGAACGCTTTATAATATGGTAAAAAACACTATGGAGGATGAGTTGGGACCTGAAATGTTAAAGCAATTTTTATCCACCCATTTGTTTAAAAGACAGATTGCATGGGGAGCACGTATGGAAAGCGGAAAATGGTGGGATAACATAAATACTCCTGATGTAGTGGAAACTCGGCAGGATATTGTGATGATGTCCTTCGCCCAAACATGGGAGTCTTTAGTGAACGATTTTGGAGAGGACACAAGCCAATGGACATGGGACAAAGTGCATACCATTGAACATCAACACCCATTTGGGCAGGTGGCATCCCTTCGAGAGTATTTTAACGTGGGACCCTTTCCTATTGAAGGTACCCGCGAAGTTATCAACAACCTCTCTTTTCCTTACGATACCACAGGATTTTACAAAGTAAGCTCTGGACCATCCACCCGAAGAATCATCGATTTCTCGGATGTGGAGAACAGCATCAGCATATTGCCCACGGGGCAGTCAGGAAATCCGTTGAGCAAACATTATCAGGATCAAGCCCAAATGTACGTTAATGGTGAGTTTCGTAAAATGATGATGAACAAACAGGAAATAGAGGAAACTGCTGAGTCTATTTTAATCTTCCGTTAATTCAAAACGGGCATTCGTCAATTCAAATTGGGGTATTCATCAAAAGGGAATTCTTTTTGAATCGGGATTGGCTACTTTTCAGTCTTTTTCAATTAGAAATCCAATATGCTGATTAAAGTTTACGGAAGTGCCGTTTTTGGTATTGAGGCGACCACGATTGTAGTGGAAGTTAATATTGACAAGGGAATCGGCTACCATTTGGTAGGATTGCCGGACAATGCAATAAAGGAAAGTAATTTTCGAATTGCCGCCGCCCTTCAAAATAACGGCTACCGAATTCCCGGTAAGAAAATCACAATTAATATGGCTCCCGCCGATTTACGAAAAGAGGGGTCGGCCTACGACCTTACGTTGGCCATTGGCATTTTGGCGGCATCGGACCAGATTCGTTCAGAAAACATTGATAAGTACTTGATTATGGGAGAGCTTTCTTTGGATGGAAGCCTACAACCCATAAAGGGAGCTTTGCCCATCGCCATAAAAGCGGCAGAGGAAAGTTTTGAAGGGTTTATTTTGCCCAAGGAGAATGCCAATGAGGCTGCCGTGGTAGATGGGCTCAAAGTATATGGGGTGGACAATATTAAAGAAGTCATTGATTTTTTTGATGACGATGTTCCTTTGGAACAAACCCAAGTGGATACCCGTCAAGAATTTTATGATCATCTACATTTTCCAGAGTTTGATTTTGCCGATGTAAAAGGACAGGAAAGTATAAAGCGTTGTATGGAAATTGCTGCTGCAGGTGGGCACAATATTATTTTGATCGGTCCGCCCGGGGCAGGGAAGACGATGTTGGCCAAACGCTTACCCTCCATTTTACCTCCGATGACGCTCCACGAAGCTTTGGAAACCACCAAAATACATAGTGTTGTGGGCAAGGTCAAAAATAAAGGGCTGATGAGTCAAAGGCCGTTCAGAAACCCACATCACACCATTAGCAGCGCTGCGTTGGTGGGAGGAGGCAGTTATCCACAGCCCGGTGAAATCTCGTTATCGCACAATGGAGTTTTGTTTTTGGATGAACTTCCCGAGTTTGAACGCCGCGTACTGGAAGTAATGCGTCAACCTATGGAAGATAGGGAGGTTACCATTGCCAGAGCTCAGTTTACGGTAACTTATCCCAGTAGTTTTATGTTGGTGGCCAGTATGAATCCGAGTCCTGGAGGATATTTTAACGACCCGGATGCCCCAGTGACCTCCTCGCCCGCAGAAATGCAGCGGTATTTGGGGAAGATTTCCGGTCCATTATTGGATCGGATAGACATTCATATTGAAGTAACCCCTGTACCCTTTGATAAATTGTCGGAGGAGCGAAAAGGAGAGAGTAGCGTTGTGATCAGGAAAAGGGTCGAAGCCGCACGCGAAATACAGACCCATAGGTTTCAACACATAGATGGAATACATTACAATGCCCAAATGGGTACCAAACAAATTAGGCAGTTTTGCAAGTTGAACGAATCCTCCAAAAATCTTTTAAAAGATGCCATGCAGCGTTTGAACCTATCTGCAAGAGCCTACGATAGAATTTTAAAAGTGGCGTGTACCATTGCTGATTTGGAACAATCAGAAAACGTGGTGGAAAACCATATTTCTGAAGCTATTCAATACCGAAGTTTGGACAGGGAGGGGTGGTTAGGTTGATTTTAGTTGAACCGTTTGATCAGATTATAAGTGAACACAATCATTTCCTTGTAATTATCCTTGCTGATTTTTTCATCAATGCCGTGGAACATAGACATACTGTTTGGGTTCACTCGAACAGGGTAGAATCGGTATACATCATCAGAAATATCGTAAAAATATCGGGCATCTGTACCCCCTCCAATTAATCCCGGAACCACAACAGATTCAGGAAACACAGAGCGGATGGTTTTTTCAAGATTTTTAAAAGCATCCGAGTCTATTCCGGAAACTGGGGAAGGATTGGTGGCGAATTTGCCTGCCAATTCCACTTCGATTCCTTCTCCAACCGTTTCTTGAATATGCTGTTTCACTGATTCAATGGTCTCACCGGGCAATATTCTAAAATTGACAGTGGCTTTGCCGACCGTGGGGATAACATTGTCCTTAACGCCACCCTCTATAATAGTTGGTGCTGTGGTAGTGTGGGCATTCAAGGCTTTGAGCACCGGACCTTTAAAAAGCCAAGGATTTGCAAATGCCATTTTTTTGAAGAAAGGCATTTCAGCTCCCATATATTCAAATTGATAGTCAATCGGCTTTACTAATTTATAGGGTCGCTGGTTGTTCTCCAAATCTACTATGGCCTGTGCCAACATACCCAGGGTGTTTTCCTCTGGTGGTGCAGAACTATGTCCTCCGCCAGTTTTTACAATAAGGTTGAAGGAGGCATAGCCTTTTTCCGCTAAATTTACCATAGCAACGACCTTATCAAAGTCCGGAATCATATTTTCCGCCAAAAAGCCACCTTCATCCAGGGTCATCGCTGCCCGAACCCCTTTGTCCTTCAAATATTTTGCTATGGCTTTGGCTCCGTTGCCGCCACCAATTTCTTCATCATGGCCAAAAGCGAGATAAATGGTTTGCTTGGGTACAAAGGATTCCTGCAACAATACTTCAACGGACTCCATAAGGGCCATTAAGGAGCTTTTATCGTCCAAAGTTCCCCTTCCAATAATGTGGCTATCAGTGATTTTTCCTTCAAAGGGGCCAGCTTCCCATTCGGTTAGGGTGGGCTCGTCAACGGGAACAACATCTTGATGGGAAAGCAGTACAATAGGATTTAGGGATGGGTCGGAACCCTCCCATTTATAAAGCAGACTATATTCATTTATCTTTTCCAAACTCAAATTTTGGTGCAAAAGTGGATAAGTTTCGCCAAGAAATTGATGAAATCCATGGAATGCCGTTGAATCGGGCATAACGTCGTCACCAAAGGAAATGGTTTTGTATTGAACAGCTTTGGATAAGTTTTGAAAGGCAGTACCGGGAAAATCCATTGACGCAACAGGCTCGGACCCCACCTGTTTGGAGCTTAGCGATAGTGTGTTGTAGACGACGACCGCTGCCAAAACGACAAAGATGGCCACAAGGACAAGAATTAATTTTTTCATGGTTGGTTTACATATGGTTCTTTTAAAATATTCATTCAAAGTAGACAAAAATTTCCGTATCTATCATTTCTTGGTGCGAGAATCATAAATTATCAATTTAAAACACTGTTATTCAATAATTTCACAATGAGAACAACTAAAATAACAAGATGCGCAAACACAATGTTAAATACTATTAATGTGCTGTGATAAAGTGTGTTAAGTACTATTTTTGCACGTTTTTAAAAAAAAATAGGAAACATGCAGTGTGTGGAATTGAACCCAATCGGGAATTTTGATACTTGGGAACAGGAAAAAATTGATGAGTTGTTACATCAAGAAATTCAGGAATCGTTAAGCAATAGATTGGTTTTTGAGAATGAAGGGGTAAAGCTATGGGATTTAATGCTTCTACCGGGTCAGCGACTGAATTTTAGAAGACATAATACCAACTACGGCTGGGTGTGTACAACAGGAGGATTGGTGATAACACGTTATGGTAATGGTAAAATAGATATGATCAAGCTAAACCCCGGTGATACAGAATATTTTGAAAACAAGGGCAAAAACTATATCAACGATTTGGAGAATATTGGGGAGGATACCTTGGTCATTAATATTTTGGAATACAAGGATTCCAAAATAGAAAAGAGCTATCAGTTCACCAATTAAATTGCTTTAATGTTCGCCTTTAAGCCTGAGATGATACCGAGTATATTGGCTACGGTTTCATCCAAATAATATTTGATGGCCAAATGCGGAATCCGGATAGTGGTAAAACCATTTTTGAAGGAGTGCATGGCTTCTTCAAGATCGTTTATAGCCTGCTCGTGGGTGATCATATTGTAATTTTGGTCAATCTCGATATTGAGTTTGACGCGGGAGATGGCAATATCAACCGATTTTTTACCATCCCACCATTCCAGCATGGGGTGAGCTCCAGCTTCTTTTAAGGCGTAGAATAAATGAATGGCATCAATCGGGGTATCGTTATCCAGTATAACTTTTTTGATGAGCCGTGTATGTCGTTCGCAAAGTTCAACACCTATGGATTCTTTTGAAACTTTAAGTTGTTGAGGGCTAATCTCTTTGCCGCAATCCTTACATGTCATAAGTCTTTTTAAGGTTTAAGTCTAAGTATGATTTGGGACTATTATAACTTTGAGTTTTTTAAAATCGTATAAAAAATCGACGTACGGCATTTCACTTTTAGACGAAATACACTTTTTCGGATGAAATGCATGTTTTCTCCAATTATCCTTTTAATTTAATCGCTCCAAAACCAAAGAACCTATGTTTAAAAAAATAGGACCAGGGGTTCTGGTGGCCGCAGCCTTTGTTGGGCCTGGAACCATAACCATGTGTACCTTGGCGGGAGCTCGCTTTGGCTACGCATTGATTTGGGCTTTGTTGGTGTCCATTATCGCAACCATTGTTTTGCAAGGAATGGCAGGCAGAATAGGACTTGTTACGCAAAATGGACTAGTTGATGTGGTAAGAACAGAACTTAAAACACCCTGGGTCCGAAACGTGGTAATAACTATAGTTTTGGGTGCTATTTTGGTGGGTAATGCTGCCTACGAAGCTGGTAATATTGGAGGTGCTACTCTCGGTCTTGAACAATTGTTGCCACAACCAGAATTAAAATCCCTTTTACCGTCAATTATAGGAGTCATCATATTTTTGTTGCTCTGGTTTAGTAATTATAAGATTTTAGAGAAGATATTTATGGGCCTAGTGGGTATTATGGGACTCAGCTTTGTAATCTGTGCCATTATCACCCAACCATCAATCACTGGTATATTAAAAGGAATGTTCGTTCCTCGCTTACCAGAAGACGGATTGCTCACGGTAATAGCTTTGGTGGGGACCACGGTGGTGCCATACAACCTCTTTTTGCATGCCTCATTGGTGAAGGAGAAATGGAATTCCAAAACCGATTTAAATGCGGTGAATTGGGATACCATCGTATCCATTGGCTTGGGAGGATTGGTCTCCATAGCAATACTTATAACCGCCTCCGCAGCCCCAATTTCAGAAATTAATAACGCTTTGGATATGGCAAAAGCCCTTGAGCCTCTGTTTGGTAAAATGACGTTCTTATTTATGGCAATCGGACTTTTGGCCGCAGGTATTACCTCTGCAATCACAGCGCCTTTGGCGGCTGCCTACGTGGCCAGTAGTTGTTTTGGTTGGGAAGGAGGCATGCAGAACAAAAAATTCAAAATGGTTTGGGCCATTGTGCTTTTGTGTGGTGTGGTTTTCCTATCTTTTGACATAACCCCCATCGAGGTGATTCAATTTGCACAGGTGGCGAATGGTATTTTGCTTCCTGTAATGGCACTCTTGCTTTTATGGATTGTCAACAAAAAGTCTGTGATGGGGCAAAACAAGAACTCCTTGGTGCAAAATGTACTGGGAATTACCATCGTGGCATTTGCCATATTTTTGGGAGCAAAAAGTATATTTAAGGTTATTGGATTGTTGTAGATGGGTAGATTTAAGATAGATATTAATTGTGATGTAGGGGAGGGAGTAGGGAACGAAGCGGATATCTTTCCATTCATAAGTTCCTGCAACATTGCGTGCGGTGGCCATGCGGGTGACAAGGAAACCATGTTAAAGGTTGCCTCCCTCGCCAAGAAACATAACCTTAAAGTAGGTTCGCATCCATCATACCCTGATAAAGCTAATTTTGGCAGGGAAGTGATGGATATATCGGACCAAGACCTAATACAAAGTATTAGAAAACAATTAGCGGATTTTGATGAGGTTCTAAAACAGAAACAAATCAGCTTGCATCATATCAAAGCCCACGGAGCACTGTATAATCAAACGGCAAAGGATGAGAGGTTGGCAGAGGTGTATTTAGATGCCATTGCCGATTACAAAGAGAAAGCCCTTCTGTACGTTCCTTTTGATTCGGTAATAGCACGAAAAGCAAAGGAACAAGGTTTCAATCTTTGGTTTGAAGCCTTTGCGGATAGAAACTATAATGCTGACTTATCCCTAGTCTCCAGAAAAGAAGAAAATGCATTAATTACAGCACCCGAAGTAGTGTTGAAGCATATATTGTCTATCATTAAAAAAGGTCAGGTACAGTGCGCGGATGGTGAATCATGTAAGATCCAGGCAGATACCCTTTGCGTTCATGGAGATACAGTTTCGGCCTTAAAAATATTAACGTATCTTTCTAAAGAATTACCCAAGAACCAGGTAGAAATACAAAAGTGAAAAGTTACCCCATCAGCATCAAACCCTTTGGAGAACGAGCCGTTTTAGTGGAATGGCCCGATGAGGTAAGTGAATCCATTTTGGCAGACATCCTAGATTTTATGGACGCTTTTAAGGAGTTGAAAATACCCGATTGGGAAATGTCCGTCGCCTATAATTCTTTAACCATGGTTTACAACCGCGATCATATAGATTTTGAGGAGACCAAGCATATGATTTTGGAATGCCATAAAAAACAGGCTCAGTCAAAAACAGAACGAGTTCAACATTTATGGACACTTCCCGTTTGCTACGACCTTGAATTTGGAATGGACATTGAAGAAGCAGCCAAAACTTTGAACATTTCGGTAGAAGAACTTATTAAACAGCATACATCGCATCAATATGTGGTGTTTGGCATTGGTTTTTTGCCTGGTTTTATGTATTTGGGCGGACTGCCATCATCTTTAGAGATTCCACGCAGAGCAGAACCAAGATTAAAAGTTCAGAAAGGTTCCGTAGGGTTAGCCAGTAAACAAACTGGTATTTACCCTCAAGATTCCCCAGGCGGCTGGAACATTATTGGCAATTGTCCGGTGGACTTGTTCGACCCCAGTAAGGAAAACCCTTGTTTTGTCAAAGTGGGTGATAAGATACAGTTCGAGAGCATTTCCAAAGCAGAATACGACCTTCATAAAATTGAAGGCGAAGTAGGTATTTATGAACCCGAAAAAGTTGTTCTGAATGCTTAAAGTGTTGAAACCAGGTCTTTATTTAAGTATTCAGGATCTTGGCAGGTTCGGACATCGAGATATTGGTGTACCGATTGCTGGTGCCATGGATGTGGAATCGATGAAAAAAGCCAATTTATTATTGGAGAATGATGAGAACGATGCGGTTTTGGAAATGACCATGACGGGTCCCACACTCCAATTTAATACCGATACGTATATTAGTTTGTCCGGCGCGCACATTGTTGCTACATTGAACAACGAGCCGATTGATAATTACACGGTGATCAAAGTGGCTAAGGGTGATATTCTATCGTATGGCCGCCTAGAAAAGGGCTTTAGGGGGTATTTGGCGGTTAAAGGTGGTTTTCAATCGAAAAAACTGCTCAATAGCCGCTCTCAATTTTACCCTGTCACCCAATCCGCCAGACTTAAAGATGGCGATGAGATACCCTACACGGAAACAAAGAATTACGAGCCTAAAATATCAGAAGTAAAGATTGAGGAGCATTTTGAAATAAATAAACTAAAAGTTTACAAGGGGCCAGAATTCTCTTTATTTTCCGATGGTCAGCTCACAGAGATTTTTGCGAAGCCTTTCACCGTTGCCAAAGAAAACAACCGAATGGCCTACCAACTTTCGGAATTAATTGCAGGGCATTCCCATTCCATGTTGACCTCGGGAACTTTACCCGGCACCATTCAGCTTACTCCCGCAGGCCGAATGATTATTTTAATGAAGGATGGCCAAACCACAGGAGGCTATCCTAGAATTCTACAACTTTCCGAAGCATCCATTTCCGTTTTAGCGCAGAAAAAGTATGGGGATGAGCTACTATTTAAACTTGTTTAGAAATAATTCTTTATTTTAATCAAAAACAGAACCGTTATTTTTCGTACCATTGAAATATGAAAAGAAATAAACAAGTCTTTATCGAAGTCATTATTATCCCCAAAACGGGGTGATACAGACTTGCTATTGACTGAAAAAGGCCTGTATCCCATACGATATAGGCCTTTTTTGTTGCAATGAAATGAATTGAATATTGGAATTTTAATCAATCTAAAAAACTGAAATACAGATAATTATGTTTATTATGTTTCCAGTGGATTTAAACGGCAAGGAACTGTTAAAAATCTAGGGCTTTTTAAACATTTATCTTTGAATTACGGTATAAATTCAGAAGAATACTGTATTTGAATGAAATTTGACAATGGAATTGAACAAGTTTAGTAAAAAAGTAACACAAGACCCAACCCTGCCGGCCGCTCAGGCCATGTTGCATGCGATTGGGCTCACAGACGAAGATTTACAAAAACCTTTAATCGGAATAGCGAGCACAGGGTATGAGGGCAACCCCTGCAATATGCACCTAAATGATTTGGCCCTCGACGTGAAAAAGGGAATCGAATCATCCAATTTGGTAGGGCTTATCTTCAACACCATTGGGGTGAGCGATGGAATTTCCAACGGAACTCCGGGAATGCGATACTCCTTGCCTTCAAGGGATATCATTGCAGATTCCATAGAAACCGTGATTCACGCCATGAGCTACGACGGATTGGTGACCGTGGTAGGGTGCGATAAAAATATGCCCGGTGCGCTAATGGCACAATTGCGCTTGAACCGCCCGTCCATTTTGGTGTATGGGGGAACCATTGCCCCGGGATGCCACAATAATAAAAAACTGGATATCATATCCGCTTTTGAGGCTTACGGACAAAAAGTTGCTGGAGCTATAGATGAAGCAGAGTATAAGGAAGTCATTCACAAAGCGTGCCCGGGAGCGGGGGCCTGCGGAGGTATGTACACGGCCAACACCATGGCCTCGGCTATTGAGGCAATGGGGATGTCCATGCCTTTTAACTCATCCATTCCGGCGGTTAACGATAAAAAACAAGCAGATTGCGAAGCATCGGGAGCTGCATTGTACCATTTGTTGAAGGAAGACATCAAACCAAGGGATATTGTTACCAAAAAAGCATTGGAAAATGCCTTTAGATTGGTTACAGTGCTTGGTGGTTCCACCAATGCAGTACTTCACTTTATGGCCATAGCGCATGCTGCTGAGGTTGATTTCACCTTGGAGGATATTACAAGAATTAGTGAATCCACACCCTTGTTGGCCGATTTAAAACCTAGCGGAAAGTATTTGATGGAAGACCTTCATAATGTGGGAGGTGTTCCAGCGGTATTAAAATATATGCTGAAGGAAGGTATGCTTCACGGTGATTGTATGACCGTTACTGGAAAAACGTTGGCAGAAAACTTATTGGAGGCTCCAGATTTGAAAGAAGGTCAGGATATCATCAGAAAGAAAGAGCAACCCATTAAAGAAACGGGACATATTCGTATATTATATGGAAACCTTGCTTCCGAAGGTGCGGTGGCCAAAATCACAGGGAAAGAAGGATTGGAGTTTACTGGGACAGCCCGTGTTTTTGACAGCGAAACAGCCGTAAACGAGGGAATTCATACGGGGAAGGTTCAAAAAGGTGATGTGGTGGTCATTCGTTACGAAGGCCCAAAAGGAGCACCGGGAATGCCCGAAATGTTGAAGCCTACGTCTGCCATCATGGGAGCTGGACTTGGAAAAGATGTAGCTCTTATCACCGATGGTAGGTTCTCAGGTGGTTCCCACGGATTTGTGGTAGGCCACGTTTCCCCCGAGGCACAAGTAGGTGGTGGAATCGCCTTGGTGAAAAACGGAGATGAAATAACCATTGATGCGGTAAACAATACCATCAACATCAACATCTCGGACGAAGAGTTTGAACAACGAAGAAAAGAATGGAAGCAACCTGAACTGAAAACAAAATCAGGTAGCTTATACAAATATGCCAAAACGGTATCATCGGCAGCAAAAGGCTGTGTTACCGATTTGTTCTAAAAAAATTATGATAGGGGTATCTCCCTAAATACAGGCTTATGGAGACATTGAAAGCAGAAAAAAAAGATAGTAAAAAACAAAAGGCAATCAGGATAACAGGTGCGGAAGCCATAATTCATTGCTTGCTTGCAGAAGGGGTTGATTTAATCTATGGTTACCCTGGGGGCGCTATTATGCCCGTCTATGATGAACTATACAAGTTTCAGGATAAATTGACTCATATTCTGACACGCCATGAACAAGGTGCTACGCATGCTGCCCAAGGTTACGCAAGAGTTACGGGTAGAGTAGGAGTAGCTATGGCAACTTCAGGGCCGGGTGCGACCAACTTGGTAACAGGTATCGCCGACGCACAAATAGATTCGACACCCATGGTTTGTATTACGGGTCAGGTAACCAGAAGCCTTTTGGGTTCCGATGCCTTTCAGGAAACGGATATCGTGGGCATTTCCACACCTGTGACCAAATGGAATTATCAGATTACAAAGGTTGAAGAGATTCCGGAGATAATGGCCAAGGCCTTCTATATCGCAAGGTCAGGAAGACCGGGCCCTGTATTGGTGGATATTACCAAAAATGCCCAGTTTGACGAATTGGATTTTGTGTATGAAAAGTGTACCGCGGTAAGAAGTTATACGCCAGCTCCCAAACCGGGGCTTGGTAGTCTTGAAAAAGCAGCCGAATTGATCAACAGTGCCAAAAAGCCATTTATTGTATTTGGACAAGGAGTAATCTTGGGGGAGGCCGAAGCCGAACTCAAAGCCTTTGTTGAAAAAACAGGAATTCCTGCGGCATGGACTATTCTAGGATTATCCGCAATGGATACAGATCACCCTTTGAATGTTGGGATGGTAGGGATGCACGGAAACTATGGCCCCAACATGCTCACAAACGAATGCGATGTGCTTATTGCCATAGGTATGCGTTTTGATGATCGTGTAACGGGCGATTTAAATACCTACGCGAAGCAGGCGAAGGTCATTCATTTTGAGATAGACCCAGCAGAAGTCAACAAGAATGTTAAAGTGGATGTGGCCGTTTTGGGCAATTCCAAAGAAACTTTAAGCCAGATATTGCCTTTGGTCAATAAAAATGAGCATAAACAGTGGAAAGCCGAGTTTGATAAAATGTATCAAATCGAATACGATACCTTGATCAACAATGATATTCATCCTACCAAGGAAGGATTGACCATGGGCGAAGTGATTGAGCAAATCAATATGGCTTCTGGTCATGAAGCTGTAATTGTTTCGGACGTGGGTCAGCACCAAATGATAGCGTGCCGCTATGCTAAGTTCAATCAGTCCAAGAGCAATATTACTTCTGGCGGATTGGGCACCATGGGATTTGGGCTTCCGGCGGCCATCGGTGCAAAAATGGGCGCAATGGACCGCGAAGTAGTAGCAATAATAGGAGACGGCGGTTATCAAATGACGATTCAGGAGCTGGGCGTTATTTTCCAGCACAATGTGCCCGTCAAAATTGTGGTTCTGAATAACGACCACTTGGGAATGGTGCGTCAGTGGCAAGAACTTTTCTTTGATAGACGATATGCTTCAACGGTAATGACCAACCCGGATTTTGTAAAGATTGCAGAAGGTTACCATATCAAATCCAGAAGAGTTTCCGAACGTGGCGACCTTCAAGAAGCAGTACAGGAAATGATGGCATCCAAAGACCCATACTTTTTGGAAGTGAAAGTGGAAAAAGAGGATAATGTATTCCCGATGATTCCATCAGGCGCTTCTGTTTCAGATATCAGATTAAAATAAAATTATAGATTATACCTTATTGGGTGACGGTTCATTCATTTTAGATTCAATAGGGCAGCAAGAGTATAAAACACTATGGAAAAACAATGGTATACCATCTCGGTGTATTCCGAAAATCATGTGGGGTTGCTCAATAGAATATCAGGAATATTCTTAAAGAGACACATTAATATTGAGAGTTTAAATGTTTCAAAATCAGAGATAGAAGGTGTTTCTAAATTCACGATTGTAGTTTTTACCACCGAAGACTGGACGCGCAAGATTGTTGGACAGATAGAAAAACAAATCGAGGTCATCAAGGCATATTATCACACCGATGACGAAACTATTTATCAGGAATCCGCATTGTTTAAAATCGCTTCGCATTTGTTGTTCGATGAAAGGCAGATTCAAAACATCATCAAAGAAAGCAATGCACAAATTGTTACCGTAAACCGTGAGTTTTTTGCCTTGGCCAAAACAGGGCGTAGGCACGAAATAGACGAAATGCACGATGCACTTTTGCCTTATGGCATTATGCAGTTTGTGCGTTCGGGCAGAATTACGGTAACCAAGGCAGCGATGCCAATAAGCGAAATATTACAAGAATTTCAAGAAAACTAAATAGCGTAAAATCAAATATTAAAATGGCAAATTACTTTAACACACTATCACTTCGCGAACAACTGACCCAATTGGGAAAATGTAGATTTATGGATTCCAGCGAGTTTGCTGATGGTGTTACCGCACTAAAAGGAAAGAAAATAGTAATAGTTGGGTGTGGCGCCCAAGGGTTGAACCAAGGACTGAACATGCGTGACTCTGGTTTGGATATTTCCTATGCCCTGCGTCCAGCTGCAATCAAGGAGCAACGTCAATCTTATAAGAACGCCAAGGAAAACAACTTTGTTGTTGGAACCTACGAGGAATTGATTCCAACAGCCGATTTGGTCATTAACCTTACTCCGGACAAGCAGCACACTAACGTGGTAAGCACAGTAATGCCTTTGATGAAAAAAGGGGCAACCCTATCTTACTCACACGGTTTCAATATTGTGGAAGAGGGGATGCAAGTGCGTGAAGACCTTACCGTGATCATGGTAGCGCCAAAAAGTCCAGGTTCCGAGGTGCGTGAAGAGTACAAAAGAGGTTTTGGGGTACCAACCTTGATTGCCGTCCACCCAGAAAATGACCCTGAAGGTAAAGGTTTGGAGCAGGCCAAAGCGTACGCTGCAGGAACCGGTGGGGACAAAGCAGGTGTTTTGGAATCATCATTTGTGGCGGAAGTAAAGTCAGATTTGATGGGAGAGCAGACCATTCTTTGTGGTTTGTTGCAAACTGGTTCCATTCTTTCCTTCAACAAAATGGTTGAAAAAGGAGTGGATAAAGCCTACGCCTCTAAATTGATTCAATACGGATGGGAAACCATTACCGAAGGTTTGAAGCAGGGAGGTATTACCAACATGATGGACCGTTTGTCCAATCCAGCCAAGATCAAAGCTTTTGATTTGGCAGAAGAGCTAAAAGTGATTATGCGTCCATTGTTCCAAAAGCATATGGATGATATTATGAGCGGACATTTCTCCAAAACGATGATGGAAGACTGGGACAACGGGGATAAAAACCTATTGGATTGGAGAGCTGCCACAGGAGAGACTGCTTTTGAAAAAACACCGGCAGGAGATATGGAAATCTCTGAGCAGGAATACTACGACAACGGTGTGTTAATGGTAGCTTTTGTGAAATCAGGAGTGGAATTGGCCTATGAGACTATGACCGAATCGGGAATTATTGGTGATTCAGCGTACTACGAATCATTGCATGAGACCCCATTGATTGCCAACACTATTGCAAGAAAGAAATTGTTCGAGATGAACCGTGTAATCTCCGATACAGCTGAGTACGGTTGTTATTTGTTCGATCACGCTTGTAAGCCACTTTTGATCGATTTTATGAAAAAAGTGGATGCCGAAGTTATAGGCAAACACTTTGGTGAAGGCAAAGATACCGGTGTGGATAATGTAAGGTTGATTGCCGTGAACAAAGCCATCCGTGAGCATGATGTAGAAGTTGTTGGTGCCAGATTACGTGCCTCAATGACGGCCATGAAGCCAATCGGATAAAGAAACCATTGGCCCTATGAGTGAAACTGTGGAAACGTATTTTCCGCAAATAGCGGATATTTATCAAGCAGCAAAGATCATTGCCCAAGTGGCGGAGGTAACACCGTTGCAGCAAAGTATCCGCTATTCCAAGACTCATGGGGCTAATATTCTTCTAAAAAGAGAAGATCTCCACAGGGTACGTAGCTACAAAATTCGTGGCGCATACAACAAGATCAGTTCACTCAGTCAAAAACAACTGGATAGTGGTGTTGTTTGTGCCAGTGCAGGAAACCATGCACAGGGCGTGGCCTTTGCTTGTAGTCATTTACAAGTAAAAGGAACCATTTATATGCCGGTAGTAACTCCAAAGCAGAAAATAGATCAGACTAAAATGTTTGGTGGGGATTGGGTAGACGTGGTCCTGGAGGGAGATACATTCGATGACTCCAAAAAAGCGGCTCAAATATTCTGTGAGCAAGAAGATAAAACCTTTGTCCATCCGTTTGATGATGAAAAAACCATAGAAGGGCAGGCAACTGTTGGTTTGGAGATTTTACAACAATCCAGCGAGCCCATCGACTACGTTTTTGTGGCGGTTGGAGGAGGAGGATTGGCATCGGGACTATGTGGTACGTTCCAAGCGCTGTCGCCCAACACCAAAATAATAGGCATCGAGCCTGAAGGTGCGCCGTCCATGCTCAAATCCATGGAGCAAGGAGAATTGGTGGAGTTGGAAAACATCGATAAGTTTATCGATGGAGCAGCGGTTCAGAAAGTGGGGTCGTTGACCTATCCCATCTGCAGGGAGTACCTACACAAAATGATGACCGTTCCCGAAGGGAAAGTCTGCCAGACTATATTGGACCTTTACAATAGAGATGCCATAGTGGTTGAACCGGCAGGCGCTTTGACCATTGCAGTTTTGGACTATTTTAAGGAAGAAATAAAGGGTAAAAATGTGGTGTGCGTGGTCAGCGGAAGCAATAACGACATTACACGAACAGCCGAAATCAAGGAAAGGGCCTTGCTATATGGCCAATTGAAGCATTATTTTATCGTGAGGTTTCCTCAGCGTCCCGGCGCATTAAAGGAATTTGTGGTGGATATCCTTGGGCCTACTGACGATATCACCCATTTTGAGTACTCTAAAAAATCGAGCAGGGAAAATGCACCAGCTATTGTAGGGGTTGAGCTTAAATCTCCTGATGATTTGGAACCCTTGGTCAAACGTATGAAGGACAACAATTTTTTTGGGGATTATCTCAACAATAAGCCAGACCTGTTTCAGTATTTGGTGTGATGTCACCAACATTTTCAGGCATCATTATTATAAACTCGGTTTTCTATCCCTTTCAAGACCAATTGCATGAAAACTAAGGCATTTTCATTCGTTTTTATGTTAGTTTTGTGTGATGAGAGACCATTTTCAATCAACACTAATCGCTTAAAACAACAACTAATGGCTACAACTAAAACAGCAATACCTGAGCAATATCAAATCACTGAAGAAATCCATCAAAAAACCTATTTGGTACACGGTGAATTGCGTAAATGGAATGGCGATACCAGTCCAGTAGTTTCCACAATTTCATCAACAAAAGAATATGCTCCCACAACCTTGGGAAGTGTACCTGACATGGGGGAGCCTGAGGCAATGGATGCATTGGATGCTGCGCTTGCTGCTTATGACAAAGGGCAAGGACTTTGGCCAACGATGAAGGTGAAAGATCGTATTGAGTGCATGGAGGCCTTTGTGAAGAAGATGGAGCAGAAACGCGAAGAAGTGGTAAAGCTTTTGATGTGGGAAATCGGTAAATCCAAACCGGACTCTTACAAGGAGTTTGATCGTACCGTTGAGTACATTTACGATACTATCGAAGATTACAAACAATTGGACAGAAACAGCGCCAAGTTTGAAAAACACGATGGCGTTTATGCTCACATTCGAAGAGGTCCATTGGGCGTTGTGTTGTGTCTTGGACCTTACAATTATCCCCTAAACGAAACCTTTGCTTTGCTGATTCCAGCCATTATCATGGGGAACACTACTATTTTTAAACCCGCAAAGCACGGAGTTTTGTTGATCACACCACTTTTGGAAGCTTTTCAGAGCAGTTTTCCCAAGGGAGTGGTAAATATACTTTTTGGTCGAGGAAGAGCTGTAGCGGCACCGATAATGAAAACAGGCAAGGTGGATGTGTTGGCCTTGATAGGAAACAGTGTTTCTGCCAATGCTTTGCAGGACCAACACCCAAAAAGTAACCGGTTACGTTTGGTTTTGGGATTGGAAGCAAAAAACCCGGCAATCGTGCTGCCTGATGCTGAATTGGATTTAACTATTAATGAGTGTATTTCGGGAACGTTGTCCTTTAACGGGCAGCGTTGTACTGCTTTAAAGGTGGTTTACGTTCACGACGAAGTAAAAGATGAGTTTTTGAAACGATTCGCGGAGAAAGTTGATGGATTGAAATTCGGAAACCCTTGGGATGATGGCGTCAACCTAACCCCACTTCCTGAGCCAGACAAGCCAGCATATATCCAAGAGTTGTTGGATGATGCTTTGGCCAAGGGCGCCAAGATCATCAATAAAAAAGGAGGGAAGCATTTTGACAACTACATATGGCCAGCCGTGTTGTATCCTGTGACCAAAGATATGCGGGTATATCAAGAAGAACAATTTGGGCCTATAATTCCCGTGCTTTCATTTAAAGAAATTGAAGAACCTTTGGATGATATGGCAGAATCCAACTATGGACAGCAAGTGAGTTTGTTCGGTAAGGATGTTTATACCTTGTCTCCGCTGATTGATTCTTTAGCCAACTTGGTCTGTCGTGTAAATCTGAACAGTTCTTGCCAACGTGGACCAGACGTGTACCCATTTACAGGTAGAAAAGACTCAGCGCAATCCACTTTGAGTGTGCACGATGCTTTGCGTTCATTCTCCATAAGAACCTTTGTTGCTTTTAAAGACAATGATTTGAACACCCAAACCGTGGAGCAACTAATGGAAGCCAAAGTGAGCAATTTCTTGAGTACGGACTACATTTTGTAAAAAAAAGTGTCAGTTCGAGTTTTTTCCAAAGGAAAAAGTATCGAGAACGAGATTTAAAATGATGAAAATCTGATTCTCGATACGTTTTTCGTTTCACTCAAAACACTCGAATTGACGAATTTCCATATGGTATAAAAGATTAAAATAAAAAGCCCCGAATGTAGGGGCTTTCTTTTTGGTTTGTATGTGGGGTTGGTTAAATATTCTTCGCCAACCAGTCACCAACTTCACTGGTTTTGTAGGCTTTTCCGCCATCGGCCAAGTCCTCGGTAACCACACCTTCGGCCAATGATTTGTTTACCACTTCGCGAATCGCTTCAGCTTCATTTTTTAGGCCAAAAGCCGTTTCGAACATCATGGCCGCGGATAAAACCGTTGCCAAAGGGTTGGCAATATCTTTTCCTGCTGCTTGTGGGTAAGAACCGTGTATGGGCTCGAACAAAGATGTCTTTTCTCCTAAAGAGGCAGATGGCATTAATCCCATAGATCCTGAAATCACGGAAGCTTCGTCGGTTAAAATATCTCCAAATAGGTTTTCGGTGATCAATACATCATAAGCGCTTGGCCATTGCACCAAACGCATCGCTACGGCATCCACAAATTCATAGGACACTTCTACTTCGGGATAGTCTTTTTCCAGTTTCTGAACGGTTTCCCTCCACAAACGAGAAGTTTCCAAAACGTTGGCCTTGTCCACACAGCAAAGCTTTTTTGAACGCTGCATCGCCATTTCAAAGCCTTTTTTGGCCAAACGCTCTACCTCGGCGCGAGTATAAGTGCAAGTGTCGTAAGCGGTATTGTCGTTGTCTTCACGACCTCTCTTTCCAAAATAAATTCCGCCTGTCAGTTCACGAAGAAAAACAAGGTCAGTGCCTTCAATTCTTTCTTTTTTCAAAGGTGACTTATCAATCAAAGATGGAAAAGTGAAGGTTGGACGTACATTGGCGAACAATCCTAATTTCTGACGCATTTTCAACAAGCCTTGCTCTGGACGTACTTTGGCAGATGGATCGTTGTCAAAACGTGGATGACCAATAGCACCAAAAAGAACGGCATCGGCAGCAACACAGACTTCATGGGTTTCGTCAGGATAAGGTTCACCAACGGCATCAATGGCGGCAGCACCCGTTAGTGCAGGGGTCCAGCTAATTTTGTGCCCGAACTTTGCAGCTACGGCATCTGATACTTTTACGGCTTGGTCAATTACTTCTGGGCCAATTCCATCTCCGGCCAAGAGCGCTATGTTTAGTTTCATTATGTCAATTATCAGTTTTCAATAAACAATTCTAAATATCTGGTTATACTAGATTGAGCATTTTTTCAGTGGCTTTAATGGCAGATACCGTTTGGTCTGAATCCAGTCCGCGCGTAGTAAAATCCTTTTCCTTGGTCTGCCAGGTGATAACAGTTTCACAAAGTGCGTCGGAATTACTGCCCGGTGGTATTCGAACAGCGTAGTCCACTAATTTCGGTAACTCTCGCCCTTCTTTTTTGTATACTTTTTTCAAGGCATTGATGAAGGCGTCAAACTGACCGTCTCCCTGTGCATTTTCCTCATAGATTTTCCCTTCAATTTCTATGGAAAGGGTAGTGGAGGGCTTCAATCCCTTGGAGTGGGTTAGCACATAAGATCTTACAAATACTTTTTGTTGATGCAGCTTGTTGTCCAGCACATCGGAAATGATGTAGGGCAAATCATCTTTAGTAACGCGTTCTTTTTTATCACCAAGCTCAATGATGCGTTCCGTTACCTTTTTCAGTTCATCATCGTTCAAGGTTAATCCAAGCTCTTGAAGATTCTTTTGGATATTGGCCTTTCCAGATGTTTTACCTAGAGCGTATTTACGTTTTCTGCCAAATCGCTCAGGCAACAAATCATTAAAGTAAAGATTCTTCTTGCTATCTCCATCTGCATGTATTCCAGCAGTTTGAGTAAATACATTATCACCAACAATAGGTTTATTGTCAGGTATGCTGAAACCTGTAAAGGCAGATACCAATTTACTAACCTTATAAAGTGATGATTCTTTTACGCCAATCTTGATTTCTGGTAAAAAATCATTGATTACGGCAACGGCACTGGCAAGAGGTGCATTGCCCGCACGTTCGCCCATTCCATTTACGGTAAGGTGCAATCCGTGGGCACCTGCCCTTAGAGCCTCCATTACGTTGGCGACACTTAAATCATAGTCATTATGACCGTGAAAATCGAAATGGGTGTTGGGGTATCTTTCAATGATTTCCTTTAGGAAAGCCCCTGTTTCGGTATGTGTAAGCACGCCAAGGGTATCCGGAAGCAATACTCGCTTGATGGGCTGCTTTGTCAAAAAATCCAAAAACTGAAAAACATAATCCTTGGAATTTCGCATACCGTTACTCCAATCCTCCAAGTAAACGTTGGTGTCAATTCCTAGGTTTTGTCCTTCAGAAATTACATTTTCTATTTCTGTAAAATGCTGTTTTGGAGTTTTTTTAAGTTGGTGGGTTAAATGATTCAATGAACCTTTGGTGAGCAGGTTTTGAACTTTGGCACCTGCTTCTTGCATCCATTTAAGGGATACGCCATTGTCCACAAAAGTCAACACTTCCACTTTGGAAAGATAACCTTCCGTTTTAGCCCAATCCGTTATATTTTTTACGGCCTGTAGTTCTCCTTCCGAAACACGGGCGGAGGCAACTTCGATACGGTCTACCTTGAGCTCTTCCAACAACAGTTTGGCCAAAGTAAGTTTTTCGGAAGCCGAAAAAGAAACCCCAGAGGTTTGTTCACCATCCCGTAGGGTGGTGTCCATAATTTCTATGGTACGTGTTTTCATTTTTTGGGCCGTACTGTTCGGACTAATGGGTTATAGAGGTGTATTTTCGGCGTATTTCTCAATATCGTCTTGGATGTTCAACAAGTAGTCAATATCATCAAAACCATTGAGCATATTGTCCTTTTTATAATCGTTGATATCAAAACTTTCGCTTTCGCCTGTGGCTAAAATGGTAATCTTTTGTTCTGGTAGGTTGATTTCCAGCTCGGTTTTTGGATCGGCTTCGATCGCCTTGAAGATTTTGTCCAAAAACTCTGGACTCACTTGAACAGGAAGTACACCGATGTTCAAACAGTTACCTCTAAAAATATCTGCAAAAAAGCTGGAAACCACACAACGGAAACCGTAATCGTAAACCGCCCAAGCTGCGTGTTCTCTGGAAGAACCCGAACCGAAGTTTTTACCTCCTACCAAAATCTTTCCGGAATAGATAGGGTTGTTCAGTACGAATTGTTCTTTCGGAGTTCCATCTGAGTTGTATCTCCAGTCACGGAACAGATTATCGCCAAATCCTTTACGTTCGGTAGCTTTTAGGAATCTCGCGGGGATGATCTGGTCGGTATCCACATTTTCGATAGGCAATGGTACCGCTGAACTTGTTAGTATGTTGAATTTATCGTAAGCCATTATTTTTCAATTATCAGTTTTTCAATTAACAATTATCAATGAGCATTAATCAATTTTTTGTTGCTCTATTGTTAATTGTTTTATTGTAGATTGTTTATTGTTAAGCAAATGCTTCTTCGTGCATTAACTCCCTTGGGTCTGTCACTTTTCCAGTTACGGCTGCAGCGGCAGCCACCAATGGACTAGCGAGCAGCGTACGGGCGCCGGGGCCTTGTCGTCCTTCAAAGTTTCTGTTGGACGTACTTACGGCATATTTACCTGCTGGAATCTTATCATCGTTCATTGCCAAGCATGCTGAACAGCCGGGCTCTCTCAATTCAAAACCAGCTTCTGTCAAAATATCCAAGATGCCCTCTTCTTTAATGGCCTCTTCCACTTTGTGGGAACCGGGAACCAACCATGCGGTTACGTTATCAGCTTTCTTTCTACCTTTTATGATGGAGGCAAAAGCTCTAAAATCTTCAATCCTGCCATTGGTACAACTTCCAAGGAACACAAAATCGATAGGTTTGCCCACCATGGGCTCTCCTTCGTTGTAGTCCATATACTCCAAGGATTTTTTGTACGTCGCAACGGCACCATCAATGGTTTCGGCCAAAGGGATATTATTACTGATTCCAATGCCCATACCTGGGTTGGTACCGAAAGTAATCATAGGTTCGATTTCGCTCGCATCAAAAGTGACCTCTTTGTCAAATTCAGCATCGTCATCGGAATACAGTGTACTCCAATATTCCATGGCAGCATCCCAATCCTTGCCTTTTGGTGTATATTCTCTTCCTTTGATGTAGTCAAAAGTCTTTTCATCCGGAGCGATCATGCCGCCACGGGCACCCATTTCAATACTGAGGTTACAAACCGTCATACGGCCTTCCATGGACATATTTTTGAAAACATCTCCGCCATATTCCACAAAATATCCAGTAGCACCGGATGTGGACAATTTGGAAATGATGAAAAGGGCCACATCTTTGGGAGTGACAGCTTCGCTCAATGCTCCGCTTACATTGATGCGCATACTTTTAGGCTTGGGCTGCATAATGCATTGGGTGGACAATACCATTTCCACTTCGCTGGTACCGATACCGAAGGCAATGGCACCAAAGGCTCCGTGGGTAGAGGTGTGTGAATCTCCACAAACAATGGTGGCTCCAGGAACGGTGATTCCGTTCTCTGGACCAATTACGTGTACAATACCGTTTTTCTTATGCCCAAGTCCCCAGTATGGAATACCGTGGGCGTTGGCATTTTCCTCCAAAGCCCTTAATTGATTGGCGGACAAAGGGTCCTTAACGGGCAAGTGCTGGTTTCGGGTCGGGGTATTGTGGTCCGCGGTGGCAAAAGTGCGCTCTGGGTACAATACTTTTATTCCTCTGTTCTTTAATCCTAAAAAAGCTACGGGACTCGTTACTTCATGGACCAAATGCCTGTCGATGAAGAGTACATCCGGACCATTCTCAATATGCTTTACGACATGGGAATCCCAAACTTTATCAAATAGTGTCTTGCTCATTGTGTCTTCAATAATTTGTAAGCCTACAAAGTTAAAATTTGTGAGTGAAACCGATTATCGGTTAGTAGTAAAATTACGATGTTCAACAGTAATTTCGAGCCATTGTATTTAAACGTAACAAATCTTAGAGGTTGATTTTCAATTTATAACAATGAAGTTTGAAGAATTGTAGCATACACCAATTACAAACCTAATCGATGTCAACTAATATAATTCCAAATGGTTTTATTGGCCATCATTTTGGAATAGGCGCTGAGAATAGAAGCGTTTTCTGCTTTTTCGAGGCGTGGGTCTTGTTTAAGCAATTGAATGGCATAATAACGGGCCGTTTTTAGGATTTGATTGTCCTTAACAATGTCCGCAATCTTTAAAGTCAGCAGGCCACTTTGTTGGGTGCCCATCAAATCCCCAGGACCGCGAAGCTTAAGGTCAACCTCCGCGATTTCAAAACCATCATTGGTGTGTACCATGGTCTCTAGTCGGGTTTTGGCATCTTCAGATAGTTTATGACTTGTCATCAGAATACAGAAGCTCTGTTCTGCACCTCGTCCCACGCGACCGCGGAGCTGGTGCAATTGCGACAATCCGAACCGTTCGGCACTCTCAATGATCATTACAGAGGCGTTGGGAACGTTAACGCCCACTTCGATTACCGTAGTGGCGATCATAATCTGTGTTTCGCCTTTCACAAAGCGTTCCATTTCGTAATCCTTATCAGCGGGCTTCATTTTACCGTGGACAATGGAAATTTGATATTCAGGTTGTGGAAAATCGCGGACAATGCTTTCGTACCCATCCATCAAATCTTTATAATCGAGTGCTTCTGACTCTTGAATCAGCGGATACACAATATAGATTTGTCTCCCCTTTTTAATTTCATCTTTGATGAAACCAAACACCTTTAGTCGATTACTGTCGAACCTATGTACTGTTTTTATTGGTTTTCTACCAGGAGGCAGCTCATCAATCACCGAGATGTCCAAATCACCATAAAGGCTCATTGCTAATGTCCTAGGAATGGGAGTTGCCGTCATCACTAAAATGTGCGGAGGTGTCTGATTTTTATGCCAAAGCTTGGAGCGTTGTGCCACACCAAACCGGTGCTGTTCATCCACAATGGCCAAGCCAAGGTTCTGGAACTGGACTTTGTCCTCCAAAACCGCGTGTGTGCCCACTAGAATGTTCAAATTGCCATTTTCCAATTGATTGTGCAGCAAAGTGCGTTCGGACTTTTTTGTAGAGCCTGTCAATAGAGCAATCTTAACATCCATATTTTCCAGAAGCTCCTTGAGCCCATTGTAATGTTGGGTCGCCAAAATTTCCGTTGGAGCCATCAAACAGGCTTGAAAACCGTTGTCAATAGCCAACAGCATACACATTAATGCCACAATGGTCTTACCTGAGCCCACATCGCCTTGCAGCAATCGGTTCATTTGGGCATTGCTCCCCAAATCGTTCCGAATTTCCTTAATGACACGTTTTTGGGCATTCGTGAGTTCAAAAGGCAAGTGGTTTTCAAAGAATTCGGTAAATTTTTCGCCCACAGCTTCAAAGGGCATTCCTTTTATTTTTTGTTTCCGTTGTAAATTTTGGGATATCAATCGCAATTGCACAAAAAACAACTCTTCAAACTTTAACCGAAACTGTGCTCTGGCCAACAATTCTTGATTCTTAGGAAAATGGATATTGAAAAGCGCTGCACTCTTCGATATCAACTTCAATTCTTCCAAAATGTTTTGCGATAATGATTCTGGAAACTTGCCCTTGCACTCTACAAACAACTGCTGCATCATTTTACTGATGACACGATTTGTGATTCCCTTATTACTTAATTTTTCCGTAGAAGGGTAGATGGGCTGCATCACCATTTTTAATCCCTTTTGATGTTTTTGCAGGGTTTCCATTTCGGGGTGGGGCATGGAAAATATACTTCCGTATTTGTTCACCTTGCCAAAAACCACGTAGGGTTCGTTGAGTTTTAAATTTTCCTTGATCCATTTATGCCCTCGGAACCAAACGAGGTCCATTTGCCCCGTTTCATCCACAAAAGAGGCCACCAAACGTTTGCCTCTTTTTTGCTCCACTGTTTTTATGTGGACAATTTTCCCCACCACTTGCACATCGGCACCGCTGGGTTGTAGTTGATTAATTTTATAATAACTCGTCCGGTCCAAATAGCGATTAGGGAAGAGGTGCAGCAGGTCTTTAAAGGTCTCAATGCCCAATTCGGTCTTTAGGGCATCGGCCCTGTTTGGGCCAACTCCTTTGAGGTATGCTATGGGAGTTTGCAGAAAATTGGGATTCATCGAACTAAAATATGTAATTTGGAAGGACTTTTGATAAGATGATGGTATGAAGCTGAGCCCCGTAGTCGTTTTTTTCCTATTTGTACAGTTCTTGTCCAGTCAAGTTCAGGATAAGGTCGACTTTGTCCACGCCAAAGTTTTGATTGAGCCAACACCTTCCGAAAACCGCATAAACGGTAGCGTGACCTATCAATTTGATGTAATTGAAGATGTGGGTTCCATTTACCTTGATGCTGTAGACTTGGAGTTTTCATCGGTTTTTCTGGATCATACAAAGATAGATTTTGATTACAATGGTCGAAAAATAACCATCAAAAAAAAGCTGGAAAAGGGCGGTAATCATATGCTAAAGCTAGATTATGTGGCCAAACCCAAACAAACGGTATATTTTTTAGGATGGGATGATGGTGTCAGAAACAATGAGCAGGTTTGGACCCAAGGACAGGGAAAATATACCAGTCATTGGTTGCCCAGTTTTGATGATATGACCGAAAAGGTCGAGTTTGACCTGGATATCGTCCTAGAGCAGGATTATACGGTAATTGCGAACGGGAAATTGGTCAAAAAAGACACCTTGTCAGATTCCAAAGGGTATTTGTGGCATTTTGATATGGAGAAACCGATGAGTAGCTACCTGGTAGGTTTTGCCATTGGGGACTATAATAAAAAAGTGATTGAATCATCCTCGAGAATACCGATGGAACTGTATTATGAACCCACTGATTTCACGAAAGTGGAGCCTACTTACCGATACACAAAGCATATTTTCGACTTTTTAGAGAAAGAAATCGGTGTGGCTTATCCTTGGCAGAATTACAAGCAAATTCCCGTTCAGGATTTTCTGTACGCAGGGATGGAGAACACCAGCTGTACCATATTTTCCAATCAGTATGTGATAGATTCCACGGCCTTTGTTGACAAAAACTATGTTAATGTGAATGCGCACGAATTGGCCCACCAATGGTTTGGTAATTTAGTGACCGAAACCAGCAGTGAACACCATTGGCTGCACGAAGGTTTTGCCACTTATTATGCGTACTTGGCTGAAAAGGACATTTTTGGGGATGATTATTACTACTGGCAATTGTTGGAAACGGCCAATGCCTTACAGCGTTTCTCTGGAGATGACGGTGGCGAGGCGCTTCGCAATCCGAACGCAGGCAGCCTTACTTTTTACGAAAAAGGCGCTTGGGCCTTGGTACTGCTCAGAGATAGAGTAGGAGAGGAAGCTTTTAAAAAAGGCATACAGAACTATCTCAATAAATATGCTTTCAAAAACGTTACGATTCCAAACTTGATAGAAGAACTGGAAATGGTTTCCAATACCAACCTTGATGATTTTGAGAAGTTGTGGCTGGAGAATCCTGAATTTCCTCATGATCAAGTAGTTGCTTTTTTGGAAGAAAAAAATGTATCCATCAAAACCTATTTTGAGCTTAAAAATAAGATAGCGAAGCAACCTGAAAAAACCGAGTCCATCTTAAAACGAGCTTGGAAAAGAATAAAATCAAACCAACTAAAAGAAAACCTTATTTTGGATTATGGTGATAAGGTTTCAACAGATTTTTTGGGCGATATTATCAAATCCGAAGGCTTAAAAGTTCGACAGGCTGTTATCCTTTCACAGAATAAAATCCCGGATGAGCTTCAAACGGATATCGAAGGACTTTTAAAAGATAAAAGCTATACTACATTGGAGGCTGCTTTGTATCGCTTGTGGACCGATTTCCCTCAAAATAGAAGTAAATACCTCAATGAAACGGACGGCATCATGGGATTTCCCAATAAGAACATCCGATTGCTCTGGTTGACACTGGCCTTGGTGTCGCCAGAATATAACCCCGATTCAAAAGCACTTTATTTTGATGAATTGAGCGGGTACACTGGTTCGGAACATCATTTTGAGACTCGTTTGATTGCCTTTCAGTACTTAAAAAGTATAGGAGGTTTTACGGATACCGTGTTAAAAAACCTGGTGGAGTCCTGTAGTCACCACGTATGGCACTTCAAAAAATCGGCCAGGGAAATATTGAGCGACTTTTTACAATCCGAGGGGAATACGGCCCGTATTAAGAGTATTTACCCTTTGTTAAGTCAACAAGAAAAACAATATTTGGAAAAACTTTAAGTGAATGAGGGCATTGGTCATTTCTGGAGGGGGCAGCAAAGGCGCATTTGCAGGAGGAGTTGCCCAATTTTTGATTCAAGAAGCCAAGCACGATTACGATTTATTTGTTGGGACTTCCACGGGAAGCCTTTTGATTTCCCATTTGGCCCTGAACAAGTTGGACAAAATAAAGCATATTTATTCCAACGTCAACCAAAAAAGCATTTTCAATAATTGCCCGTTTATCATTAAGAAAAAACATGGGGTCGAAATCATTGCCATCAACCATTGGAATGTGATCAAGAACTTTATAAAGGGCAAAAAAACCTTCGGGGAAAGTGAAAACCTCCGAAAATTGATTCGCAAATCCATCACACTTGAGGAATTTAACGATTTGAAAAAGAGTAAAATGGACGTGGTGGTTACCGTATCCAATTTATCGTTGAATCAAGTGGAATATAAGTCTATCAACGATTGTACCTACGATGAATTTTGTGATTGGATATGGATTTCATCCAACTACACACCTTTTATGAGTTTAGTCAAAAAAAATGGCTGTGAATATGCCGATGGCGGCTTGGGAACTTTGGTGCCCATTGAGGAAGCGCTGAACCGAGGTGCTACAGAAGTTGATGTGGTTGTGCTTCATACCGAGGTGAATCACCTAAACCGAATGTCTTCCAAAAACCCTTTTGATCTCATCACCACCATTTTTGGTTTTATGTTGGATCGAATCGAGAATCAGAATATCCGAATTGGAAAGTTGGTGGCCAATCAGAAGAATGCAATCATCAATTTCTACTATACGCCAACGGTTCTCACCACAAACTCATTGATTTTCAACAAGGAAAGAATGACTTTGTGGTGGAAACGCGGTTATTTGTATGCCAAGAACAAGAACGAGGAAACTAGCCCCATTGAACCTGAACGGCAGGAATAGGCTATTTCCAGAGGTCGGTTACTTCCTTTTTTACAAAGGCCAGAGCAGCACTGGAAGGAGATTCCTTTTCCATGGTTTGATTGAGAATATCTTCGCGCAGCTTGTCCGGTGAATCGGTCTCGCTCATTCCAGCGGAACGGATGATTTGAATCGTTGTGTTTTTAGCTGTTTTGATGATGTTCCAGCAAGAATCTGACATATAGATCTGTTGCGATAAATTATGTTCAAATTCTGTTTCAATCTGTTTTATAAGCAAGTTTTCGTAATCACTTTTACTTTTTCCGGCAGGTGCCACACGCACAACTAGGCTGTTCAATGCTATACGTTCCAAGAAAAGTGCCATGCGTTCGTAGGCCTGTAAACGAATGGGCAAAGTTTCTTTTTGGGAATCTTTGTGCAGCAAAAATCGTCTGCGTCCATCTTCGTTTCGAGTGTGCAATCTAAAGAAATAGAAGGCAACAGCGCCGGTAACAACGGCCGGTAACAAATAAGCAAATAACTGAAGGATTTGATCTCCACTCATACGGTAGTCTGGTTTTTTATTGATTTTACACTACCAAGAACGCATCAAAATCCCAAAAAGTATTTTAGGTGAAAGGTTATTGGCCAGCTTTCGCACTTTCTTTGGCCTTGGCGTAAAAACCTTTATAATCGGGTCGTAGTTTGATATTGATACCTTCCTTGAAGTTTCCGTCCTTAGCAGAAATCGCTATGCTTTCCGCAGGAACCTCCAAGCTTGTCACCAATTCTGAAGCGATAGCGGCAACCTGATTGAAGGTTGGGGCAAACTCCCCGGTAATGTTCAAGCCTTCCACTTCTGTCTTAAAATCGGGATTGGTTTTGATCACATTGGCAACTCCCGTTAACCAAGTTTTACCTTCTTCGGTCAACTTAGCTGATGTATCCGAATCAAAAAGTGCGGTGATACTATTACTGATAACAACAATACCTCCTTCAACACCCACTTTGGCGTTTTCTCCTAAAGTTTGTTTGATTCGGGTCAAAGAAACAATGGCGGTGGAATCGTTTGCGGAAATCATATCGTTGATACCGCTCAATTGTCTTTCCTTTCTGGCCAAAGCTTCCATAGCACGGTCTACATTATCCGAATTTTGTTTAGATAGTTCCGAGAAGTTGCTCATATTGCTTAAAAGCGTAGCATTGGCATCTCGGAGGGTAGCATTTTCAGATTTAAGTGCCTCTGCCTCTGCATTTGCAGATGATATTTCTCGCTTTGCTACTGCCAATTCCTGCTCCACTTTGGAAATTTGAGTCTTTAAAGTGTCAATTTCTGCAAAAAGCTCGCTTTTTCGTTGGGAAAAAGCACTGGTGGCTATCGCTAAAAGAAGGATAAGGGGTAAGTTTCTTTTCATAAGTAGTACAATTATTCTGTTTAAATATTCGGGTCTAAATTATGTTGTTTTTTTTTATTGTTGGTTTTCCACCAAGGTGTTTACAATCAAAAAGTTGTTGCATTGAATCAAACTTCACTTTTTCTTTTTGATATCCATAAACCGACTTTAAATCGCTGCTAAGATAATCATCATCTACGTTTACTTGCACATCATCCATATTAAATTGACAGGGATGTTCGTAACCTGCCGCATGCGTAATTTCCAAAAACTCCTTTCTAAATGTTTTAAAATACTGTGCCAATCTATCGGATTTTAACGGTACATTAATACCACTTTGACGCCACTTGCTTTGGGTCGCGACACCAGCAGGACAACGGTTGGTGTGACAAACCTGTGCTTGGATACAACCGATGCTCATCATGGCTTCCCGGGCCACATTGATGCAATCGGCCCCCATGGCAAAAGCCATCGCGGCTTTACCAGGAAAGCCCAGTTTTCCGCTACCGATAAAGACAATCCGCTCCGTAAGTTCACGTTCCTTGAACAGACTGTAAACTTTTGAAAAACCATAGGTCCAAGGCAGCGAAACATGGTCGGCAAAACTTGGAGGCGCCGCACCCGTTCCACCTTCACCACCATCAATGGTGATGAAATCCGGGCCTTTCCCGGTCTTTTTCATTAAATCGGCCAATTCCATCCATTGTTCAACTTTTCCTATGGCGCCTTTAATGCCCACGGGCAGTCCTGTTTCTTCCGCAATGGATTCAATAAAATCCATAAGTTCAGGAATTGTGGAAAAAGCTTTGTGGGTAGGAGGGGAGATGACATCTTTTCCTACCTCAACACCACGTATTTCTGCAAGTTCGGGCGTTATTTTAGAGCCGGGCAACACGCCTCCCTTCCCAGGTTTTGCCCCTTGTGAAAGTTTGATTTCAATGGCTTTGATGCAGGGATTTTCATCTACCAAGACCTTTAATTTGTCCATAGAAAAACCACCATCACGAGACCTTACGCCAAAATAACCTGTTCCAAAATGGAAAATAACCTCCCCGCCCTTTTTATGATAAGGGGATAATCCACCCTCACCTGTGTTGTGGTAAGCGCCACATTTTTCTACACCCTGGTTCAAAGATGCTATGGCAGCAGCGGACAAAGAACCAAAACTCATGGCAGAAACGTTGATGATGGATGCAGGACGATAGGGTTTTTTACGTTTGTTGTAAGCTCCCATTACTTTGGCGCAGGGCAAAAAATAGGGGTGTTCATTGTTCGGGTGATTTTTGGGTACTTGAAATCCAATCATCGCATTTTTTATGAAGATGTGTTGATGCTTGTAAATATCTCTGTCCGTTCCAAAGCCCTCATAATTGTTCTCTTTTTTTGCAGAAGCATAGATCCAACTACGTTCAATACGGTTAAAGGGAAGCTCTTCTCGATTGTTGGCCACAAAATATTGTCGCATTTCCGGCCCTATACTTTCCAACCAATACCGAAGGTGACCCACAATGGGATAGTTATGACTGATGGTATGCGCTTTTTGGAAGAAGATGTCGCGAATGGCAACCAAAAATAGGAAAATCAGAAGCCAAGCCCACCAAGGAATATCAGCTAGAAAATCAAGGAATGCTTCCATATTTTTTAATTTGACGTAGTAGCTACAAATATCAAGCCCCAATATCCAAATTCCAAATGCTGGAGGATATTGGGGCTTTAAGCTTTATTTTATCATAGTATCAGATAATTCTGATACTTCAATTCTCGATACAATTTTTTTTCGATGCTCTTCAAAAAAACCACTCGAATTGACAGCTGTAAAAAAACATTTATTTACTTCTGTCCAAATAATCCAAAGCAATCTCGGTCATCGCTTTTACACCTAGTTGCAACCCGCTGTCATCAATTTTGAAATCTGGTGTGTGGTGCGGAAAATGCTCATCGGGACCCGCGTTGGGGTCTTTACCGCCCAAAATGTAAAAGAAGCCAGGGACTTTTTCTTGATAGAACGAAAAATCCTCCGCTCCCGTAATGGCTTTGATCAAATGCACATTTTCGGCACCGGCCACTTCTTGAAGACTTGGAAGCGATGCTGCGGTCAAGTCGGTATCATTATAGGTGATTGGCACCCCTTTGGCAATTTCCACAGTAGCTTCGGCACGATAGGCCTTGGCAATGGTTTCTGCCATTTCTATCATTCTATCGTTCACTTGTTTTTGCATATCGTAATCCAATGTACGGATGGTTCCAATAAGTTCTGCGCTTTCTGGAATAATGTTGTTACGCACACCACCACTGATTTTTCCAACGGTGATGACAGCAGCTTCCTTGGTCAATTCCAATTCACGGCTGATGATGGACTGGTAGCCATCCACAATTTTGGAAGCCACAAAAATGGGGTCGATTCCTCCCCAAGGCTGTGAACCGTGGGATTGCTTTCCTTTGATTTTCACCACAAAGCGTTGCGCAGCGGCCAAAGCACCACCTGGTTTATAGGCAATATGCCCCACAGGTAGGTAGGAACCAATATGAAGCCCATAAATGGCATCCACTTTCGGGTTTTCAAGTACGCCTTCCTTTACCATAAGTGCGGCACCACCTTCTTCTCCCGGAGGTGCTCCTTCTTCGGCAGGTTGGAATATAAATTTGATGGTTCCGTGGATTTTATCCTTATTATTGGCCAAAACCTCTGCGGTTCCCATCATAATGGCAATGTGGGTATCGTGCCCGCAAGCATGCATCACACCAACTTCTTCACCTAAATACTCGGATGTTACTTCAGATTTAAAGGGAAGGTCATTTCTTTCGGTAACGGGCAGCGCATCAATATCTGCTCTAAGGGCAACCACTTTTCCGGGATGGTCTCCTTTTAAAAGCCCTACAACACCTGTGTGGGCAACCCCTGTTTGTACTTCGATGCCCAAAGATTTTAAATGGGCGGCAATTTTTTCAGCTGTTTTAAACTCTCTGTTACTGAGTTCTGGGTTTTGGTGCATATCGCGTCGCCATTCGATTACTTTGGATTCGACTGCGGCGATGTCTTTTTCGAGCCCGTGGTCTTGGGCATACATACTTAAGCTTGCAGAACAAAAAGCAAGTGCTAAAATTTTCTTCATAATCGGGTTGAGTTAGTTTATAAATTGATTGGACGGTATCCTTGGTTTTGCAATTGGATGTTGGCCGTCATTGCAGATAGCGCAATCTTAACACCAGGTATTAATTCTTCCTTTGGAAGTTCCCTTGTTTTGGACGATTGCCCGCACATGATAACTTCTACACCGGCTTCGAGTAAATCCTCCACCAGCTTCCGGTTTGGATTGGCTACCTTGTATCTATCTTTATATGCCACGTCTTTCAACAAGTTTCTAGCGGCGGTACCATGAACAATCAGTGCAACCTTCAATTGCGAAGCAGGTACACCACTTTGGGCATGCATATTTAAAAAACGTGCTACGGTATTTAGGTTTCTATTGATTTCCGTATCGGATTCTGGACCAACTTTTACATCAAAAACCACTTTAAACTCTTTTGATTTGTCAGTTTTAAAATCGGGGTCTTCTATTTCCCATACAGCACCGTAGTCCCCTATGATGGGACCTGCTTTGGTAGTTTGTGAAATTCCAGAAAATGTAACAAAAACTAAAAGGAATAGGGGGAGGTGGTGAAAATTCATCAGCTATTTTAATTAAGATGTTAAATATATTTAAAAATAAGGCCAAAACCGAAAACGATGTTTATAAAAATTGAAAGCTTGATTTTAGCAAGAGATCAATAATGGCTAATTTCACATCTACTTTTAAAAGATTCTGGCCCTTGAGTGATTTTATAGATGAATTGAACGATGCGCAGCGCGCTCCTGTGCTGCACAAGGATGGACCTCTAATGGTGATTGCCGGTGCAGGCTCTGGTAAAACCCGGGTACTCACTTACAGAATAGCCCACTTGATGGAGCAGGGGGTGGACTCCTTTAATATTTTGGCCCTTACCTTTACCAACAAGGCAGCGCGTGAGATGAAGAAGCGTATCGCTGCCATTGTTGGAAATTCCGAGGCCAAAAACCTATGGATGGGGACATTCCACTCCGTTTTTGCCAAATTGCTTCGCTTTGATGGAAATAAACTGGGGTACCCCAGCAACTTCACCATTTACGATACGCAGGACTCCCAACGTTTGATTGCTTCCATCATTAAGGAGATGGGGCTGGACAAGGATATTTACAAGTACAAACAAGTACAAAACCGGATTTCATCCTATAAAAACAGTTTAATTACTGTTAAGGCCTATTTTCAGAACCCTGAATTGATAGAGGCAGATGCCATGGCAAAACGCCCAAGATTGGGAGAAATTTATCAGAATTATGTGGATCGATGCTTTAAGGCTGGTGCTATGGATTTTGATGACCTTTTGTTGCGGACCAATGAGCTGTTGACCCGTTTTCCGGAGGTGTTGATGAAGTATCAAGACCGTTTTCGATACATTTTGGTGGATGAGTACCAAGATACCAACCATTCCCAGTATTTGATCGTGAAAGCTTTATCTGACCGTTATCAAAATATTTGCGTGGTAGGGGACGATGCACAGAGTATTTATTCCTTCCGTGGGGCGAACATCAGCAATATCCTTAACTTTCAAAAAGACTACGACGATGTGGCGATGTACCGTTTGGAACAAAATTACCGTTCTACCAAAAACATTGTCAGCGCAGCAAATTCCATCATAGCAAATAATAAAAACCAGTTGGAGAAGAATGTTTGGACCTCCAATGATGATGGTGGGCTTATAAAAATACACCGCAGTGTCACCGATGCCGAAGAAGGACGCTACGTAGCGGGCTCCATTTTTGAGAGCAAGATGCAAAATCAGATGCAAAATGGTGATTTTGCCGTGCTCTATCGGACCAATTCACAATCAAGAGCTATTGAGGATGCGCTTCGTAAACGTGATATTCCTTATCGGATTTATGGCGGTCTATCCTTCTATCAGCGTAAAGAGATCAAGGACGTGCTCGCCTATCTGCGATTGATCATCAATCCAAAGGATGAGGAGGCGCTAAAGCGGGTCATCAACTTCCCCACAAGAGGAATTGGGCAAACCACTGTGGATAAGCTTGTGGTGGCAGCCAATCATTACAATCGTTCCATTTACGAGGTAATGGAGCATCTGGATAAGCTCAATTTGAACATTAATGCCGGAACCAAGCGGAAGTTGACGGATTTCGTCACTATGATCAAAAGTTTCCAAATAATGAACGAGGGTTCCGATGCCTTTACCTTGGCGGAACACGTGGCCAAAAAAACAGGCTTGCTTTTGGAGTTTAAAAAAGACGGTACGCCAGAGGGAATTGCCAAGATGGAGAACATCGAAGAGCTTTTGAACGGTATCAAGGATTTTGTTGAAGGTCAAAAAGAAATTGCCGATGCCACGGGAAGTCTCACCGAGTTTTTGGAAGATGTTGCCCTTGCCACCGATATGGACAAGGATATCGAAGATGACGATAGAGTGGCTTTGATGACCATCCACTTGGCCAAAGGATTGGAATTTCCATACGTTTACATTGTGGGGATGGAAGAGGATTTGTTCCCTTCTGCTATGAGTATGAACACCCGAAGTGAATTGGAAGAGGAAAGAAGGTTATTTTACGTAGCCTTGACCCGAGCCGAAAAACAAGCGTTTCTTACCTATACCCAAAATCGATATAGGTGGGGTAAACTAATTGACGCTGAACCCAGTCGTTTTTTGGAGGAGATTGAGGAGCAGTATGTGGAAAATTTAACCCCTGTGAACGATGGTTATCGGTATAAATCCACAATCGATAAGAATATTTTTGGTGAGGTTGACAAGAGCAAACTGCGACAGGTGAAACCCCGAAATGGGACACCGCCAAGTACGCAGAAGCCCAATGAAAACCAATTACGAAAACTACGAAAGCTAAAACCTGAAATTTCCGCCCCTGCCAAAGCCATGGATTTGGACCCAGGCCTGGTTACCGGGGCACGAGTGAACCATACCCGATTTGGACGAGGAAAAATACTAAATATTGAAGGCGCGGGGAATGATAGAAAGGCTGAAATCCATTTTGACCAAGGTGGCATCAAAAAACTGTTGCTACGTTTCGCCAAACTTGAGGTTTTGGACAGTGCCTAATAAATTTTCGCTATCTGATAATTAAACCATCACTGGTTTAGGGATTTTCCAATTAATTATTTAGAGGCTGTTTGGGTGGGCAAAAATGCTTAAATTCAAAGCTGTTATTTTTAATAAACCAACCAACATCCCCCTATGAAAAATCTCTTTCTCAAACCCGTATTTATTGCAGTAGCTATTCTTGTTATCACTCTTTTTGGAGTGTCGGGTTATCATTATGCCATCGGCTACCCTGCTTGGGTGACCATGTTGGCAGGAATACTGATAGGTTTTGTTTTGATCATTCTATTAAAATTGCTGCTCAGTTGGCTGGCACCTTTGGCCAAAAAAATACCCTTGACCCTTGTTACTACAGTTTTAGGTGGTTTTTTGGCGCTATATATCATGCGTATGTATGCCTTTGGATGGCCTTCCATGCTATTTTATGGTTTAGCTTTATTTGGATTCATTTGTTTGGTGCTGTTGACCTTAGGTGTTTGGCAAATCATCAAAAAGAAAAATGGGAAAACAGGGGGCATCCTAATTGTTTTGAGTGTTGTTATGTTGGTTTTAGGGTTTTATGGATTTAATGCTTTGGATGGTGATCCTTATATGGATGAAACATCGTCAGAAGAAAAAGTTGATGTTGCTTTTTTGAGTGAAATGGGCGTCAAAAATCCATCAACCAAAGGCAATTTTGATATAGAGACCTTTACCTATGGCAGTGGCACTGATGATAAACGACCCGAATATGCCGATGGCGTAAAAATGAAGACGCCAACGGTAAATGCATCATTATTACTTCCGGAATGGAAGGGCAAGAAGAAGAAATGGCGTGAAAAATACTGGGGCTTTGGTGTGGATAGCTTCCCATTAAATGCCCGGGTGTATATGCCCCAAGGAGAAGGTCCTTTCCCTATGGTGATGATGGTGCATGGGAACCACAGCATGCTGGATTATTCCGATGGTGGGTATGCCTATCTTGGAGAACTTTTGGCCAGTAGGGGAATTATTGGAGTTTCTGTGGACGAGAACTTTATCAACGGGCACTGGTCCGGTGATTTTAGAGGAAAGGAAATGCCAACCCGTGGATGGTTGTTGCTCAAACATCTGGAGCAATGGAGGGAATGGAACCAAGACAGCAATTCTGATATGGCTGGCAAAGTGGATATGGACAATATTGTTCTTGTGGGTCATTCCCGAGGAGGGGAGGCGGTATCTATCGCTGCGGCATTCAATACCTTGGATAGATTTCCCGACAATGGCAATGAAACCTTTGATTTTGGTTTTGGAATCAAAGGCATTATCACCATAGCTCCCACGGATTACCGGTATAATCGTGAAATTAGCCTGCAAGACATTAATTATTTGTCCATTCAAGGGGCTTATGACTCGGATGAGACCAGTTTTTGGGGAATGCGACCTTTTCATCGCTTAACGTTTTCTGAGGATTTTGATGGCTTCAAAGCTGGTCTTTACATGAATCATGCAAACCACGGTCAGTTTAACTCCACTTGGGGACGGTCGGATTTTGGTGCGCCCATGAAATGGTTACTTAACCTTAAACCTTTGATTTCGGGCGAAGAACAGCGCCAAGCTGCCAAAGTTTATGTGAGCGCTTTTGCGGAGGCTGTTCTAAAAGGAAACAAGGATTATCAGCCTATGTTCCAAAATGTGGACTTGGTAAGTGATTGGTTGCCCGAGGAAAACTATAGGAGCCAATACAGTGACATTCATAAAAATGTACTGGTCAATTTTGAAGGCGACTTGGATGTAACCAGTGCTTCAAATGATATAAAATTGTCCGCCGAAAATTTTAAGGTGTGGCGTGAAACAGAATTGTTGGCCAGGGATGGCGGGAGCCAGCAGAACAATGCATTGGTGCTCGGTTGGAGCCATAGCTCGGATGTTGAAACTGATTCCATACCTATTTATAGCATTCGATTGCCCGACACCTTAAAGAATTTTGGGACTGCTGCTACCTTGGCACTTTCTATGGCCATGGGCGATATATCGGAACTTAAATTTGAAGATGAAGATGAAAAGCCTGAAACGCCAAAAGTGGGGTTCAATTTTAGTATTATGCTCCAGGATAGTCTAGGAAATTTTGCTTCGGTAGTGTTGGCGGATAACAACAAACTGCCGGGTACCATCAAGACCAAGTTCACTAAATTTAAGTTCTTGGATAAAGAAATGATTGGTGAAGCTTCCGAAATCCAGTTGAAAAGTTGTTATGTGCCCATTTCTTCTTTTCTAAAGCAGAACGATAGCTTAAACCTGTCCAAGTTACAAAGCATCAACTTGGTTTTTGATAGAGATACTTTGGGCGTTGTGGTTTTGGATGATATTGGGTTTTATGAAAAGGTTGCTTGGGACAGTATCCAATAATTGATTGTACTGGCCACAGCGAGTTTTGCAGCTTATTCTAATTATTTTGTAATCATTAAGGTTTAGAGTGATGATTTTTAAGACATTTAAAAACATCTTGTTTTCATAGTGATGTGTTATCCACATAAGCTTGCTCCGTTTCCGGAATTTGTGATTCTGCCAAATACCCGTTGGTGATTTTATACCCGCTTTGGACCAAATCATTTAGATCTTTTTCCGTTAAGTAACTACCTTCCAAGATGTACAGCGTCTTGTTTTCATCCTGTTTGTTGGATTTTATACGATGGTACACCATAGGATTCCCGTACAATGAGGAAGCCTTTACTTTGTCTTCATACTTATAAAGTGCAATATTTTTGATGCTATTGCCCAAACAATCCATTTTGGTCTGCCAAGAAAATACCGCAAATTGTTTGTCTCCAGAAAATATGAAGCTAATTTGATGGACTGTTTTGTCAAATGATTTTATCAGACCTTCAAACTTCTCGTTTGTGCGGACATTTTCTACAATCCTTCTCATACGCTCATTAATGGTAACTATCTCATCTAAGTTTTTGCAGTCAGTGTTGTCAATTTGATGTAACCGACTTAATAGACCATCCAATTCTGCGAGAGTTTCTTCTGTACTAAACGCTTTGTTATCCGATTTGTTCGATGGTTTGCAACTCACAAAAAGTATTAGAAGAGAGCAACTTACCAAAAATGCCACTTTTGTTTTTAGTCTCATAGCCAGATTATTTTTATTAAAGTTGCGACATTTAACTCAGTACCGACGGTACCAATTAACCAATGCCACGTATGAATTGATGAATGGCCCTTCTCCGTTTATATAGATTCAGAAAAAACGATGGGTTGGGTGTTTTATCATATATTTAACAGCGTGAAAATCATGACTCAATGACTTTGATATGTATTATCTTTGTGAGTCAATCCATTAGAGATTTTTCCACGTATTTTGGTCAAGTATGGCAGAGCTGATTAAACTTTATGAAGAAAACCCTAACCCAAAGCAGGTCCAAAAAGTTGTGGATGTGCTTCGGAAGGGAGGGCTCGTCATCTACCCGACAGATACGGTTTATGGGCTAGGCTGTGACATTACCAATTCCAAGGCATTGCAACGTATTGCAAGAATCAAGGGGGTAAAGCTGGAAAAGGCCAATTGGTCCTTCATTTGTGCAGATTTGAGCAATCTGTCCGATTATGTACGGCAGATAGACAGTCCGACGTTTAAAATCCTTAAAAGGACCCTTCCGGGACCTTACACTTTTATACTTCCGGGAAACAACAATCTCCCCAAAGACTTTAAGAAAAAGAAGACCGTAGGTATTCGTGTACCCGATAATGCAATTGCAAGAGCATTGGTAACAGGCTTAGGGCATCCGATTGTTTCTACTTCCATTAGGGATGATGACGATGTTTTGGAGTACACCACGGATCCAGAATTGATTTTTGAAAAATGGCAAAACCTCGTTGATGTTGTAATTGATGGCGGATATGGGGACAACGTGGCATCCACAATAATAGATCTTTCAGGGGATGAACCCGAAGTGATTCGGGAAGGCAAGGGAAGCCTTGAGATATACTGAAAAAAAAGAGTATCTGTCAAAAATTGTCGTCAACCTGAACTTGCCTGCTGGCAAAGGCAGGTTTCAGGTTCTCCAAGTGATTTGTTTATCAGTAAATGAGATTTTGAAATAAACCCGCCTACCGGCAGGCAGGTTCAAAATGACGCATTCCAATATTTTTTGGGGAGCCTTGAGATAATTAAACAAAAAAAAGCGGCCAAATGGCCGCTTTTCTATTTTTAAGCTGATGCTTATTTCTTATTTGCCTGTACCGCCGATAGCAGGATCTTTCATTCCTTCTTCGATCATGTTGTAGAACTGATCGATTTTTGGAAGTACAACAATTCTAGTTCTTCTGTTTTTGGCTCTGTTGGCAGATGTATCGTTGCCTACAAGTGGTACGTAGTAGCTACGTCCGGCAGCTGTCATTCTAGCAGGGTCTACGCCAAAATCGTTTTGTAGGATTCTAACAACAGATGTTGCTCTTTTGGCACTAAGGTCCCAGTTGTCCAATAGAACGCCGCTTCTATAAGGTACATTGTCGGTATGACCTTCTACCATAAATTCAAAGTCAGGTTTGTTGTTCACCACTTTGGCTACTTTTCCAAGCACTTCTTTTGCAGCATTTGTTACATTATAGCTTCCGCTTCTAAACAACAATTTATCGGAAATGGATACGAATACCACACCTTTTTCAACACTGATTTCAATGTCTTCATCATCCAAGTTGCCCAAAACACCTTTTAGGCTCTGTACCAATGCAAGGTTTACAGAGTCTCTACGTGTAACGGCATTTTGCAATTTTCTAATGGTAAGGTCTTTTTCTTGAAGGCTCTCAAGGGATTTTTCAAGGTTTTCAGCTCCTTTTGTGGTAAGAGTTGTCAAGTTGCCCATATTGTTGATGAGCTCTTGGTTGTTTGCTTTTAGGAAGGCGTTTTGATCTTCCAGAGTTTTTAATCTGGAGTCTGCGGTTGCTTTTTCTTCAAGACAATCGTTCAATTTAACGGTTGCAGAATTCAATAGGTCCTGGGTTTCTTTGTGCTTGGCTTCAAGATCGGCATATTTCTTTTGCGATACGCAAGAAGATAAAAGGATTGTCATCGCCAATGTTCCTAGAAAAATTTTTTTCATAGTTCAGAGTATAATTTAAGGATTGTTAGATTTATCAAATGTTAAAAAACTACACCAAAATTAGATAAAAACCAAGGTTCCTATTTTTCGGCTTAGTTAATCTTTTACTAAAATGTTAAAATTCTCTACTTGATGTACGAAGTAAGACCATACTATGGATGTCGCAATATGGTATTTTAATATAAAATTAGCTTTTTCGCGCTTTCTGTACATTTTTATAAAGTTAGCATAAAAACTGAGATGTGCCCTTAAAATAGCGAAACAGTGATCAAATTTTAATTGGAAAACGAATCGTAAAGCCGCCACGGCATCGAAGAGTAATCGAGCGAATATCAAAGGCAATGCTCTTTTTCGGGGAAGATTTTTTGTGATGGAGTAGAGGGAGTTCCTGAAATTCAGAAAAGTTTTTTTTGGGTTCATATTGGATAAGGTGCTGCCTCCCAAATGGTACACCTCGCTATGGCCCACATAATACACCTTATGCCCTGCATTTTTAGCTCTCCAACACAGGTCTATTTCTTCCTGATGGGCAAAATAGTCTTCGTCAAAGCCACCAAGTTCTTTAAAAACATCACTTTTGATGAACATGCAAGCACCCGTGGCCCAAAACACTTCTTTGATGTCGTTGTACTGTCCTTCGTCCTTTTCTATGGTCTGAAATATTCTACCCCTGCAAAACGGATAACCGAACATATCTATGAATCCTCCAGCTGCCCCGGCATACTCAAAATGGTCTTTTTTAATTAGGTCTAATATTTTGGGTTGGATGATGGAAGCTTCCGGTAATGTCTCAAAGGCATTTTTGATGGGCTCCAGCCAATTGGGAGTAACTTCCACATCAGAATTCAACAGACAGAAGATATCAGCTTCAATATGCTTGAGGCCATCGTTGTACCCTTTGGCAAAGCCACCGTTAGTGCTGTTCTGGACAATACCGATAGAGGGGTAGTTTTGTTTTAGAAAATCCACCGACCCATCCGTGCTTGCATTGTCCACCACATAAATGTCCGCTCCTTTGGAATATTCCATGACCGAAGGCAAAAACCTTTCGAGCAAGGCTTCCCCATTCCAGTTGAGTATGACTACGGCGATTTTCAAAACGGAGGCAAATTAACGGCTAAAATCAGGAATATCCTCTAAAAACCTGTATTTTTCATTCTTATGGTCCATCTCGCAGTAGTAATGTTTTAAACCATTGGTCACCATTAAGTGTTCGGCCTTTAGCTCGTAATTGTACCTTGCAATTTGATCAAAAGTATCCTGTGTGATCTTTACCTCGGGCGCCTTGCACTCGATCAAAAGAAAAATGGAGCCATCAGAATTGAAAACGACCACATCATATCGTTTCTTTAAATTGTTGACCTTGAGCTGCTTTTCCACATTGATCAGGCTCTTCGGATAATTTTTTGTGAATACCAAATAGCGAAGCACGTGCTGGCGAACCCATTCCTCGGGTTGGAGTGCAACAAATTTTTTACGAAGCCCATCAAAAATGTACTGGCTATTTTGGCTATTTTTGATTCGAAATGAATATGGCGGAAAGTTCAAATCTTGCATTGGACAAAACTGGTGAATTAATTTGAATGGACAAAGTAAAAGAGATCGTATCGGAAATCAACAAAGGAAACCCAAAACCTATTTATTTTTTAATGGGGGAGGAGCCTTATTATATTGACCAAATTTCCAAATTCATAGCAGCAAACATTCTCACGGAAGAGGAAAAGGGCTTTAACCAGATGGTGCTGTATGGAAAAGATACCTCTATTGATGATGTGGTCTCGAATGCCAAACGTTTTCCAATGATGGCACAATACCAAGTAGTTATTGTTAAAGAAGCGCAGCACCTTTCCAGAACCATCGAAAACCTTGTTCCCTACGCAGAGAACCCACAGCCGACCACAATTTTGGTAGTTTGCTACAAGTACAAAAAATTGGACAAACGAAAAAAACTCTACAAAACCATAAAAAAGAATGGGGAGCTTTTTGAAAGCAAAAAATTGTACGATAATCAAGTAGCGGATTGGATTCGAAGAATTTTGGCCAGCAAGAATTATAGGATATCACCAAAATCTTGTGTGATGCTGGTGGAGTATTTGGGCACTGATCTTAGTAAAATAAGCAACGAACTGGATAAATTGATGCTGATTGTTCCCTCCGCCACGGAAATTACTCCTGAGTTGATTGAGGAACACATAGGAATCAGCAAAGACTTTAATAATTTTGAGCTAAAAAAGGCGATAGGCGAGCGTAACGTGCAAAAAGCATCTCGAATCATAGATTATTTTGCCCAAAATCCCAAGGACAATCCATTTGTAGTGACCATAACGTTATTGAATACTTTCTTTACACAATTGTTGCAATATCACGGACTTAAGGACCATTCCCCCGGGAATGTTGCCAAAGTCTTGGGAGTAAACCCCTATTTTGTAAATGAATATGTAGTGGCAGCAAAAAACTACCCTATGAAAAGGGTGAGCGGTGTTATATCCAGTCTTAGAACTTTGGATTTAAAGAGCAAAGGGGTCGGTGCCAACAATATGGCCCAAGCTGATTTGCTGAAAGAACTGCTTTCGGAAATACTGTAGCATTACCTTTTGTCCACGCTATATTTACCAGGTCCCAATAGCATAATAACCACAAATACGGTAAGGTAAAGCAAAGCTTTTTCCTTTGTTGCGAATGGGTCTGCACTGTGAATCATAAAACCGGCAACAAACATGGTTATGGCCGTAGGTATGGCAGCCCAACGGGTTTTAAAACCGATGATGATCAATAATGGACATATGAATTCACCAACCACGGCCAAAAAAAGGGATGGAGCTTGGCCTATACCGAATGGATTGGCAAATTCTGTGTTTCCGTTAATCAATTTCATAAGTTTTGGGTAACCATGGGTTATCATAAAAACAGATGGTACAACTCTTAAAATTGCTAGCCCAAGGTGCACAAGTGTATTATTTTTCATGTGGGGAAATTTTAATCCACGTGAAAATATAAATTAAGTTTTAAAAAACGGAAGATTAATTGATGAAAAGTGTTTCCGAATTGACGGATGTGCAAAAGCTACCTGAGTTCTGGATAAGATTTAGGGTCCGCCTCGTGCATGATTTGATAAACTTTCTCAAAAATATCCTCAGCACTAGGTTTGGAAAAATAATCTCCATCTGATGCGTATGCAGGGCGGTGCGCCTTGGCGGACAAGGTCTGGGGTGCGCTGTCCAGAAACTTGTAACCACCTTGCTTCTCGATCACTTCTTGTATTAGGTATGCGGAGCAGCCTCCTGGAACATCTTCATCGATCACCAAGAAGCGATTGGTTTTTTTAAGGCTTTTAACTACATCATGCCCCAAATCGAATGGGAGCAGGGATTGGGCATCAATAACCTCAGCGTCTATGCCGACTTCCAACAGATCGTGGGCTACTTTTTCTACAATTCTTAATGTTGAACCGTAGGATAATAGGGTAATATCAGTGCCTTCTTTGAGTGTTTCAACTTTACCGATCGGCGTACAGAACTCTCCTAAATTGGAAGGTTTCCTTTCTTTTAAACGATATCCGTTTAAGCTCTCAATGATCAAAGCAGGCTCATCGCTTTTCATTAAAGTGTTGTAAAAACCTGCTGCCTGCGTCATATTTCTAGGGGCGAGAACATACATACCTCGCAACAAATGAATCAAACCTCCCATGGGCGAACCAGAGTGCCAAATTCCTTCCAAACGGTGTCCCCGGGTACGTACTATAAGTGGTGCTTTCTGTTTTCCCACGGTTCGGTACATCAAAGTGGCCAAATCATCACTTAAGGTTTGAATGGCATACAGAATGTAATCCAAATATTGAATTTCGGCAATGGGACGCAATCCTCGCATGGCCATTCCGATTCCTTGACCGATAATGGAGGTTTCCCGTATTCCTGTATCGGCTACTCTTAAATCCCCATATTTCTTTTGAAGGCCTTCGAGCCCTTGGTTGACATCTCCGATATTACCGGTATCCTCTCCAAAAACCAGAGCTTCGGGATATTTACTGAACAATACATCAAAGTTATCCCTCAAGATAACCCTTCCATCAACCTCCTCGGCATTGTCGGAATAGGAGGGAAGCACGGGCTCTATTTTTGTGGCCTTATTGCCAACTTCGTTGTATAGGTGAGATCCATACTGATAATCGTTGGTTGCTATAAAATTATCCACCCACCGCTGAAGCTGTTTTTTCTGCGAAGTAGATTCTCCCAAGAGGTATCGAAGTGCTTGTCTTGATTTTGAAGCCAAATCTTTTTTAAGGGGTTCTTCAAGAGCAATCAAATCATTTTTCAACTTGTTGATGAAAGTTCGGTTAGGACTTTGGTTCGCGACATTTTCAAGCAATTGTACCAGTTCCTTTTTAGCTGTTAATTGGGGTTTTAAAAATTCGGACCAAGCTTCTTTTTTGGCAGCACGTACTTTAAGCTTTATTTCACGCTCCACCTTTTTGAGTTCTTCTTCGGTGCATATGCCATTTTCAATGATCCATTCCCTAAAACGCTTGTTGCAATCATTTTCACGTTCCCACTCCAAGCGTTCAGGTGACTTGTACCTTTCGTGTGACCCAGAGGTAGAGTGTCCTTGTGGTTGGGTGAGTTCGGTAACATGAATTATAACGGGCACATGGCTCTCGCGAGCGATGTCTGAAGCGTTTTCAAAAGCATGGATAAGTGCGGTGTAGTCCCAGCCTTTCACTTTTAAGATTTCAAAGCCTTCGTGGTCATCGTCTCGTTGGAATCCACTTAGGGCCTCGGAGATATCACCTTTGGTGGTGTGGTATTCGGATGGTACAGAAATACCATATTCATCGTCCCAAATACTGATGACCATGGGAACCTGCATTACGCCTGCGGCATTTAATGTCTCAAAAAAATGGCCTTCGCTGGTACTCGCATTTCCTATGGTGCCCCAAGCTACTTCATTTCCATTATTGGAGAATTTGGTCTGATCAATTCCGTCTACGTGTCGATATATTTTGGATGCTTGGGCCAAGCCGAGCAAGCGGGGCATTTGACCTGCCGTACAGGAAATGTCCGCACTACTGTTTTTTTGCTCAGTTAGGTTTTTCCAGGAACCATCTTCGTTTAAGCTATGGGTTACAAAGTGGCCTCCCATTTGCCTTCCGGCGCTCATCGGTTCTTTTTCCAAATCTGTTGTGGCGTAAAGTCCATGGAAGAAAGCCTTGGGGCTTAAGTAACCCAATGCCATCATAAAGGTTTGATCTCGATAATATCCACTTCTAAAATCACCGTTTTGGAACGCCCTGGCCATAGCTAATTGTGGTAGTTCTTTACCGTCTCCAAAAATACCGAACTTGGCTTTTCCAGAAAGTACTTCACGTCTTCCCATTACACTGCATTCTCTGCTGGTGACAGCTGTCTCATAATCTTGGAGGATTTGAGATTTAAAGTCATCAAAGGAAATATCGTTACTAGTGCTAGGGTTAGGTTTCATAGACCGTTCAAGATTTCTGCGAAAATACTAAAAATCCGTCAAAATTGCAATATGTTGTTTCGTTAATAAAATACAAATTAATCAAAAACACTAAAAATAAATTGAAGTATCATCAATAAAAGTGTTCAAAACCAACATTTGATTGTCAAATTGTTAATCAAAACCACTTTCGTGTAAACAGTCCAACAAGTGTTCTAGGGCTTAAGGTAACCACAAAGCGTATCCGTTGTGTATAGTTGTTTTGGGCAATTTCCCAACCTCTGTTGGAGTATACGGGAAAATATAGTTCAAAGTAATCTGTGACCAAATTCAAACGAATACCGGAGTCGTAGACAAAGCGCGCACTTTCCCCTTTGTTTTTTATGAAACCTAGGTCTCCGTAGGCCTCTACCCATCTCCAAATATTGGTGCTCGCATTGGTGGTGGCGATCCAGTCGTTGGCAAATGGATTTTCCAGTTTGGACTTAAAGCCTCCTTCTGCAATTATTACTTGTTGGCTATAAATCCCTGAGTCTTCAGATCGTCCTAAATAAGCCAGGTCAAACATATAATCGGTTGGTCTATCCAATGCAAAGCTGAAGAAATTTGATTCTGTTTTGTTCCGTAAAAATTTACCAGCATAAAAACGGAGATTCAGCTGTCTGTTACTTTGAAACAACTTGCGATAATCCCATTCAAAAGCAATCTTGGTAAAGTCGCTGGAATGTTGTGCATCTATATACCAAGAGGAATAGTTCAAGATATTGTTGTCAACATCGGTGAATCGCACGTTCATCACACTGTAATCGGGATCGGTATCCAATTCGCCGACCAAATTATCATCAATGGTTCTAAATACGTTTCTATATCTGAACATTAAATATTGCCTACGGTTGGAGAGCAGGTCGTTGGGACGCCATCCAAAACTAATTGCAGGCGTTAATGTGGAAACTCTGGAGTTTACCTGAAAGTGCGAGGTGGAACCCGAAAATGAATAATTGGAAACGAACAGGCCGGTTTTATTATGGTACTTCCGGTATCTAAGCCCTGCTTTTCCCACCAAGGTTTTTTCTAGAAAGGAATAGGTGGGGGCTATATCGTATTGAAAGGGTCTTTCCAGAAAGGTTTTGTTGTATAGCCTCATCCCTGGTGTTACGCCATCGTATAGGTTGAAATTGACAATCGGTACATAAAAAACCTGATTGTAATAAGGGTCTTCGGTATCTTTAAAAAATTGAAACTTCAATTTCTTGTTGCTCGAAAAGAAACCATTTAAGGTTTTCCAATTATCCCGCTGATTGAATTCAGGAATTTTTTGATCATAATTCAACACCAAACGATCTTCATTCCCTCGTGGAATTGTAAAACTTTTGGTTGAGTCTATATCGGTAAACCAATACTGCGATACCACGGAGTCATTTTCAAGCCCAAAAAGAGATATCGGTACATTGGTTCCCCGTTTATTTTTTAGAACAAAAGTGATGGAATCTTCGGTCTTTTCAACTTTCTTGATTTTATAATCAATTTTTTTGTCCGTAGCAACGTACTCGTCAAAAAACCAATCCACTTTCTTATCTGCATACTTTTCAATGGTCTTTTTAAAATCGACAGCGGATACTTTTTGTTTTTGTTTGTAATTTTTGAAAAAATCCAATACAGTGCTATCTATTTTCTTTTCACCCAAATATGCCGATAGATAGGACATACCGAGTCCAGCTTTGTACCCATTGGCAATTTTTTGGTTGAACTTGATCAGTGAATCATTTGAGGTTGTTAAGGCTTGATCGATATTCTTACGCGCCGATAGCATACTGAACAAAGAATATTGTTCATTAAAATCCATTTGGGCCAGGTGGAAGTTTTTCAATCCCCAGATATTGGAAAGTTTTCCGATCAGTTTTTGATCCGGATAATGTTCATCCACATACCTGATGATTAGATAGAAGCCAATAGCATCGTTTACCCAACGTTCCTTTCGGGGATCTAGGTAAAGTGACTCCTTCAAATAACTGCGAATAGCTGTTTTTAAGAACTTCATTTCAAATTGAAACTGCTCTTCGTAGGGCCTAATAAACGATGGAAGTTGACTTACTCCGTATAATGGAGATCTGTTGTAGTCAAGCTCACTGACCAAAAGGTTGTCATGAGGATATTCCCCTAAATTTTCATAGAGGAACTGTGCGATTTTATTAATGGATATTCCTTGGGATATTTCTTCATACTTATTGGATTCTAAATCGGTAGTGATGGTGACATAATCCGTGACGTGTTTAGTAAACTTATCAGTGATGGTAAGAATGATTTCACAGCTTTTTCTGTTGTCCCCGATCAGTTGTACATGTTGCCCTCCAGGAAAGTTGGAAATACTGGAATTACGGTAGTTGGATGCCAAGAACAACCGCTCGGGATACGTAAAATTTATTCTGGTCTCTGTAACATCCGTATAAAGATCATCAAGGTTTATGTTGTTGTATAGCTTCCATCCGTCATCAAAAACAGCTGGGGTAAAGTACCAATCCTTTAAATTGTAACCAAGGTTATCATTATGTCCGTAGCCTGTAAATTTTGCTTCGGGCAACCTAATGGTGTAGGTGAAGAACAGCTGTATGGATTCACCGGGCTTAAGGATTTCATTCAAATTTACCCTAATGATATCTACGTTCCCTTCTCTCTTCCAGTCCAGTCCGGTATAGTTGTGGTCCACAATACTTTTGATGGTGGTCTTGCCCCTTTCACGCTCCTTGGCCAAGTGAAGACTTCTGTTGAACTCTTCCCCGAAGCGTTTTGCAAGCGCCGTTTTTTTATTGGAATATGCATGATTCCAATCGTTGAAATAGAGGGTGGAAAGTCCCTTGTCCGATCGGTTCACATAGGTAAAATGTTGGCGAATACGTATTTGATTGGTGGGACCATCGAGTGTGGCCACTATCTCATTTTGGTGCTGGCCCCATAGGTTGGGGCAGCCCATAATAATTAGTAACACAAGGCTAAGTAATATGCGATGGTCGATCAATGCGATGCGATTAAAAATTGGGACTAAGCGTTCTGCCTTTATAAAAGGCATCAATTATCTCAACGACTTCATCCTCGGTGTCTACCAATCTGATCAGGTCAAGGTCTTTTGGGCTAATGTTCCCCGCTTCGACCAAAGTTCCCTTGATCCAATCCATTAAACCTTTCCAAAACTCGGTTCCAACCAGTATGATAGGGAAGGTATGTATTTTATGGGTTTGTATCAGGGTGAGGGCTTCAAAGAATTCATCCAAGGTTCCGAAACCTCCGGGCATTACCACAAACCCCTGTGAATACTTAACGAACATTACCTTTCTAACAAAAAAATAGTCAAAGTCAAGGCTTTTGTCATCATCAATAAAAGGATTGTCGTGCTGCTCAAAAGGCAGGTCAATGTTCAATCCTACGGAAGTGCCGCCTGCTAAATTGGCACCCCTGTTACCTGCCTCCATAATTCCTGGCCCGCCCCCGGTGATTACACCGTATCCGGCTTCGGCTATTTTTTGGGAAATCTTAACGGCTAAATCATAATACGGATGTCCTTCACGAACCCTTGCCGATCCAAAAATGGATACACAGGGTCCGATCCTGCTCATTTTTTCAAAACCATTGACAAATTCGCCCATAATTTTAAATATGGCCCACGAATCGTTCGTCTTGATTTCATTCCATCCTTTGGAATGTTGTTCTTTTCGCATTTGCATAGATGTATATTGTTTTAAACTGCGCGTTTTATTTTTTGTTTTGTACTATCCAGTTCTTTCTTTAAAAACTTGGCGGTATAACTCTTCTTGTCCTTGGCCACTTCTTCAGGGGTGCCCGATGCAACAACTGTTCCACCGCCTCGTCCGCCTTCGTAGCCAATATCGATGATATGGTCCATCATTTTGATGACGTCCATATTGTGTTCGATTACCAAAATGGTATTGCCTTTGTCCACCAATCGTTCGAGTACTTCCAAAAGCACTCTTATATCTTCAAAATGTAGGCCTGTGGTCGGTTCGTCGAGGATGTAAAATGTGTTTCCAGTGTCTCTTTTGGAAAGCTCTGTGGCCAACTTTACCCGTTGGGCTTCACCTCCGGATAGGGTGGTGGATTGCTGTCCTAGAGATATATAACCCAAACCTACGTCTTTTATTGTCTTAAGTTTACGATGAATTTTTGGAATATTCTCAAAGAAATCCACGGCTTCGTTGATAGTCATCTCCAACACATCCGCAATGGATTTTCCCTTATAGCGAATTTCTAAAGTTTCCCGGTTGAATCTTTTACCATTGCAAGTCTCACATTCCACGTACACATCAGGCAAAAAGTTCATCTCAATTACTTTTAAGCCTCCACCTTGACAGGTTTCGCATCTTCCGCCCGCCACATTAAAGCTGAAACGCCCCGGTTTATAGCCACGTATGGCAGCTTCGGTGGTTTTGGAAAACAAGGAGCGAATTTCGCTAAAAACTCCGGTATAGGTAGCTGGATTGGAGCGAGGGGTTCGTCCAATAGGGGATTGGTTTATGTCGATAACCTTATCAATGTGCTCCAGTCCTTTAATTTTTTTATAGGGCATCGGTTTTTTTACGCCGTTAAAATAATGTGCGTTCATAATAGGGTAGAGGGTTTCGTTTACCAAAGTGGACTTGCCACTTCCTGAAACTCCCGTAACCCCGATCAATTTTCCCAAAGGGAAATCCGCCGTCACATTTTTTAGATTATTGCCCGTACAACCCGAGAGCGTAATTTTTTTACCGGTCCCCTTGCGACGTGTTGCTGGAACAGGTATTTCAAGCTCGCCCGTGATGTATTGTGCGGTTATGGTGTGCTGGCCAATCAATTCTTTTGGACTTCCTTCGGATATAATTTCCCCACCGTGTTTTCCTGCTTTGGGACCGATATCGATAACGTGATCCGCACTTTCGATCATATCGCGGTCGTGCTCCACCACAATAACGGAATTGCCTATATCGCGCAGTGCTTCCAAGGATTGAATCAATCGTTCATTGTCGCGTTGGTGCAGACCAATGCTGGGTTCGTCCAAAATGTAGAGCACGCCCACCAATTGTGAACCTATTTGTGTGGCCAATCGAATACGTTGCGCCTCACCGCCGGACAAAGATTTGGAACCTCGGTTCAATGAGAGGTAATCCAGTCCAACATCCAACAAAAAACCAACACGGGCTTTGATTTCTTTGATGATTTCTTCTGCAATTTTCTTCTGATTCCCTTCCAACGTACCTTCCAAATGTTTGAAGAAAGCAGCAAGTTCGGCAATATCCATCTGTGCCAGTTCGGCAATGTTTTTGCCATCTATTTTAAAATAGAGCGACTCCTTTCGCAAACGAGAACCATCACAACTTGGACATTCCACTTTGTCCATATAATCTTTGGCCCAACGTTTTATGGAAGTAGAGTTGGCTTCTTCGTACTGGGTTTTGATGAAGTTGGAAATGCCTTCGTAATCAATTTTATACTGTCTTTTTACGCCAAGACTTTTGGAGTCCACCTCAAAACTTTCCTTGCCACCGTTCAAAATAACGTTCATGGCTTCTTCTGGAATCTTTTCTATAGCATCCGTTAGTTCAAAATTGTAGCGTTGCGCAATGGTTTCCAGTTGTTTGAAGGCCCAGGATTTTTTGTATTCTCCCAAAGGCGCAAGTCCACCGGATTTGATGGATATTTTTTTGTTGGGGATGATTTTGTTTTCGTTTACCTGAAACACATGGCCCAGGCCACTGCATTCTGGGCACATTCCTTTAGGTGAATTAAATGAAAATGTGTTAGGTTCGGGAGTAGGATAGGAGATGCCCGATGATGGGCACATTAAATCCCGACTAAAATATCGGGGCACTGTTTCGCCCTCTTCCAAAACCATAAGCACATTGTCTCCACTGTACATGGCCGTATTGATGGTTTCGCTCAAACGTTTGTGGAAATCTTCGCTATCGCCAACTTTCAATCGGTCAATAACAATCTCGATGTCGTGGGTTTTATAACGATCCACCTTCATTCCTTTGGTGATGTCGGTAATCTTACCATCAACCCGGACTTTTACAAAGCCTTGCTTTGCAATCTGTTCAAAAAGTTCGCGGTAATGTCCTTTTCTGGACTTGATCACAGGAGAGAGCACATTGATTTTTTTGTCTATATACGACTCAATAATCAAATCTTTGATTTGCTCATCGCTATAGCTTACCATTTTTTCCCCTGTGTTATAACTGTAGGCGTCTCCAGCACGTGCGAAGAGTAAGCGCAAGAAATCGTAAACTTCTGTAATGGTGCCCACGGTAGATCGGGGTGATTTTGAGGTGGTCTTTTGTTCAATGGCGATTACTGGGGAAAGACCGTCAATTTTATCCACATCGGGTCGTTCCAGACCACCCAAAAATTGCCTGGCGTAGGCCGAAAAGGTTTCAATGTATCTGCGTTGGCCCTCTGCGTATATGGTATCGAAGGCTAAAGAGGATTTTCCACTCCCCGAGAGTCCCGTGATGACCACCAGTTTTTCGCGTGGAATGGTAACGTCAATATTTTTTAGGTTATGGACCCTTGCGCCCTTAACCTCAATATGTTCTTCGTAATTGATCATAAATCATAGCAAACTTCAAATGTAGCGATTTGGGATGTAAAAAGGAAGCCGATGTCCATTACCATTTTGATAAAATAAACAGTAAGTTTATCAGATAAAGTTTTAAAAATGAACCCTAAGTTTTTGTTTCCACGTATTTTGACTTTTCTTGTATTTTTCTACGGTCTTGCCTTTGGTTTTGGTCAGACCCGGCAGGTAATTGTTGATGCCGACACAGGGAACGAGGTGGATGATTTTTATGCACTGTCACTTATTTTGGCCGACTCCAGCGCAAAGGTTACCGCTTTGAATGCCGCACATTGGCAAACGAGCCATTGGGCGGTAAAGCAGACCATGGAGAACAGTCATCGCCTAAATCAACAATTATTGGGTGAAATGGGATTGCAGGTAAAAACACTGCGGGGAGGCCATGCTCGTATGTACGATTGGGGGGATAGGGCGCAACACTCGGCAGCAGCTTACGAAATAATAGAGCAAGCAAAACAAAATAAAAAAGTGACGGTCATAGTCCTTGGTGCATTGACCAATGTGGCATCAGCTGTTTTTATAAGTCCCGAAATTGCTGAAAATCTCGAGGTGTACTGGCTGGGAACAACCATGGATTTTGACACGAAAGTGCTCAAAAGAAATGATTTTAATTCTTTGATGGATCCATTTGCACTGGATTACTTGTTGGACTCCAAGGTAGATATGAACATAATGCCCATAAATGTGGCCGTTGATATGGAGATTGAATATGAAGAGCTTTCTCAAGCCATTGGAAAAACAAAATTTGGTAAATTTTTGATAAAACGCTGGGATGACCATTTGGATGGTGCCCGAAAAAGCAGGGTTTTGTGGGATTTGGCATTGGTCTCGGTGTTTTTAAATCCTGAATTTGGCAAAACAACCATCGTGCAAACATCTCGGGATAGTGGAAATCGTGCCATAACCTACTACAACCATATTGATGCGAATGCGATTTACCAAGATTTCTACAAAGTGTTGTCAGCTTTTGAAAAACGGTAGTTTTTGAAGAAAAATGGTTGTTGAAATGTATAAATTAGCGTTTTAATTAAGTAAAGAAAATCAAAATGAAACTATTGGGCATAGGCTCCAGAATAGATCACCCCGAATACGGAAAGGGTGTGGTGACCAACGTATCGTCCAAACATTATTGGGTGACTTTTTTAGAAAATGGATTGGAAACCATTGATTTGGACGCTGAATTTGAAGTAATCGAAAGTGTTGAAGATGAAGTGGACAGTGTTAGCTTTTTTGATGTGGAACGTTCCTTGGTGAAGATTCTCGAAAAATGGAGCGACACACACCAAAAAGTGGCCATAGCCGATAAATGGAAGGGTGGCAAACTGGTTTTGGAACCCGATGATGGTACAGCCAACAAGGAAATCCCCATTGAGACCTTCTTCCATAAAATTGTGATGGTGCGCGACCGTATACGTGTGATGGAGCAAAAGATAAACAGTACCAAAAACTTGGACGATCAAGAAAAAGTGGACCTACAACAATACATTACCCGTATTTATGGTAGTTTGACAAGTTTTAATGTACTGTTTAAAACCAAAAATGACCATTTTGTAGGGGAGAGGGGGAAATAATCAGGCGATTAACCTGTTGTTGGGTATTTCAATCATATGTAAGGACATTCTTTTTTTATTAGTGCTGACCTCCTCCCATATTTGGGTATTGGTCATACCTAGAGAATTTGGGCTCTCTTAGAGTGCCCACCAAGGATTTCTTCCCAATACTATAACCAATAAAAAACCACCTCCCACGATATTTCGTAAAAGGCGGTTCTGTTTTTTTACCAGGATTTAATTACTGTACCATGCTGTTCAGTTGCTGTACTTGGACATCAAAGTTTTTAAGGGTGGTGGCCAATACCCCGATTTGTTCCTGTGCTTCTTTCCATTCCTGCTGTTCAATGGCCTCGCGCACGCCTGGAAGTGTTTTTACCCCATAGCCCGTGTAAAATCCGGGGGCATAAATCTGGTGCTTGAACCAATCCCTACGGGGCAGTCCTTTATCCTGCAACAATACCTGCTCCATGCCCATCAACTGTTGGTTTATTTGTGCCTTTTTGGCACCGGATAGGGCAAGCACATCGGTCCTGGAAAAGGTGGCTATACTTTTCTTTAGATCGGCAACCACATTTTGTATGGGCGAGAAATCCAAATAGGGTACTTCTTCCTTCATTTTTGAGGGCGCTATCGGTTTTTTGGGATCCATCACCAGTTCATAGGTATCGGCTGAAACCAGTTTGTTGTGTTTTTCCACTTCGGCACGCATGCCCTCTAAGGTTTTCATCACTTCGCCCAAATAGGTTTCAATGGTGCTGTGCCATTGGGTGAGTTCAAACGGCAATACCTCGGCATTGGCCAAACGCAACGAGATACGTCCTGCCGTGTTGGCCAAGGCCACGCCATAGTCGAACCCGGGATCTTTAAAACGGGTGTAGTGGCTGTAGGTATCATAAATGGTGTGGTATTCCCCACCAGAACCTTCACCGCCGTAGCCCAAGTTCAAGGAGGCAATACCTGTATGCTGTATAAAAGGCGTATAATCCGAACCAGAACCCAGTGCGGACAGTTTAAACGAATTGTCGCCACCGCGCATAACGTTGGCGGCTTTGCGGCGCTCTGCCACGGACACCCCTTTTTGTGGGTCGGTCACGGCATGGGCCACTTGGCTTACCATGGCCTGAAGTGAGTGGGAACCTCCAGCACCCAAATAGCCACGGCTGTTACCATCGGTATTGATGTAGGCCACGGCCTTTTCTTTCAATTCCGGAATATGGTCTTCTACCCATTCCGTAGAACCGATAAGTCCAGGTTCTTCGGCATCCCAAGCGCAATAGACCAAGGTACGTTTTGGTTTGTTGCCCGCTTTGGCCAATTTTCCGATAACGCGGGCTTCTTCCATCAAGGCCACCATACCACTGATCGGGTCGCTGGCACCATGTACCCAAGCATCGTGGTGGTTCCCACGGATGACCCACTCGTCGGGGAATTCATCCCCTTCCAAAGTAGCAATCAGGTTGTGGGCAGGTTTCAATTGCCAGTCAAACTCCAATTTGAGGTGGACTTTGGCAGGTCCGGGCCCAATATGATAAGTAAGGGGCAAAGCACCTCTCCAAGAAGCAGGGGCCACAGGGCCTTTTAATGCTTCCAATAAGGGCTGTGCATCCTCATAGGAAATGGGCAGTACCGGAATCTTGGTAATGGTAGGTGCATCTTCACGCTTTAAACGTTTTGCGTCCTTGGTGGCTGCATAGCCGGGCGTCAATACATCTCCTGGGTAGAGCGGCATATCCATTACGGAACCGCGCTGTACACCGGTTTTATTTTTATAAGGTCCTTCGGGATACACATCGCCCTGGGCGTAACCATCATCTTCAGGGTCGGAATAAATGATACAGCCAATAGCACCTTTTTCAGCGGCCAGTTTCGGCTTTATCCCGCGCCAAGAACCGTAATATTTAGCAATAACGATTTTCCCTTTTACATCAATCCCCAATTTTTCTAGTTCATCGTAGTCGCTGGGGATACCGTAGTTCACAAACACGAGTTCTGCTTCCACATCGCCATCGGTAGAGAATGCGTTGTAGCTGGGCAACAATTTATCGCCCTGCGCGGTGTAGGGGTCGCCCTCGACCGCCACGGCTTCCAATTTAGCGGAATAGGTTGTGGGAGCGGTCAGCTCCAGTACCCGGACTTTGGGATAAGGGAAAAGCACGTGGTAGGTATCGATCTCGGTTTTGTAGCCCCAAGATTTGAACTGCTTTTCCATCCATTTTACGTTCTTTTCGCCGTATTCGGTGCCCACCCAGTGGGGTTCGGCCGCCAATAGTTTCATCCATTGGTCCAAATTGTCGGCGGAAAGTTGTTTTTCGTAGTCTGCTTCGAGCTCTTTTTGTGCTTCCGAAGCTTTTTCACTGAACCCAATGATCCTGTCCTGGGCCGTAACACTGATAGCTCCCAAAAGTAGGAGCAGGGGAAATAATTTATTTTTCATTGTTTTGAATTAGCGCTTAAATTTAAGGGATTGTTTGCAGGTAATGAAGAGAAAAGGCGGAAGTGTTGGTAAGTTTTCAAGGAATTTACATTTTCTTTGAAAAACATCACAAAAATGATAAGCACCCTATGGGTTCCAAAATTCAATTTTGAAGGGGTCTGGAAAAACATAAAATATGAGATCAATCATTTTGCTATTAGCGTTGACAGCTGTTACTGCAGGGAAGGCCCAGAAACAAGAGGTGTTTCAAAATGCGAACGAATTGGTAAAGGAAACGCAACGTGTTATTTCCATTGAGGCGGGGCAAGTGATCGACACTGCCTATTTCCGAACTTTGTTTTTGTCCACGGCACACTTTAGTGTGGTCGGAAAAAAAGATGGGGAGTATACTCAGGAAACCATGGGTCTCGATGAATTTTTGGAAATGCTTACGGACGACTATTATTCGTTGGGCTATCACGAAGAATCCACAGGTGAAATTGTTGACGAATACAACGGCATGGCCCAGGTGATTCAAAGTTTTGAGGGGGTTGATTCCGAGAACGAAACAGGAAAAGGGGTTGGTAGTTATCAATTGGTATACTCCGAAGGACGTTGGTGGATTGCCAATATGGTCTGGGCCATGAGTTCGGATGATGGCAAGGATATTCCAAAGAAGTATTTGAAAAGCAACTAGTCATGTATTGACTACCGAATAGTTTTGAATTGTTATCTTGCCAACAACCATTAACGAAATAGCTCTTTTTTGAAAAGCAAACTCAATATTTGGCTGCTCGTCAGTTTTCTGATTGCTGCAGCATTAAGCCTTTGGCTCTACTTTAAACAAACAACGAAGGTCGGTGATGTTTTCTATGACAGTGCCATGGATTCCGCGGAATTCAATCCGTGTGGTGATTATCAAATTCTTCAATATTATCAAGTAGGCACCTACTATCAAAGTGGCAAAAAAGCCATCAAAACGGAGCTTTTGCCAAAAGTAAAAACGGATGGCCTTCCCCAAAATGGTTTGTTGACCGTTCGTTTTGTTGTGAATTGCAACGGGGAAACCGGGTATTTCAGGACTAAAATGATCGATGCGAACATCAAGGAAATTGAAGTGCCTCTCGAAGCCTCAAAACCTATTTACGCACTAATTGCTGAGCTAAAAGGGTGGGTTCCGGGTCAAATTTACGGAAATCCAACCGATAGCTATGCGCAAATAGCCTTCAAGCTTGAAGATGGTAAAATCACTGATATTTTTTAAGGTATGAAGCTGTTCCTCAAAATCATAAAAATCCTATTGGCCACTGTTTTTACGGCCTATATTGGTCTTATAGCACATCAATTGGTGTTTCAATCCAAAGAAAAGCGGTTCCATATTGCAGGAAACATGCAAGGGCATGGATGGTCCCAAACGATGTTTGGGATTCTAAATTGGCAACACCCCGATTATGCCGCCGCTTTTTTTGAGCGCTCCGTTCCTTTTAATAAAAGAGGGGATTATGTCACGGGTTTTTATTATTTGAACACCGCCGTGGATTTAAAACCGTTACATCACCTAGGATATAGAGGGTATATGAAATTACGTTTTCTCCGGGATTACAAGGCCGCCTTGGCAGATTTTGATCGTTTGGATGCCATGACACCCAATGTGGTGGATGCGCCTTGGGGCGAGGACATCGATTTTTTACGTGGTGAATGCTACTACGGCCTCAAAAATTATCCGAAGGCCTTGGAACATTTCGAGCAAAGTGTGGCAAATCAGGGTGCGGATTGGGCAGATGTGCAAGCCTTTGTGTACCAAGGTTTATGTCATTATGAAATGCAGCACTTTGATGAAGCCATAACAGCTTTTGAAAATGGGTTAAAGCAATACGACACCACCTGCGAAGCTTATTTTGGGTTGGCAAAGACTTATTTAGCGGTAGGGGACACCATAAGTGCCAGAAATAACTTGAACAAGGCACAAGAAACCTTGCCTTACAAGCATACGGACATCTATAAGGAGTATCTCAATGAAATCTACCAAGAGGATTTGGATGGTTTGTTGACTACTTTATCTAAGTTGACTACTTTATCTAAGAAATAATGCCATTTATGGTAAACAAAAGCATTTAAGTAGAAAAAATCTTACTTTTATCCAACACATAAAATAAATAATTAACCTCATTCTTCTGGATACATCATATCAATATTTTGTCCCAGCTAAACAAACCTATGTTATATGAAAAAAGCATTATATCTGCTAACCCTGTTCACTTTACTTATTTCATGTTCTGAAAGTGAAGAACCCATACCACCCGAAACACCGCAACCACCCGTTGCTGTGGAACAAGGTGGACAATCGTTTAATATTGCCAACAAAGAGATCACGGCTAAGAATTCTTCCAATCTCAATGGCAAGGATTATATACCATCTTATGTTTTTATAAGTTTAGAAAACAGTGATGGAAATAAGATTTTGGACAGGCAAAAACTTGACGTTGTTGGTCAAGGAGGTGATTACGTGACAGAAGAAATAATGCTGGATGCCGGGACGTACAAATTAACAGAGTTTATAGTGGTGGATTCTGATGATTTGGTCATTTCCTTGGTGCCCAAAGCCACCTCAGCTTTATCTCAATTTACAGGAACCTCACTTCCTTTTGATTTCACGGTTGAGGAATCGGACTCAAAGAACACACCTGTTGAAAACATTGAAGCTGCAGGATACTCATGGGTAGAATTTGGATATGAGGAAGATGACCTAGCTTTATCCGAGGCCGAAGATTTCTTTACGTTAACGGTTGATGACAGTGAGAATCTTACCACCAAAACATTTTCTTTAATTTCTTTAACAGGCTCTACCTATAAAATTGATTGGGGAGACGGCACTGTGGATGAATATGTATCGATTTTGAGTGGTCTTAATTTAGATAATGAGTTGACCCATAAATATGAGGAAAATGGTGTATATGAAATAAAAATCATTGGAGCCATTAAGGTAATTGAAAAAGTGGAGTTTCGTAGTTGGTTGGCTGAAGATGAATATCAAAGCAATCTTGTTTCTGCGGACATTAGTGGCTTATCATTATTAAAAGAAATTGTATTCCATGCGGGTGAATTGACAAATCTCGACACTTCCCAAAATCCTTCATTGGAATTCTTAGGTGTTAGCAGCAATCAATTGACTTCTCTGGATTTAACCAATAATGAAAAGCTAAAATCACTTTATGGGGATGATAATCAGCTAAATGAAATAGTATTCCCTCTAAACTCGGTGTTGGATTTCATTTCTGTAAAGGGGAATCAATTTTCCAACTTGGACGTTTCCAATAATTCAAATCTAAGAGTACTGATTGCAAGAGAAAATCCTTTAACCCATATTGATTTTACCAATAATTTGATTTTGGAACGATTTGATTTGAGCGACAATTTGTTGTCTGAGATAGATCTATCCCAAAACTTAAATTTAACGGAAATAAATGTTGGAAGAAATAATTTGACGCAAATAGACCTTTCTAAAAACACCGAATTGGAACGAATAGATTTGTACTTTAATCAAATAAGTTCCATTGACCTTTCGTCAAACTTAAATTTAAATATATTGTACATTATGGGTAATATGTTGTCTGACATAGACTTAAGTCTTCAAGATAGTTTGGAAACATTGGCTATTTATAGCAACAATTTGGACGATTTGGATTTATCCAATAATCCTATGGTTAGGTCTCTTTCCATTGGAGATAATGAATTTGATGCAACCCAACTGGACTTGATAATCTCAGGTGTATACGACAATGCTGTTATGAATTCTATTAATTCAGGCTATATAGATTACCAACTTAACCCAGGCACAGATTTGATTGATCAAACCACCATTGCAAAAATCAACGAGCTAGGATTGGATTATGATTGGACCTTTAATAATAATCAATTTTTTAATTTAAATTGAGAGTATCACATTTTTGACTGTGTCGTCCTAAAATAGGTTGACAGTTTTTAAGTATAATTATTTAATAGACCTGTAGAGTTTTCTTCACAGGTTTTTTCATGAATAAAGTTAGGTGTTTTCATCTGAAGACTCAAGTGAGGCCTATGGTTATTATATGTATCTATTGATTCTTTTATTAAAAGCTCTAGTTCTTTACCAGTAT
>NZ_JAGEMG010000010.1:0-155491 GCF_040148835.1 Allomuricauda sp. NFXS6 | reverse complement strand
ACTGCGGGCCCTATGAACTCCCGCCACTGACCAACGGCAATTATTTCGATGCGCCCAACGGGGGAGGCAACGCCCTCTCCGCAGGGGACTTCGTCAACGCTTCGACCACGCTATACGTATTCAGCCCTGGACAAGGAAGTTGTCCAGATGTAGAGGAAAGTTTTGAGATTACTATCACTGGATTCAGCATTACTACAAATGTTCAGGATGAAACGTGTTGGGAAAGTGATAACGGTTCTGTTTCCGTAGAAATTGGAGATGCTGATTTCCCTGTCACGGTTCAGCTTAACAGTATGGAACCCATGGTTTTCAATACAGATTCTTTCTCCATAGACGATTTGTCTCCTGGCAATTATGAACTCAGTGTAATTGATGATACAGGTTGCCAATCCAATACCAGCTTTAATGTTCTACCTGGAGGGCCAAATCTTGGTGCTTCGGTTGATGTAATGTATTTCTGTGATTCAGACTTACCTTCAAATACTATTGCGGTTACCTTGTCTGACCCATCAGTGAGCAACAATGTACTCTATGCCTTGGATTCCACTGATCCGAATGATTTCATTCTAAGCCCTGATTTTGGGGATATCAGTCCTGGTGATCATAGTTTATTCATAATGCACAACAATGGTTGTATGGGTGAGATTCCATTTGAAGTTGAAAGCTTTGAACAATTGGAATTATCGCTTACCAGTGAATATGTGAATCAAATCACTGCAAATGTTACTGGAGGAACAGCTCCTTACACCTATTATTTTGACAACAATAGTGGAACTGATTCCAATACGTATACCATTACTAGAAGTGGCACCTTTACCGTTAGTGTGGTTGATAGTAATGGTTGTGAAGTAATGCAGAGCACCACGATGAACTTACTGGAAATAACAATCCCGGATTTTTTCACTCCAAATTTTGATGGAGAAAATGATTTTTGGGCTCCACGAAACACAGTGCTTTTCCCAGATATTGAAACCTACATTTTTGATAGGTATGGAAGAGAGATTCAGGTTTTAGGACCAGTGGATGCATGGGATGGAGAATATGATTCCAAACCAATGCCTTCTGGGGATTACTGGTATATCGTGAGACTTAATGATGGGTCCGGACGTGAGTTTGTTGGACACTTTACATTATATAGATAAAATTGAATTGATAAATGAAGCGAGTTGTAATTTTCTTAATATGTATGAATCTATTCCTTGTGAAAGGACAGGAATTGACCATACCCCAATTATCACAATACCTGTCCGACAATCCATTTTTGATGTCCCCTTCCTTTGCTGGGATAGGGAATTATGTAAAAGTGAGAATGAACGGGGTTACCCAATGGGTGGGCATTAAAGATGCGCCGGATACCCAATCGTTGTCGGCAGATGTGAGATTGGGAAATCGATCGGGCATTGGTATGGTCATCTATAACGATTCCAACGGTGAAACAAAACAACGGGGAGGAAAAGTCTCATTTGCGCACCATTTGACCATTGATAAATATGATGATCATTATTTCTCCTTTGCCCTTTCTTTTAATCTTAATCAAATTAGGTTTGATATTGAAAACTTTGACCAAGAAGCAAGCACGGATCCAGCGATTATAAACGATCGATCTTCAAGTAATCCAAATTTTGATATTGGCGCTTTGTACCGTCGTGGTGGGTTTTATCTAAGTTTAAATGCTTCCAATATCTTAAATAAGGAGTTTGAAAAATTCAATCCAGTTTTTGAACCAAACACACTGCGCAATTACTATTTGTATTCTGGGTACAAATTCAGAAAGAGTAGAATAACGGATTTTGAAATAGAGCCATCGGTCTTCTTCCAGTATTTTGAGAATGACGGAAGGTCCATAACCGACGTGAACACCAAGTTCAAATGGTACGATTTCTTGGATTATTACTATGCCGGTATCACGTATAGGTTTTTAAACGATCAATTGGGGTCACCACTTTATATAGCACCCGTAATCGGTCTTAAAAAAGGAGACTTCTATTTTGGATACTCCTATCAAGTAATCATGAATGAAATATTGGGATATTCCAAAGGCACCCATGTGGTAACCTTGGGAATAGATCTTTTTCAAGGAATTTCTAACTGTACATGTACTTATTAAAAAAACACTATGAAAACATTAGCCAAATCTTTTTCAAAAATTAACTTACTGCTGGTTGCTATATGTCTTTTTTGGTCTTGTGGCCAAGATGATGAATTTCTTTCTGCATTGGAAAGTCAAGAAGTTGTATTGCGAGAATCAACTAAAGACACTATTGTATATACTTTGGTAGACAATCATCAAATTCCTATCTACTTATCAATTCCCGAAGGATGCAAGAATGAAAACTATCCTGCCGTGGTTGTCATGCATGGTTCGGATGGTATGTGGATAAACCACGATATAGCCTCAGGAAAAATGTCGGGCCAAAATAGTGAATGGCGAGAGTTGTTCGACGCGAATTGTATGGTTGGTGCTTTCGTGGACAGCTATTCGGGCAGAGGGGTTTCGACTAGAACTGGAAAGTGGGCTACTGCTCCGGACAATTTTAAGATAAGCTCGCAATTTATAAGGCCTAGAGATGCGTACGCAGCTCTTGAACTACTAAGAAAGCTAAAGTTTAGTGACGGCAGCAATGTGGTGAGGGCGAAGGATGTAGGCTTACTGGGGTTTTCGGATGGTGCAAGCGCAGTGGCCTCGACTTTGTATGACACCGATAACACCCCGGCCGATTGGGAATGGAGCCAAAGCTTTGATGGGAAAGAGTATGATACCTCTTCAGGGGTTCAACCACCAAGCCCAAGACCAGAAAACGGTTTTGCCGGAGGAGTATTCTACTACGGAGGCTCCGGTGGTTATAATTATTGGGGAGCCAGTCCTTGCGGTAACAATGCTCTGGAGGGCAATATTTTTGTGCCTTACGCCCCAATGCTCTACCAAATACCCGCCGAGGGCTACCTTTCAGAAAATACCCTTTGCTTGGTCAATGTCCTCCAGCAAAAAGGAATGCCCGTGGAACTAAAACTTTACGAAGGAGTCGGACATGGATTTGACTTTGATGACAACAATCAAAGCACCGTGGCAAGAATGAATGCGCTAAATTGGTTTAAAAAAATTCTCCACATAGAAGATTAAAATTGATAAATCAGTAGCTAAAAAAATAACCTCAAACCTACATCTTCAACCTCCCGTTTTTATGTGCTTCCATAAAACCGGATAATATCTTGAATCTTTTTACAAGATTTCAACAACCTCACCAAGGAGCATAACCATCGACCTCGATATTAAAATTTGAACCAAAAGTCCAGCAATGGACCCAAATCAGAACACCTAAAACTTAATCTACGATGAAAGGGAAATTTTTAGAACAATGGATTTTAGACCTTGTGAAATCTGAATATGAATATGGAAAAATACCCAAGCATGCCAGTTACAAGCTCAGAGAACGAATGGATGACTTTATTGAAGTAACCATTGAATGGATGGATATGGACAATAATAGTTGTAAAGTGGTATACCATGCCAGGGCCTACGGAAAAATGCAAGTCAATAGAAGTCTTGATATTGCCAAGGATCCCGTTTTTGAACTAGAGAACTACTACACATTGGAAATACATACCTACATCAATCATGTAAAGCGGAATTATAGTACCCGAAAAATCGCAAATTATGATGTTATGGGAGTAGTTGGGCAATTGAAAAAAAGCGGCGAAACCTCTTGACCAGATGGATTGGCACCATTTGTTGCTAATGAATATTCTTAACAAAGATCTTTGATGCATTTCATCCGACAAAACAGACGTTTAATCGATGATTCTGTATCCGTCAATTGAAAAGCCCCATCCGTATATTGGCAGGTTCATAGTCCAACTATTCTTTGTTACTTGGTAAGAGATTAAAGTTCCCAAATTCTTAAATCAATAAAAGATTATGCATTTATTAACCATCATTTGGACCTTGATTTGTGCCGCTGTTATAATAGGGTATCCATTATACTTATTGAACAAATCAGCTTCTGTATTAAAAAGTCACCGAGAAAATTCGACCAGAAAGGAACCAAATACGGTAGAGCTTCTGTCATTTGATATAACGGAGCAATTACCTGGTTGGTCCTTCAGTTTGGACGTTCCGCAAATTACGGAACAAATACTGCGTGAAAACCCCGTGCTGTTTTATTTGGAGTCGGAAGACACCTGCCTTAAACTCCCTTTGAACAACGCAAGAATGGGTTATAAAGCCAATGTTTACAAAAATGTCGGCAAGGTATATGTAACCTTTAAATCCTTAAAAGATGGGGTATCCCATTTTTATGTTCCCAATTGGCATTTGAGCAAACTCAAAGTACTCATCATTAAATCAAAGGACAAAAGAATATATGGTAAACAACAGGCTTCGCCAAGTAAATCGGTTATCGATAAAAACTTGACAAAAGCTGGAATCAATATAAATGATTACGAGGACGTGCTGGGATACTTAAGCAACATCGCATCGATTGATTTTAAGGGCCACTATATTGCAAAAATGCCAAAACGAAAAAAAATACCAACCGTATGCCCAAAACCTCTAAAACCAATAAAAGAGGAAGAGGTATATGCAACCATCTAACAAAAAGGAATTAAAAACTTTTTAGTGTTCTCCTGTAGAAGTAAAGTGGGATTTTCTTAAAAAACAGAAGTCCCATTTTACATTTTTAGAGTCAAAGAAATTTTATAAATAAACCCATAAGGGCCATACATAAATTCAAAACGTGCATTCATCAGATCAGGTCAATTTTTTTTATAAAACCGAAGTAGATTTATCCAAATATAGTAGCAAGACAAAAAACGGGCCGTACATGGACTTTCACAGTCTTGTCTTTGGTTCTGGCGATAAAGACAGTACGGCCTATTAATAAAAAAAGTATTTATTAAGCACAACTAAATCACTAATCATCAAACTCACCATTAGTATTTTCTTTAGCTGAGAGCAAGTATGGGGTTATGCTGCACAACAGTTCAACAAGAAAAGAAAGTGGTGAGTTATTTTTAGTAAAGAAGTTCTGCGTGACAACAAGCAGTTTATTCAATAAAACGATAAACTGTCTTTTTTTGTGTCTGTCTTTATTCCTCCCCCAAAAAAATATGCGTATCTTAATAGGTTAAATAATCTGTTTTATCCATAACCTACGTTATGAATATCTCATTGAAGAATATCAAGAATATAGATAGGAGTTAAAAAAAGCCGTAAAGTATTAATAAGACCTACTTATAAATAAGTAATTGTAAATCCCTTTTTAATATGAATACATCGTTTGTACTGTTTACTGTAAACATCAAATTTGATGAATCCAGTAACCAATTTACTAACAATCAAACATATAAAAATAATTTTATTCTTACAAATTATGCGGTAAATACCACAAAAATTGTTAGCCAAAACTGATTGATCGCCAAATTTCTTCCCTTGGAATGACCTTATCAAAAAGCAATACCATTTCAAAACAGTCTCATAACAATCCCTTTGTTACGCTATTTACTTGTTGTAAAATAAAATCACTGAACTGCTGCCCAAGTACAAAATTGAAGTTATCATTCCTTTGTGTTTTACTCTCCTTTACCACTGCCTTATATGCCCAAACAACGGAGTTGGACCGTGCCACCAAAGTGCTTCCTGCCACCTATCTTATTGACGAGGGGTCGAGTTTAAAGTTTAATGAAGTTTTAGAACTTAATTCTTTCAAACCAACAAAGGACCTTGTCTTACAAGCTGGACATACCTACTGGTTCCGGATTGATTTTAAAAACGAAATCAAAACCCTTCAAAAACAAGAGCTATGGCGCCTAAGGACAAACAGTTTTAACGAGGCAGTGCTCTATTGCTCCAAAGATGGATCGATTGAACAGAAACCCTTTGGTTGGGTTAAAAAAAACGAGTCGACCCAATCTATAATCTACTCTAATGGGGTCTTGTTCGAAAAAGAAGATTTAATTTCTGGCAGATACCTATACGTAAGAGCCAAGATGTATTTTTCCTATTCCAATCCTGTATATTTTAAATATATCTCCAATACTTCAAATCGATTTTATACCGATTATTATACAAAAGACGACCTTGAAAAATTAACCCCTTCGTTAAGCTATTTTGGTGCCTGTTCCATTCTATTCTTGACCTTTATTGTTGTTTTTATCAACGTTCGAGCGGTTGAATTCCTATATTATCCGCTATATATTCTTTTTTCCGCCATATACCTCACAGGATTGGACATACCTGTTTTTCATGGCTTTTTTGAAAACAAAATCGGATTTTGGATAGGTTTAATCTCTCAAGTGATCATCAATCTGTTTTATGTGCTTTTTGCAAAGTACTATTTGAACACCAAAAAAAAATATTCACTCCTCGATGGTATTATCAACATTATCATCGTGATACTGATTTTAATAACAATATTGCATTTCGGCTCCTATTTTTCAGGATTATACCAAATGCAAGAAAATATTCTTAACATACAGCGGGTGCTAATGACTTTTTTTGGGCTTTTTTCGATGATATATCTATTGTTTAAAGCCAAGGATAAGCTTGCACTATTTATCGTTTTGGGTTCATTTATCTATATGACAGGTGCTTTGATTTATTGGGTTACCATCAACAAATACTATATGATGACCGGCTCCTTTTTGGAAATTATCATCTTTTCATTGGGCCTTGCCTATAAAATTAAGCTTGAGTACGAAGGAAAAGTGGCATTGCAAAAAGAAGTGTCCTTAAAGGAGATCAGTGCCAAGCGCGCACAAATTAATCCCCACTTCTTTTTTAATTCGCTGAACTCCATCCAAAATTTAATCATAAACAATGAAAGAAAAACTGCATTGAGCTACCTTAATAAATTCAGCAAATTGGCACGTAATGTATTGGAGAGTTCTTATGAGGCCACCGTAACCCTTACAGAAGAAATAGAATTATTAAATTCCTATTTAGAACTTGAATCTTTACGTTTTGACAATGCTTTTTCATATTCCATCAAAATAGCTGATGATATAAAAACAGATAGTGTTGAAATTCCACTAATGCTAATTCAACCATTTGCCGAAAACGCAATAATTCACGGGCTAGTTGGTAAAAAAGAAGGAGAAAAAACCCTAGAACTACGTTTTTTAAAAGATGGCAGATTCTATGTCATTGAAATAGAAGACAACGGCATTGGAAGACAATATATTCGACCTGAGGTAAAAAAGAAAAAATCGAGAGGGATGGAAATCACCAAAAAAAGGCTAAAAATGCTGGATAACTCTGAGCAGCACAAGAATACAATAGAAATTATAGACAAATACGATTCAAACAGCCAACCAAGTGGAACCAAAGTAATAATACGATTATATAACCCCTAAAAACAACCTAATGATTTTAAAAGCAGTAATAATCGAAGATGAAAAACACAGCAGGGAAACCCTTAAATCCATGCTGGAAGAATTTTGTAAAGAAGTCGAGGTAATTGCAATGGCAGGTTCTGTCGATGAAGCAATAAAGGTCCTTTCTGTTTATAGTCCGGATATTGTTTTTCTGGACATTGAGCTGCAAACGGGAACGGGTTTTGATATACTCAACCAAATCAAAGACCCCAATTTTGAGATAATCTTTACCACGGCATTCGAAAAATATGCCATTAGGGCCATCAAATTCAGTTCCCTGGACTATTTATTAAAACCTATTGATCTTGACGAACTTCAAAAAGCAGTGGATAAGGCAAGAACCCATTTGGATACCAATGTTTATCGTGAACAATTGGATACATTGATGCAAAGCATTTCCAGAGGGAACATGAGGCCGGAAAAAATATGTTTGGCCACCACGGCTGGTATGGAATTTATCGCCATACAAGACATTATTGTATGCAAAGCAGATGGTTCTTACACCAGTTTTATTCTTGAAGACAACAACACACTTTTAGTGAGCAAGCACTTAAAAGAATACGAAAACCTATTGGGCGAATACCAATTTATGAGGGTTCACAATAGTTACCTTATCAACTTGAACAAGGTAAAGAAGTATATCAAATCGGATGGGGGCCACCTTATCATGAGCAATGACCTGGAAGTGAACATATCGCCTAGAAAAAAAGATGATTTGATTGAAGCTATGAAAAGATTGTAAAACTCAATCCTTTTTGTTGACCAAGCCTTTTGTAAACTCGTTCAAGGCTTCTACCTTTTCTTCAAAGTCACCTTTTATGGTCTTACGATACTCGTTAAGATTTTTTACAAGGTCATCTATGTTTTCTGGGAGTACGTCCTCAAAAAATTGACGTAGACGTTTGGCTGTAGTCGGGGATTGTCCATTTGTGGAAATGGCAACCTTTACATTGCCCTTGGTTACTATGCCGCCCATATAAAAATCGCAAAACGGCGGGTTATCCGCCACGTTCACCAATTTGCTGAGCTTTCTGCAATCGTGATACACTTGCTCGTTTACTTCGGGCTTGTCCGTGCAAGCGACCACCATATGTTTGCCATCCAAATACTTTTTGGCATATACGTCCTTGGTGATTTCCACATTGTGCTTTTCGGCCAATGCCAAGGTGTCGGACAAAAATTCCGGAGCTACCATCTGTACTTGCGCATTGGGACTGGATTTCAACAAAAAGGTCAATTTTTCCAAACCTACATTACCTCCTCCAACAACAAGTACATTCAAGTTGTTTACTTTCAAAAAAACGGGATACAACTCATTTCTCTCCATCACAAATCAATTTTATCAGCGAATTTTTATTGGAATGCTAAAGATAATGACTATTTCTGGCAGCAGAATAGCTCTTTACATGAAGATAGGCTATTGAGCTTTTAAAAGGTAGGTGCCTCTTTCTGTTTTTTGGAGGATTTGAATTCGTAGCGGACAAACAATTCGTGTGATCCTCCTGTGTAGCTTGCCAAATTGGAAGTGGTAAGATCGTAGGCATAGCCCGCACTAAAATTAGGGTTGATCTGCATTCCCAACAAAGTGGAAAAAGAATCGTCCCAACGATAGGCCAAGCCAAAAGTGAAAGTTTCCTTCAGTAGTGCATTTACCGAAACATCGGCAATCATCGGAGCGCCCGGCACCCATTTTACAAAAAATGCAGGCTTCAGTTTTACATCGGGAGTCAAATCCAGCACTTTCCCGCCGATAAAGTAATAATGCAAACGCTCTGCAGCGATTTCCTGCTCCTCACCATCGTAATGCTTTTGCGAAAAGAAGTTGGGTATGGCAAAGCCCAAATATCCCTTCTTCGTATCATAATACAGTCCCGCACCAATAGTCGGAAAGAATTTACTTTTGATATTATTTTGAAAGGCCACGTCCGCATCCTCTGTCAGTCCTTTGGAAAAATCCACATCAAAAATGCGTCCGCCCAGCTTCATCCCAAAAGAGAGCTTGCTATTGGCACTATCCAATTGAATGGTGTACGAAACATTTCCGTCCACCGATATTTCAGAAGAAGGCCCCAAGGCATCACGGGAGATGATTCCCCCTACCCCAAGTTTGTTTTCCAGAGGGGTGTCCACCGCCAATACTTGGGTGTTTGGCGCTCCATTTATCCCCACCCATTGCGAGCGATGAAGCAACAAAGCTGTTAAATGACCATTGTTACCTGCATAAGCTGGATTTACACTCATGGTGTTGTACATATACTGCGTAAACTGTGGGTTCTGCTGTGCATATATGGAAATTGAGCACAGGGTAAACAGCAATAGACAAGCTTGCTTATATCCCTTTGTTATATGTTTGGTAAAAACAACTCCCATCTTTATCTGTTTAAATACAACCAATCCGTTCGTGGTTCCGACCCATCGCCCAAATCCAATATGTAATAATAGGTGCCCACGGGCAGCTGGTCTTCGGGCTGAACCATAGCACGACCATTCGGAGTACCGTCCCAATCATTTTTATATGATTTTGTCTGGAAAACAATGTTTCCCCATCGGTTATACACCTGAAGCGAGTTGCCAGGGTAACGAGAAATACAATCAATCTTAAAATAATCGTTCACACCATCACCATTCGGTGAAAATTCGTTGTACACCACCAAGCAACTGGGTTCTATAAAGGCTTCGGCAGTATTATTGCTTTCATCTACATCCCACTGATCTACATAGGCCAAATTGACTCGGTTCACGTAATCCTCAATATCCAGAACTTTTACAGTAAGCAATAGCGTCGCATTATCGGAAACGGACAAGGATTCTATTTCCCAAAAAAAAGTATCTGAATCGTAGGTTCCAACAGTTACCTCGGAGCTGATAAATTGATAACCTGAAGGCAATTCTTCCTGTATTCCAATATTTGTGGCATCATCCACACCTTGATTGGTCACAGTTATTTCAAACACAACCTCATCTCCAATATTGGGCATTGCATTATCCACAATTTTAGTAATAGAAACATCAGTAGTTTGAGGTACCACAAATGCTGACGCTTCGTCGTCATCAGCAATACCATCCGCAAAATCATCTTGATCCATCCCTGTTGATGGGTCGCTATCAGGGTCCGTATACAAACTTGCTGAAACAAAGGCCTCGTTCAAATATTCATTTTCGGTTCCTGTTGGCACATTGACAATAGCCAAAACTTCCAAACTCTCCGAATCCTGGTTCAAAATGGTCCGGTTCACACTCCAAATACCAGAATCAACATTGTAAACCCCAGCTGTTGATGTGTGCGATTCGTAAGTGTAACCAGATGGCAAAACCTCGGTCACCTCAACATTTCTGGCATCGGACGGGCCGTTATTGGTGATACTTACCACAAACCGAACCACATCACCTACGTTAGGATTGATATTGTCCACTGTTTTGGAAAGTGATAGATCATTCAATCCGCCAGGAACTGGAATCACCGTGGATTGATCATCCTCGGAGCCTAAATTATTGTTCGGGTTGGAATCTGGGTCGTAAGTATCCAAGGCTATCAGTTCAGCAGTATTCTTGTATACTCCGCTTGACAGTACAATCGCCCTGACCTCCAATGTTTCGGTCGAACCATTGGTAATGGCGGGCAAATCCCACGAACCTGCAATTTCATCATAAATCCCAGATGAAGTTATAGCAGACACAAATTGATATCCGTTTTCCAATTCATCTTCAATAATCAATCCTGAGGCATCGTTGGGCCCATCATTGGTTACCTCAATGGTAAAAACAACCTCATCCCCTACTTCGGGATTCATATCGTTTACCGCTTTGGATACAGAAATATCGGTGACGTGTCTTGGAGTGACCGATTGTTCGTCTTGATCATCTTCTGATGGGTTATTATTGTTCGGGGTGGAATCAGCATCAAAAAAAGTGGCGTCAACAACCTCGACAGTTGCGGTGTAATTCCCTGAAGGATTCACCTCGGCAACAATGTTCAGTTCTATTTGTGATTCCAAAGGAATAGTTCCAACATCCCAAATTCCGTCAGATGGATTAAGCAATCCTCCTGAATCATCCGAAACATAGGTAAAGCCATCGGGCAATATATTTTCCACTTCAACTCCTATGGCATCACTGGGACCCTCATTGGTCAAGGTTATGGTAAATGTAACTTGTGACCCAACATCGGGTAACGCATTGTCCACACTAACATCCACATTTAAATCCGCTGAAGGTACCGGGGTTGTTCCTGCGCTGTCTTGATCGTTTTCAAAAACATTACTGTTATTTGGAATTGAATTGGGGTCATATTGATCCACGGCAAATACTTCGGTTACATTAAAATAGTCTCCCGAGTTGTTCACCCTCGCCACAATGGACAACGTTTCGGTGCTTCCATCGGCCAAATCACCGTTGAGCACCCACATTCCAGAAGTAGCGTTGTAAATCCCTGCTGTGGTACCATGGGAAACATAAGTGTACCCATCCGGCAACAAATCCATTACCTCAACTCCAGAAGCATCACTAGGTCCTAAATTGGTAATATTGATTGTAAAAATCACTTCTTGTCCCACATAAGGACTCAACACGTTCACCGATTTACGCAATTGCAGGTCCGCCACTGGAATCACAATGGGCTCCACGGTTTGTTGATCATCTTCTGATTCGTTGTTGTTGTTTGGACTGGAGTCCACATCGTTTTCAGCAACGTTGGTCAGCTCTGCGGTATTAACATAATTTCCGGTTGATAAAACCTCTACGGTCATTTCCAGCGTCTCGGCAGCTCCATTGGTCAAATTACCGACCACCCAAGAGCCATTGGTGGCATTGTAGGTTCCTGATGAGGGTATTGTATTTACAAATTGATAGCCCGTTGGCAAAACATCGGTAACTACGACATTGGTGGCATCACTAGGGCCATCATTTTGGACAGTTATGGTAAAAAGAATCTCCTCTCCTACTTCAGGAATCAATTCATCAACTGTTTTTGTAACCGAGATATCCACTATAGGTTCTGGTATAACCGAAACTTGGTCCTGGTCATCTTCACCAGGCACATCATTGTTTGGGGTTGAATCAATATCTGTTTGATCGTGATTCGTAATTTCCGCAACATTATCGTAATCTCCGGACGAGTTCACATTGCAAAGGATACTTAAGCTTGTGGAACCACCATTCGCCAAAAATCCTACATTCCAAATACCTGTTGTTTCATCATATGTGCCCCCATTATGGGATACATAGCTATAGCCAGAGGGCAAAAGGTCAGTCACTTCCACTGAAGTTGCATCACTGGGACCATCGTTGGTAACTGTCAAAGTAAACCGAACATTATCACTGACCAATGGTGGTGATTTATCAATGGTTTTGGTCAAGGATAGATCAATACGTTCTTCGGGAGCCACGACCACATCGCCTTGGTCATCTTCCGAAGAGACTCCATTGGATGGCGTTGAATCAATATCAAAAGCATCAGAAGCAATAATTTGTGAGGTATTGGTATAATTTCCTGAAGCATTGACTTCAACATCTATAGTTAGGGTTTCTGTATTTCCGTTGGGCAACGTACCCACTTCCCAAAAACCACTGTTTGGATCATAGGTGCCGGTGGTTGCAGAATACGAAACAAAAGTAAAGCCGGACAATAACTGGTCCACGACCCTCACGTTGGTTGCAGTATGCGGCCCATCGTTGGAAATGGATATCTCAAAACTGATTTGTGCTCCTACATAAGGGGATAAATTTCCTCCCACAACCGATTTTACCAACGAAAGGTCCGCCTGTAGTGGTGCTGCCGTAATAGTATCTTCATCATCCTCGCTCTGGTCGCCATCATCATTATTGGGCGTGCTGTCCACATCCGATTGATTGGCAAAAATCACTTCGGCAATATGGGTGTATTCACCTATAGTGCCTGTTGGTGTCTGTACGGTAGCATCAAAATTTAACGCCACTGTATTGTTTCCCACAGGAACATTAATTCCTGTCCAGGTAACCATATCCGTCAAAAAACTGAAGGTTCCACTATTATCAATTGCTGTAATATTTGTAAAACCATATGGTACCAAATTTTCTATAGCAACCCCTGTGGCGTCCACATCTCCCAAATTACTCAGATTGATGGTAAAAGTGACCACATCACCAATATCCGGTTCAGGGTCGCTGGCTACTATTTCCATTTCTAAGTCAATACCCTCAATAGTGGTTGCCGCCGTATCTGAAGCTGTATCGCAAGAGGCGTCGGAAACCGTCCATTGAAAAATGTAAGTCCCTAGCGTGGTGCCAAAAACTTGGGTGTTGGGATTGTTTCCATCATCAAAAGTCACCAATGTTGGACCTGAAAGCTGTGTCCAAGACCCCGTGCCTACCGGTGGCGTAGCTGCGTTTAAAAATACTGCTGTGGTCTGGTCGAAAGTTTGATTCGGACCTGCTTCAACTACACAATCTTGTGCATACCCTTTTTGAACGGAAACGAACATAAAAAAAACCATCAATAAGAAACACCTAGAAATTAGGGAGGATTGGGGTTTGTACATAGTTGCGTTGATGAGGTTCTCCTTACGTGGTAAGGCTTATCCAAACTTATCAAGAACAGGGAAGAATTGAGAAGTTATGTTGTATGGCAAGACGGTTTTGTTGTGAAAACGTACATTACTGATGAAAGAAAAGCTGTTGTATTACAAACGGCGCCAGTACACTGGTTTTAACAAGAAATGCCATTATGGAGCGGCTCATCAGGAATAAAAAAGTACTGTGCAAAAAAAAGACCCTGTTTTAACAGGGCCCTTTTCTTTAAAGTTGGTTATTTTATCTTCTATGCCTCACAGCTCACACAATCCTTCTTTTGCTTGAATTTTTGTGCAGCGTTCATACTGTGCTGATAGTACAAGGACTTTAACCCCAATTTCCAAGCCGTAACGTGGATTTTGTTGATATCCTTGGTCGGCATATCCGGGTGCACAATAATGTTCACCGATTGTCCTTGGTCTATATGGTTTTGTCTGTTGGCAGCTTGATAAACAATGTCCAATTGATCCAATTCCGAATAGGTCTTGAACACCGCTTTTTCTTCTTCCGTTAAAAAGTCCAAGTGCTGTACAGAACCATCCATATCGCGGATACTCTTCCACACTTCAGGTGTGTTTTGGTCTTTTTCTTCCAACAAGTCCATCAAGAATGGATTTTTGATGGTCACTTTGATCTTGGCGATATCCTTTACGTAGCAATTGGACCAAATCGGTTCAATTCCTTGGGACACTTGACCCAATATGAAAGCGGATGATGTAGTCGGTGCAATGGCATTCAAGGTAGCATTTCGTCTTCCGTAGCCTTTCAATACATCCGGCTCGCCAAAACGTTCCGCCAATTGTTCGGATGCTTTGTACGAACGCTCTTTGATCTCTTTAAAAATTTCACTGTTCAAGTTGTAGGCCTCTTGGCTGTTGAATGCCAATCTTTTGGACTGCAACAAAGAGTGCCACCCCAAAGCGCCCAATCCCAAGGACCGGTTTTGCTTGGCAAAGTTGTAAGCGCGCTCCATAAATAGGAAGGTTTGTTGGTCTTCTCTATCGGAAGAATCCCTATAGGCTTCCAATTTCTCTATAAATTCAGTAATCACGGCATCCAAGAAGTGAACCATGGTTTCCACGGCGTCTGTCTTTTTCCATTTATCGTAATGCATCAAGTTGATACTGGAAAGTACGCATACAAACGACCAATCATCATTGGATGGCAACATGATTTCCGTACAGAGGTTACTGGCGTGGATGCGGTGGCTTTTGTCTTTGTAGACATCCGCGGCACCGTCGTTGGCATTATCGGAGAAGAATATATATGGGTATCCCATTTCTCCCCTACGCTGCAATACCTTGGCCCAAACAGTTCTTTTATCCGTATCGCCTTCAATCATTTCTTGCATCCACTGGTTGGTCACTGTAACCCCATGGGTCAATTGTTGAATAGGGTTCCCTTCTGTACCGATTTCCAAAAATTCCATGATGTCCTTATGGTCAATCGGTAAATATGGAGAAAAACGACCTCGACGTACCGATCCTTGGCTTACCACATCGACCATGGATTCGAACAACTGCATTATGTGAACCGCTCCTGAAGCCTGTCCGTTATTTTTAACAGCAGAGCCTCTGTGCCTGATCTTACCGAAGTAACCCGAGGTGCCACCACCTAGTTTCGACATCATCCCCACTTCGGATTGGGTATACAGGATGTTCCCCATGTCATCATCAATGTGCGATCCAAAGCAACTGATGGGCAAACCACGTTTTTTTCCAAAGTTGGACCACACAGGAGAGGCCAAAGAGAAAAAACCTTCGGACATATAACCGTAAAATTTATCCGAATACCCCGGAATCTGCAAAATTTCTTCTGCCCTATCACCAATTTCACGTATACGCTCCTCCGGACTTACGCCTTCGGTAAGGTATCCAGACGCCAAAAACTTTCGGCTATATTCGTTCAACCATTCAAATCCTTTGCCTTCCTCTGTTTTGAGTTTAGTCAAGGTATCCTTTCTTGCGTTAACAAGTTCTTGCGTTTTGTTATCCTGCTTTTGATCGGTGGTCGGGGTTGTTTGTGTTCTCTTCTCCATAATTTAAAAAAGGTCGTCGCTTGTTATACTTTGTGTTCTTTTGCTGTAGTTGATGGATCTTTTTACAAAAAAGTCTCCGTGTTTTGTTCCTATGATCTCGTCATCGAACCATTCGGTCTGGTCTAATAGTTTTTGATCGACATCGAATATTTTGGAGATTCCAATGCTCTCCAAGGAATTGTTGAATCTGTTTTTGATGAATTCGTTCACCAAATTCTTTGGCAAGAAATCCAATTCACCAGCTTCAAAAATCCAGTCCACTATTCTGCTTTCTGCGTCGAATGCTTTTACACAGATGTCCTGGATCATTTCTTTATAAGCATCATCGAACCACTCCGGATGTTCTTTTTTGATGATATTGATGACATCGATACCGAAATCCCCGTGAATTTGCTCTTCTTTTGATGTAGCCTCAACCACATTGGAAATTCCCTTCAGCACATTTTTGTGCTTGTTGAACGCCATAATGATCAAAAATTGAGAGAAGAGGGACACGTGTTCAATGAAAAGGGAGAAAAGCAATATAGATTCTGCATATTCCTTGTTGTTCTCACTTTTTGCATTTTTAAGTGCAGTCTCCAAATACTGCACACGTTTCATGATCACCGGTTTCTTCTTTAGGTTTTCGAACTCTTGGTTCAGGCCCAAAATTTCCAAAAGATGGGAGTATGCATCGTGGTGACGCACCTCACTCTCTGCAAACGTAGCTCCGACCGAACCAATTTCCGGCTTTGGCATTCTATGGTAAATATCGCCCCAGAATGATTTTACTGCTACCTCAATTTGAGAAATGGCCAACATGGTATTCTTGATGGCACTACGTTCAACTTCGTTCAACCCGGATTTAAAATCTTGGATATCGCTGGTAAAATTAAACTCGGTATGTATCCAGTAAGAATGTCTGATTGCCGGAACGTACTCATACAACTGAGGGTACTCGTAAGGCTTCAAGTTGATGCGTTTCTCGAAAATATCGGATTCGCGCATTTGTGCCCTTTTGTTCCTGTAAATAATGTATGCTTTGGCCACATCGTGGAACTCACTATCCATAAGTTGGTTTTCCACTACGTCTTGCACCTCCTCCACGGTCGGCACATAATGTTCGTCTTGGCTTTTTCTTTCCAATAACACTTTGTTGACGTTATTGGCAATGGTCTGCGCATCATTGATCTGACCATGTTCCACAGCGGTCATAGCCTTTAAGATTGCATTAGTAATCTTGTGTAAATCAAATTCTTGCGTACTAAAATCCCTCTTTGTTAAATGAGTAATCTGCATGAAGAAAACGGTTTGGAGTTGAAAAAAATAGCTTGACTGTAAAATTCACATTTTCTTTACTTGTATTTTAAGTCAACCCGATTAGGTTCTTAACACTTTTATCAACATTTGTTTTTTTGGGGTCTAAAAAACGTGGAATCAAACGTAGTACAAGGGCTTGAAAAAAAAGCCGTCAAAACTTAGCCGCTCCAAAAAGATTTTCACAGTTTTTTAACAATACTTTTTGGCTACATCATAAAGTACAGTAAAGACGTATCTTCACAGGCATTTATACAAAAAAAACTGTCTGCAACAGATAACCGGCACGGTTAAAAAGTTCCTTCGGTTCCATTCAACACAAGGCAATGCTCCACATATGATAGGGTTTAAGCAATAAAAATGATATAATCATATATTGTTGCTATTTTTACCCAACTAAATCCAAGAAAATGTTTGGGACAACCAACAATCAAATTTTACCGTTGATAAGCTTTGATTTGTATTTGGAGCACTATCATCAGCTCATCAAAACTTTAAAGAAGGAAATCGATTTAGAACAAATACATAATTTCCTAAAGCGACATACCGAAGGTCAATTCCAAGAGTTGATCAAACAGGAAAACTATGACGCCATCGTGATTACCACCCTTGACCAGCACATTGTTTGGGTAAGCGATGGCTTTGCGGACATGACGGGATATCACAAAAACTATGCGCTGGGCAAAAAACCCAGTTTTCTTCAAGGAGGAAGTACATCGAACAAAACCAAACAACAAATCAAGGAACAACTGCAAAGCAGCCACAACTATAAGGGCTCCATTGTAAACTATAAAAAGAACGGGGACGCCTATCGCTGTCAAATTAAAATAGTGCCATTGTACAACTCAAAAAAGGAGCTGACCCATTTTATGGCTTTGGAGAAAGAATTGAAGGTGGCTTAAAACAAAACCCCTGAAAATCAATTGATTTTCAGGGGTTCTTAAGTACCTTGGGGGGGAATCGAACCCCCACTCCCGAAGGAACTGGATTTTGAATCCAGCGCGTCTACCAGTTCCGCCACCAAGGCATTGGTGTCACATTTTCAAATGCGAGTGCAAAGCTAAAAAATATTTTTTATTTATCACCAAAAAATACTTTGATTTATCCTTTAGCAACCCGAATTAATTCTTAAATTTGCACCTCCTTATTAAAAAGCACTTTAAACCGCTAGTTAACAAGAGATTGTAATGGCCTATCAAGTTCCGGAACCTAAAATTTTTGCTTGCACCCAAAGCGTTGAGCTGGGCGAGAAAATCGCTGCCTCTTATGGCGCTGAATTGGGGAAAGTTCAATTCTCACGTTATAGTGATGGCGAATTCCAGCCTTCGTTCGAGGAATCCATTCGAGGAGCACGAATTTTTATCATTGGTTCAACCAATCCAAGTTCAGAAAATTTGATGGAAATGTTGTTGATGCTGGACGCTGCCAAAAGAGCTTCCGCAAGACACATTACGGCCGTTATGCCCTATTTTGGTTGGGCCAGACAGGACAGAAAGGACAAACCACGCGTTCCCATTGCAGCCAAATTGGTGGCCAAAATGCTGGAAACCGCTGGTGCCACAAGAATTATTACCATGGACCTGCACGCGGACCAAATCCAAGGTTTCTTTGAGAAACCAGTGGATCATCTGTTTGCTTCCACTTTGTTCCTTCCTTATTTAAGAGGTTTGAACCTTGATAATTTGTGCATTGCCTCCCCGGATATGGGTGGTTCCAAAAGAGCCTATGCCTACTCCAAGGCACTGGAGTGCGAAGTGGTCATTTGTTATAAGCAAAGAGCCAAAGCCAACGTAATTTCACACATGGAACTGATTGGTGACGTACAGGGAAAGAATGTGGTGTTGGTGGATGATATGGTGGATACCGCAGGTACACTCACCAAAGCAGCCGACTTGATGATGGAAAGAGGCGCGGAAAGCGTGCGTGCCGTTACCACTCACGGATTGCTCTCCGGCAAGGCCTACGAAAGAATAGAAAAATCACAATTATCGGAATTGATCGTTACCGATTCTATTCCAATAGATCACAATAAGGAAAAAATTAAGGTATTGTCTTGTGCCGACCTTTTTGCAGATGTCATGCACAGGGTACACCACAACACCTCAATATCTTCAAAATTTTTAATGTAAATCAATTTAATATATAACAATGAAGTCAATTACAATCAAAGGATCCCAAAGAGAAAGCGTGGGCAAGGTTGCTACCAAGGCCTTACGTAATGCTGGAAAGGTCCCTTGCGTGCTTTACGGAGGGGATAAACCAGTGCATTTTTCAGCTGATGAAATCGCATTCAAAGACTTGGTGTACACCCCAAATGCGCACACCGTAGTAATTGAATTGGAAGATGGCGAAAAGTTTGCTGCCGTATTACAGGATATCCAGTTTCACCCTGTAACGGACAACATTCTTCACATCGATTTCTATCAATTGTTCGAGGATAAACCAATAACCATGAGAATCCCGGTACGTTTGGAAGGAAACTCACCTGGGGTTAAAAATGGTGGTCGCTTGCTATTTAGAAAGCGAAAGCTTTCCATTAGAGCATTGCCCGATTTGCTTCCGGATTTTATCACTATTGATATTTCCAAGTTGAGGATCGGACAGACCATCGCTGTGGAAACCATTCTTAACGACGACTACACATTCTTGCATCCAGATAGTACTGCTATCGTTCAGGTTAAAGCATCTAGAACTTCTATCGATGATGAGCTAGCCGAGGATGAAGATGAAGAAGGAGTAGAAGGAGCAGAAGGAGAAGCTACAGAAGGTGGTGATGCCCCAGAAGCGGAAGCTGCGGAATAGCACTGTAAACATTTAGCAAGAGCATCCCCTTTTTACCTTGGTAAAAATTTGGGATGCTTTTGTATTTTTAGACCAATCAAACAAAGCCGATGCTCAATTTTATCAAACAGCTTTTTGGCGCATCAAAACAACTACTGGAAGAAACCGACCCCATGAAAAAATTTTTGATTGTTGGCCTTGGAAATATTGGAACCGAATACAGGGAAACCCGTCACAATATAGGCTTCAAGATTCTAGATTTTTTAGCAGAGCAAGAAGATTTTACTTTTGAAAGTGCCAAATTGGGGGCAGTTGCCACTTTTAAACACAAAGGTAAAAGTGTGGTCTGCCTAAAGCCGTCCACTTATATGAATTTAAGCGGGAAAGCTGTAAAATATTGGATGGACAAGGAAAATATCGGTCTGGATAATATACTCATCATTACCGATGACCTGAACCTGCCCTTTGGGAGTATCCGACTAAAAAGCAAAGGAAGTGATGGTGGACACAATGGATTAAAAGATATCCAAAATGTACTACAGACCACTAAATATAACCGTTTTAGATTTGGTGTAGGTTCCGATTTCAGTAAAGGCAACCAAGTCGATTATGTTTTGGGCAAATGGGATGATGACCAACAGAAGGCCATGCCCGAACGCTTAAAAAAATCAACAGACCTTATTCGTTCCTTTGTGTTTGCCGGTGTAAAAAATACGATGAACCTATTCAATGGCAAATAGTCATTAGAGCACTCTAAAGTCGAACACTCCCGAGATTGAGGTATTCCCCTCCAAATCGGTAGTAACTACCCTCCAATAATAAACATTGCCAGACTCGACACCTACGGGAATTTCCATACCGCTTGCATTGGTTATTCCAACCGATGTTGTCGGTGGATTGGTTTCGGAAAAAAACACTTCAAAAGATTCAATATCGTTATCCACATCTGCGCCAGACCACTCCAAAAGTACTTCATTGGCTATATCCATTTGCACTGTAGCACCCGACAAAGGGTTTACCAATTGTGCTGGAAAAGGCGCATAGGTAGTTTGAGATCCCGCATTGTAAAACAGCCAAGTTGGGCTAGAAGCCACTTGATCGGAGTTCGAGTTACGCGAAGTAACGGACCACGCATATGGTGTTCCCTTTGTTATGGTTAAACTCGCCGATGTTGATGCCGTGGATATGTTTTGCGGAACATTGGTATTCAAATTTGTGACGCTCAATGTATAGTTCTCCGTGTTATTGGATGCCATCCAACGAAAGGTAACCTGGGTAGATGTTTGGTTGATATCGGTTCCGGTGGTACATTCCGAGTTTTCTTCAGGAAAAACCAAAGCCGCTCCTTCCGGTGCAGGTGGCGGTCCATCATCTCCCCCACAAGAAACCAACAAAACCAATATGGAGAGCCAAATTATATTCCGAATCATCTTTTTATGAGTTTAAACATTTCCTTTACACCTGCTTTTGCTACACCTAAATAATAAATTCCTTTGGGAAGGCCGGATAGATTCAATTGAAGGTCTTCTCCAGCGACCCTTCTGTTTTCAGTTCGCACCAACCTACCATTGGCGGTAAATATTTGAATCGCAACATCACCTTCAAAACCGGCCAAATAAACTTCTGTAATCGCATCAACTGGATTTGGTGAAATTATGGGTCGAGAGGAATAAAACAAGGTCTTTTCCACAACACCTTGACATGGTATATTGGAATAAACCCTCAAAGTGTTCACGCCTTCCTTTAAAGCCAGTTCAACTTTTGATGCCTCCGTTTGAGTTACCAAACCATTCAGCTCCACATTGTAAAAGGAAGCACCGTCCAATTCAACACCTAATATTCCAGCATCTATCAAGGCTGTCACATCGAGCACGTCAGGCTGGGTAATTACGGCATCAAAACACACCTCTTGATAGGTAATCATTCCATTGGTTCCGGTAATGCAAAGGGAGTATTCGCCCGCAGTTAAATTGGTAAAGGTTTGAGAATCGGTAAAATCAAAAGATTCCATGCCACCTGCACCATCCAAAACCGCCGTATAGGTAATGGAAGTGTCAAACGGAGTAATGGTAATGGAACCGTTATCACTGCTTCGGCACGTTTCACTTTCTATCTCAACCTCAAAATTATCAGAAGCAAATCTATAAATGGCACATCCGTTGGTATCTACTTCAACCCCCTTTGGAGTACCCAAACAAAGATCATTGCCATCGTCAAAAACACCGTCTTCATCTTCATCGGGCCGGTAGCTTCCTTCGATACACACATCCAAAGAAAAAGCAATTAAACTACCTCCATCACTAGCCGCCGTATCTTGTATTTCCAATATCCATTCGCCCAAAATAGATTCTCCTTTTAAGGAGGCCAACGACCCTAAAGGAATCACTGTTCCTGAAATTGCCGGGTTTTCTCCACATACAATGGGGTCTCCGTCATCATCAAAAACTGCATTAATATTATTTAGATCTCCACAGGTATTCGAAATCAAAGCTACTTCTGTTCCTGATGGCGAAATGAGTGTAACAATAAGGTCTTCCAAATAGGTATGGTTCAACTCCAAGTTGACATTTACATCCGATACGGGCAAATCTTCCACAAACAAAATGGATGTTGTTACCGTTGGTGTTCCTGAAGCTGAAATGGTCAAGGGCAAATCGTTTGGCTCCTTGCTTTTGCAGTCCACCTGCGATGTAATAAAGTTGAACGCAGTTCCAAAAGTTCCACTGCCACAGCCATTGTTTGGCCTCACCCGCCAAAAATATTCGGTTTCAGCTTCCAAACTGGTGGCCTTATAATTGGTGAAAGGTATGGTGGCAGATTCCACGATTTCAGTAAATAAATTGTCCGTTGCGATCTCAACATCATAATTGGAATACAAGGGATTGGCTTCCCAGCTAAGTTGTGCGTCCAAAGAAACACCGCCTTCCCCATTGGCGGGGGACAAAAGGGCCACATCGGAAAAAGTACCATCTTGGACTGTAACGGTAAGCAACACGCTTTTGGTCACCGATGCGGAAGTGGCATTTACCACAATATCGTATACACCCGGAGCAATTCCATTGGTGTTGGATAAGGTCAAATCGACCGCTGTTTGATCGGCACTCGCCTCTGTTGGCGTAAAGCTAGCGGTTAAGCCTACAGGAACATCTGCAGAAAATGTTGATGTTTCATTAAATCCTGAATAGGTTTCATATACAAATGGAATGATCAGGTCATCCGGCTGGCAAACTTCATAAACCAGGTTATCAAAATTGAGGACTACTTCGGATTGTTCAATGGTAAAATCCAATGAATTGACAGCAAAGAAGACATTATCGCTTGCCTTGACCATAATACGCCCTGTTTCTGTAACATCGCCCGGCAACAATATTTCCTCAGAACCATCATTAAGTGTGTTTTCCAATAATGTGATGGGGAAGGTCAATCCCCCGTCCAAGGAGAGAAGTATGTCCACATTTTGGGCATTGATGGGCGCAACATCCGTATTGGCTACATCCCAAGTAATTTCTTGCAAAGAACCTGCTTGATAAACTTCACTAGCTGTTTGCGAAGTAACCACAAAAGGACCTGCGGCCTTTATCACCCCAACTTGCAAGACATCGGAAACAACCTGCCCCCCACCTTCGGCATTATCACGAACGGTAAAGGCAAAACCTAGGTTACGTTCTATGTCCGATACTGTTTCCCAAGCGCTTCCTGTTGTGGGATTGGTTTGGGTAAGATTCCCCTGAACTACCTCGGAGAGCCTAGGAAAATATCTTATGGGGTCTGTACTTGGCGGAAGCGACCTAAAATTGGCGCCACTTGGATTGGTGGACCCAAAAGATGAAGTGGTCACTATACCATCGTCTATTTGTTCCCAAGTGTAGGTGAGCACATCATCTACATCTGGGTCTGTTGCAATACCTTCCAATACAAAAGCGGTACCTTTTGGAATTATATAATCACCGACAGGCGTCAAAACAGGTGGCGAATTCACCAATGGTTCCGTCTGAGCACAAGAAGTGGTTACCAAATAAGTAGCGATTTGAAGAATACTGTTATAATGAAAATAATCATCGCCATTTGGCGCCACATTGTTTCCGGAAACAATTCCGGCGTACCCCATAATAGTTGAGCCACTGGCAGGCTCTGCCTGGACCCCAGTACCTTCAGATTCAAAGGACCAAGTATGGTTGGCACCAAATTGATGCCCAAGTTCGTGTGCCACATAGTCCAAATCAAAAACATCTCCCTGTGGATTAAACCCTGATGAGAAAGCGCTTCCCTTCCTATTGTCTATACACACCGAGGCTATAAAACCGGCATTACCATTGTCCAAGCCTTCATCCACTTTGTGAAAAAGATGACCTACATCATAATTTTCCTCTCCGATGAATGAGGTAATGGTCGACTGCACTTCCGAATTTAGACTATCATCATAAGGGTCGGTATTGGCGTTGGTAAAGATAATTTCGTCGTTATTGGGAACAAGTTCCAAAGTAACGCCCAAATCTGTCTCAAACACTTCGTTGACCCGTGTTAGTGTCGCGTTGATTCCCGCCAAGGCGTCCTCCACTGTACCGCCCATTTCTTGGGTATATTCACCCGAGGCGGAAACCGCAATTCTATATTTACGCAATACTTGCCCATCCACCAAAGGAACAATGGTCTTTGACGCAGTGCCAGATGACTTACTTCCTGTACCGAATAAATCTTTGCTGGTTTCACAGATAAAATCCATTTTTGAGGAAAGCCCATCTTCTTTAGCATACAAAACATAGGTATCCGCCTTATTTAAAACAGGCTCCATGAACGAAGTCTTGTGGTTCTGCAAATTCACGATCATAGTTTGAAGACCCTTGTGCGAACTGCTGAGCTTTACTTTGTATTTGCCATCGGAACTGACTCCCGAGTACGACTTTATATTGGGGTATTTCTTGGCAAGGTCAGGATGCAGCACCGCGGTTTCCTTCAAATTAAACGGAACAATATTGCCTTCGGCGTTTGGGAGATAAACAATTTTCCCTTTCATTTTTGCTGTTGCGAAAGATCTCATTTCCTTGGAAAAACCTTCTTTATCCAAGGACAAAACCTTTTTGGCTTCAGAAATATCCTTTAGGGAAGCACTTCGTAGGTTCGATTGTTTGGGAATGCCTTTCCAATAACCTTGCTGCCCGTAAATGCAAAAGCAGCTAAAAAATATGGCTATTGAAAAAACAAAATGTAATTTAGCTTTCATACACGGTTAGGGCATAGTATAATTTCAAATGTAAGCCTTTTTTTATTTCTATATTGCGTTGGAAACAATCCAAAACATTTCTGATTTTAAGCATATTCCGCACCATACAGTGGTGACCATCGGCACTTTTGATGGTGTGCACCTTGGACACCGCAAGATATTGGAACGCCTCACAAACAATGCCAAAAACACGGGGCTCAAGTCCACAGTGCTTACTTTTTTCCCTCATCCGCGGATGGTTTTGCAAAAAGATGTGGACATAAAATTGCTGAATACCCTAGAGGAGAAAAAGCAAATTTTGGAAACCTTGGGACTGGATTATTTGATCATCCACCCCTTTACCAGACAGTTTTCACGGCTTTCTGCGATTGATTTTGTTCGCGACATTCTAGTCAACAACATCAAATCAAAAAGAGTAATTATTGGATACGACCATAGATTTGGCCGCAACCGCAATGCCAATATACAAGACCTGATTTCTTTCGGAAACACCTTCGATTTTGAAGTGGAAGAGATTCCCGCGCAAGAAATTGATGATGTTTCCGTAAGTTCCACAAAAATCAGGAAGGCTTTGTTGGATGGCGATGTGGAAACGGCCAACAACTACCTGAGCTATGCCTATATGCTCACGGGCACCGTAAAAAAAGGACGTGGCTTGGGAAGGGATTTCGGTTTCCCCACGGCTAACCTTCATATTGCCGAAGCATACAAACTAATCCCAAAAAATGGTGCGTATGTAGTACGAAGCAAGATTGACGGCAAAGCATATTTCGGGATGATGAACATTGGCTTCAACCCCACCGTAGATGGTTCTCAAAAAAGTATCGAAGTCAATTTTTTTGAGTTTGAAGGAAACCTTTACGACAAAAAAATCCAGGTGGAATTGTTGCACCGCATTCGAGACGAGCATAAGTTCAATTCTATTGAAGAACTTAAGGAACAATTACAAAAAGACAAAGACCATTCTTTGGACCTAATCTCCAAATAAATGCTCGACCAATTTCTATTTAAAAAGATTGACAACGCACAACTGATAGTGTTCAGAGTATTCTATGGACTTTTGGTGAGTGCGGAATGTTACGGAGCCATAGCCACGGGCTGGGTGCGCCGAACTCTAGTGGAGCCCCAATTCACTTTTTCCTTTATTGGTTTTGAATGGTTGCAACCCTTACCTGGCAATGGGATGTACATTTATTTTGCCGTGATGGGCACTTTAGGACTTTTGATTGCTTTTGGGTACAAATATCGCTTTGGTGCATTGGCCTTTGCCATTTTATGGTCGGGGGTATATTTGATGCAAAAAACATCCTACAACAACCACTATTATTTGCTGATGCTGCTTGCCTACATTATGGCATTTCTACCAGCAAACCGAGATGCATCCTTAGATGTGAAATTGAGTCCGAAACTCCTTTCCCAGACAATGTTCAACGGGGTGCGATGGATTATTATCCTCCAGCTCTTCATCGTATACACCTACGCATCGGTAGCTAAATTGTATGCAGATTGGTTGGATTTTAGCATGATCGAAGTATTGATGAGTTCCAAGAAGGGTTACTATGTGATTGGCGACCTTCTCCAACAAAAATGGGTGCATAAAATAATAGCGGTTTTCGGTATTTGCTTTGATTTGCTGATTGTGCCCGCATTACTTTGGAAACCCACCCGAAAAATTGCCTTTGTACTGTCCATTTTCTTCCACTTGTTCAACAGCATCGTATTTCAGATAGGCATTTTCCCTTACTTGTCACTCGCATTTATCGTTTTCTTTTTTGAACCACAGACCATCCGGAACATCTTTTTAAGAACCAAAAAGATAATTCCAGAAACCAAAATTATCATCCCCAAAAACAAGAATGTGATTTTGACGGTTTTAGGCATCTACTTTCTGTTTCAATTGGTTTTGCCGCTTCGGCACCATTTCTTTAAAGATGATGTGCTCTGGACCGAAGAGGGCCACCGGTTAAGCTGGCGGATGATGCTGCGCAGCCGTTCGGGAAGCATCACATTTAGAGTTGTAAATACAGAAACAAAGGATACCACCTTGATCAACCTAAACGATTATCTCACCAAAAAACAGCAACGAAGAGTGGCTTGCTATCCCGATTTTATCTGGCAATTTGCACAGTACCTAAAAAAAGAGTACGCTCAAAAAGGAGAAAATGTGCAAGTTTTTGCCAAAAACAAAGTCAGGGTGAACCAAGCTCCAAGAAGAGAATTGATAGACCCCAACGTAGATTTGGCCAACGTTCCGTGGAAGCATTTTGCCCACAACGATTGGATTCTCCCTTCAACCAAGGAATAAACTTGGGCACTTCTTAATATTGGATTAAATTTGCGCCTCAAAACAAGGCCATGCTTCAAATACAGAACATTAGGGAAAATAAGGAAAGTATCATTACCGCTTTAAAAAAGCGTAACCTCGATGCCGCACCCATGATATCAAAGGTTTTGGAACTCGACGAAAAAAGACGTTCCATCCAAACCGAACTGGACGCTACCTTGGCCGAATCCAACAAACTTTCCAAAGAAATTGGTATACTTTTCAAAACAGGAAAAGCACAGGAAGCCAATGTTCTAAAAGAAAAAACTGCTGGACTCAAAGAAGCATCAAAAAAACTAGGGGACGACCTAAACACTACTGCCGATGAACTTCAGCAGCAGTTGTATTTGATTCCGAACGTACCCCACGAATCTGTCCCAGCTGGCAACTCGGAAGAGGACAACGAAGAGATTTTTAAGGAAGGAAACATCCCCACCCTATCCAAAGAAGCGCTACCACATTGGGAGTTGGCCAAAAAATACGACATCATCGATTTTGAGCTTGGGGTAAAAATCACAGGCGCTGGGTTTCCTGTTTACAAAGGAAAAGGGGCTCGTTTGCAACGTGCCTTGATTGCCTATTTTTTGGACAAAAATGCCGAAGCAGGCTACACCGAAATGCAAGTGCCACTTATGGTCAACGAAGACTCTGGCTACGGAACAGGTCAGTTACCCGACAAAGAAGGCCAAATGTACCACGTACAAGCCGATGATTTGTACCTTATTCCAACCGCCGAAGTACCTGTGACCAACTTGCACCGCGGTGATTTGTTGTCAGAAAGTGATTTTCCCATCAAATATACAGGCTACACCCCGTGCTTCCGTCGTGAAGCAGGAAGTTATGGCGCACACGTTCGCGGTTTAAACCGTTTGCATCAATTCGACAAAGTGGAAATCGTACGATTGGAGCACCCCGATAATTCATATAAAGCTTTGGATGAAATGGTGGAACACGTTAAAAATATTCTTCGTGAATTGAAATTACCTTACCGTGTTTTGCGCCTATGTGGAGGAGATTTGGGCTTCACTTCTGCGTTGACTTTTGATTTTGAGGTATTCTCGACCGCCCAGGATCGTTGGTTGGAAATTAGTTCCGTATCCAATTTTGAAACGTTTCAGGCCAATCGTTTAAAGCTTCGCTACAAAGATGAAAATGGGAAAAGCCAATTGGCCCATACCTTGAACGGAAGCGCTTTGGCCTTGCCAAGGGTTTTGGCCGGAATCTTGGAGAACTATCAGACCGATGAGGGCATAAAAATACCCGAGGTTTTGGTTCCTTACTGCGGTTTTGACACCATCGATTAAGGTTTTCAACCATTAATTTGGATTCGCTTAACAGAATCCCCCACATTTCTGCGTTATATTTGAAAGAAAACAAGCTATTGCGACGTCTTTTGTTTTTCATATGTATGCTATCCAGCAGTATTGGAATGGCTCAAGAAGATTTCTTGGCCAAACAATACTTTCAGGATGGTGATTACGAGAAAGCAGTGGTATTCTACGAAAAATTGGTGGAAACCAATCCAAGGCGCACAGACTATGCCGAGGGATTGGTGGCCTGCTACCAACAATTGGAGCGCTATGATGATGCCGAATCATTTTTACTTCAAAAAATAGAGGACAGCTACGCCTTTCCCACTTTTTATATTGAATTAGGGTACAATTTCACCCTAAAAGATGAAGCTGAAAAGGCCAGCACCTATTACGATAAGGCCATCAATAAAATCGAGGATAACCCCAACTACGGCTACAGCGTAGGCTATCGTTTCCAAAAATATGCGCTGTTGGATTATGCCATCCAAGCCTACACCAAGGCAATGGAATTGAAACCAGATCTCAACTACGATTTTCAATTGGCGCGCATCTATGGCGAACAGGGCGACATTGCAAAAATGTACCAATCCTACCTCAATCTTATCTGGGAGGGACGGACATCCCGTTCCAACGTACTTCGAAACATTGATGATTTTATCTCCGAGGATCCTTCTAATGAAAACAATGTGCTCTTGCGAAAAGTGCTGCTTCAAAATGCGCAGAAAGCACCTGATATTCTCTGGAACGAACTATTAAGTTGGCTGTTTGTACAGCAAAAACAATACAACAGTGCTTTCAGTCAAGAAAAGGCCATTTATAAACGAAGCGAGGGTCAATCCGTGGACAGATTGGAAAACTTGGGAAGCATAGCTTTGGAAGATAAAGATTTGGAAACAGCTACTTCCATCTACGAATATATTGTGGACAATACCGAAAATCCCAGAACCAAACTCAATGCAGAGCTCAATCTCATCGATATTGCGCTGGAAAACCCAACCAAAAAGGTTTTGGATGATGTGGAAAAACAATTTGAAGACTTGGTGGAAACATACGGCAATCAAAGTCAAACCCTGCAACTTCAGATAGCCTATGCCAGTTTCCTGACCTTTAAAAAAGAGCAGCCCGAGCCCGCTATTGCCATGCTCAAACAAAGTTTGGAACTCCCGATGGGGCGAATGACAATGGCTTATGTGAAATTGGCACTTGGTGACATTTTAGTGTTCGACCAAAGGTTCAACGAAGCCCTGATCCTGTTCACACAAGTGCAAAAAAGCGTAAAAAACGATGTACTTGGACAAGATGCCCGTTTTAAAGTGGCACAGACCAGTTTTTATAAAGGGGATTTTGATTGGGCACTCACCCAACTCAAAGTGTTGCGAAGTTCTACCTCTCAGCTTATTGCGAACGATGCGATGCAATTAAGTTTGCTGATTTCGGATAACTCCCTCGAAGATTCCACACAAACCGCGTTGAAAAAATATGCCAGGGCCGACTTGCTGGCCTATCAAAATAAAAACAAAGAGGCCATTGAGTCACTGGAAGATATTTTGCAGAACCATAAAGGAGAAAGAATTGAAGATGAAGCCCTGCTGAAACAAGCAGAACTATTGATAGAGCAGAAAAATTATGAAAGTGCCGAGTTCAACTATCAAAAGATTGTAGAGTTCTATTCTGATGGCATCTTGGCCGATGATGCACACTTTGCTCTGGGAGAATTGTACGAGAACATCTTGAACGAGCCCGAAAAGGCGAAAAGTCATTACGAGAAAATCATCTATAACTATCAGGACAGTTACTATTTCCCCCAAGCTCGCAAGAATTTTAGGAGGCTACGTGGAGATGCTATCAACTAATTCTTCATTCCCGCGAAGGCGGGAATCCCAGAATAAGAGTTCTCAAAAATTACAGTACTTTCACCCCAGAAAGAAACAAACAAGACCAATGCTGATATACAACGTTACCATCAATATAGACGAAAGTGTCCACGACCAATGGTTGGATTGGATGAAAGACAAACACCTGCCCGATATGCTCGCTACAGGAAAATTTTCGCACGCAAAAATGGTAAAGGTTTTAGTGGAAGAGGATATGGGAGGTATCACCTACTCCGTGCAATACACAACTCAAAGTAGAGATACTTTGGAGGCTTATTACAAAGAAGACGCGGACCGATTACGTGCCGATGCACAGAAAATGTTCCCGAACAAATTCGTTGCCTTTAGAACAGAGTTGGAGGTCGTGAGTCAACAAATACCCTAAATTTTGAAATATCTGTTTTCCTACGGAACGCTTCAAGAGCTGCAGGTGCAGGAATATATTTTTGGGCGCCTGCTCAAAGGAAAAGAAGATGTTGCATTGGGTTTCAAGAAAATGGATAATGCAGTTTATGGTCGTTACCCTCTGGTTGTCAACACAAAGAACCCTGAAGATAAAGTAGCGGGAATGGCTTATGAGGTTAACGATGCGGACCTTAAAAAAGCAGATATTTACGAGACCAGTGCATACAAACGGGAAAAATTCCACTTGGAATCTGGTGACGAAGCTTGGATCTATATCGAAAATTCCAACTAACTTGCAAAAAAACCATCTGTGTCCAAAAAGAAAAAGAAGAAGTACTCCAACGGCCCCTCTCACAAAAACAAATATGAGCAAGAAGATGGTGCGGTAAAGGCAAAAAAACATTTGGGCCAGCATTTCCTCAAAGATGAATCCGTTGCCGAAAAAATAGCTCAGACACTTTCCTTGGAAGGATACTCCAATGTCATCGAAATTGGACCTGGAATGGGTGTACTCACCAAACATTTACTGCAACGGGATTTGGATTTAGTGGCCATGGATTTGGACGAAGAGTCCATCGTTTACCTCAACCATAGCTTCCCTTTGGAACATGCTGACATCCTAAAAAGCAACAATCGCCTTAACATTATTGAAGCAGACTTCCTCAAGTTTGACCTGACCCAACTTTACGGTGACGAACAGTTTGCCATCACAGGGAACTTCCCCTATAATATCTCTAGCCAGATTGTATTTAAAATGTTGGAGATGCGCCATCAGGTACCCGAATTTTCCGGAATGTTCCAAAAAGAAGTGGCCAAACGCATCTGCGAAGGACCTGGAAGCAAAACCTACGGAATACTATCTGTTTTTGTTCAGGCCTATTATGATGCTGAATATTTGTTCACCGTACCACCAGGTGTTTTTGACCCTCCTCCAAAGGTGGATTCGGGCGTTCTTCGACTTACTCGAAAAAAAGAACTGAACCTTCCCTGTGACGAACGCCTTTTCTTTAAAGTGGTGAAAACTGCCTTTAACCAGAGGCGTAAAACCATACGCAACAGTCTTAAAGTCTTCAACCTTTCCGATAATCTAAAAGAAGATACTATCTTTGACCAACGCCCAGAACAGCTAAGTGTAGCTGACTTTGTAATGTTGACACAGAAGATAGCCAATGACCCCGTTTAAACTTACAGACGAGCTTTTAGAAGAAATCAGGCAACTGATTGCAGAAAACAAGGATTTCGAACTTCAGGCCATGATGAAGGAGTTCCACTATGCCGATATTGCGGAGATAGCGGACGAACTGGAGGTTGAAGGGGCTACTTACCTAATCAAACTTCTGGACAGCGAAAAAACCTCGGATATTCTTGCAGAAATGCACGAAGACATCCGGGAGGCCGTACTTAAAAACCTTACCGCAAAGGAAATTGCGGGAGAGCTTTCCGAACTGGATACGGATGATGCTGCGGATATTATCAATGAGCTTCCAAGGGAACTTGTGCAGGAAGTTATCTCCGAGATAGCGGATCGGGAACACGCCAAGGACATTGTAGATCTTTTGCGTTACGAAGACAACTCTGCAGGGGGACTTATGGCCAAAGAGTTGGTAAAGGTCAACGAGAATTGGACCGTGACCACCTGTGTAAAGGAAATGCGGGCGCAAGCTGAAAATGTTACAAGGGTACACTCCATTTATGTTGTAGATGATGAGGGCAAGCTCAAAGGCAGGCTTTCTTTAAAAGATTTGCTGACCGCTTCCACCAAAACGCATATCAAAGATGTTTATATCTCGAAAGTAGATGCCGTTAACGTCAACGAAAAAGGAGAAGAAGTTGCCAAGATTATGTCCAAATACGACTTGGAGGCGATTCCTGTAGTAGACGAGATTGGCCGATTGGTCGGTAGAATCACCATTGATGATATTGTCGATGTGATTCGAGAAGAGGCAGACAAAGATTACCAAATGGCGGCCGGTATCTCGCAAGATGTGGAAGTAAGCGATAGCATTTGGATACTTACCCGTGCTCGAATTCCTTGGTTGATCTTGGGTCTTTTCGGTGGCCTTGGCGCTGCAGCGATTATGGGAACTTTTGAGGATATGATATCCAAGCACGCCGTCTTGTTTTACTTTACGCCACTGATTGCGGCGATGGCAGGTAACGTAGGTGTGCAGTCCAGTGCTATTGTGGTGCAAGGTCTGGCAAACGATGATCTAAAAGGCAGCGTACGAAACCATTTGTTCAAAGAAATGTTGTTGGCCCTCTTGAATGGGTTCATTTTGGCTGTTTTACTTTTACTCTTCACCTGGATTTGGAAAGGAGATTTTGCCACGGCATTGGCCATTTCGCTTTCATTAGTTGTAGTAATTGTGGTAGCAGGATTCATCGGGACCTTTATTCCGCTGTTCCTTCACAAAAGAAATATAGATCCCGCCATTGCCACGGGTCCGTTTATTACCACGAGCAATGATATTTTTGGAATCCTTATTTATTTTTGGATTGCCAAAATCATTTTAGGAATTTAAATCTTGCCATGAAACCCATCAACATAAAACAAAAACACGCTGAATTTATCAAACAATGGCATCCACACCAAATAGCTGTGGTAGATGATATGCAAGTGCTGTTGGCCAAACTGCAAGGGGAATTTGTTTGGCACGCCCACGAAAACGAAGATGAGTTGTTCCAAGTAATCAAGGGCACCCTCTACATGCAATATCGTGATAGGACCGAAGTAGTGAACGAAGGAGAAATTATTGTGGTACCCAAAGGTGTGGAACACAATCCCATGACCAAAAACGGTGAAGAGGTACACGTGCTTCTGTTTGAAAAAATGAGCACCGCACATACAGGTAACGTGCTTCACGAAAAAACACAGACCCACTACCCAAAAATATAGGAGTTGTATATTTGACGTTATGAAAGTTCTCCACCTCGATACCAATCACCCCTTGCTCCTAGACCAATTTGCCGAACTTGGTTTCGAAAACCACGAAGACTATACTTCAACTAAGGAGCAAGTAGAAGAAAGGATTCATTTGTACGATGGCATCATTATCCGAAGCAGGTTTACCATAGACCAACAGTTCTTGGACAAGGCCGTCAACCTAAAATTTATAGGGAGAGTCGGCGCTGGATTGGAAAATATTGATGTGGAACACGCCAAATTCAAAGAAATATTTTTGGCATCGGCCCCGGAAGGCAACCGAAATGCCGTAGGCGAACACACTTTGGGTATGTTGCTTTCCCTAATGAACCATATGTGCAAAGCCAACCGCCAGGTAAAAAAAGGAAAATGGAAACGCGAGGCTAACCGTGGTGTGGAACTGGATGGCAAAACCGTGGGGATCATTGGCTACGGAAATATGGGCAAGGCCTTTGCAAAAAAGCTACGGGGTTTTGATGTAGAGGTTATTTGTTATGATATAGTTGGCGGTGTGGACGACGATAATGCCCGTCAAGTTGGGATTATGGAATTTCAACAGCGCTCGGATATTGTAAGTTTACATGTGCCCCAAACCGAACAAACCATGGGCATGGTCAATACAGAATTTATTAAAGGGTTCCACAAACCTTTTTGGCTTTTGAATACGGCTCGTGGTAAATGTGTAGTTACGAAAGATTTGGTAAAAGGATTAAAATCCGGTAAAATTCTGGGTGCTGGACTGGACGTGTTGGAATATGAAAAAAAGTCTTTTGAGAATATGTTCATGCAAAAGCCAAAGGCTTTTAAATATCTCCGAAAGGCCAAAAATGTACTACTTACTCCTCATGTAGCAGGATGGACGGTGGAAAGCAAGGAAAAATTGGCTCAGACCATTGTTGACAAAGTCAAAGAAAGATTTTGTTAATTTTAGTGGGTGAAAAAGACCATTTTTGTTTTTTCGGCCTTGATTGTCGCGTTGCTCGTCCTCTTTCAATTGAGCAAATATGCCTATCTATCCGGTGATATTTCCATAGAAATCACCATTGCTATAATCGCCCTCGTATTTTTCTTCATTGGCATCCATATCAACAAAAAAGTGTTGCGAAAAAAAGAAAAAACCACTTCTGAAATCAATCTAAAAAAGATTGAACAGCTTGGAATAAGCCAACGGGAATACGAAGTGTTGGTACAACTATCCAAAGGATTGTCCAACAAAGAAATTGCGGAAGCACTTTTTGTATCGGAAAGTACCATCAAAACCCATGTTTCCAACCTTTTGGTAAAGTTGGATGCCAAACGCCGCACACAGGCCATTCAACGGGCAAAAGATCTTGAAATTTTGGGCATTTAGCTCATTTTAAAGTCAGTACACACTGATTTTGGTACTTTAGTATGAGTCTTTCTATTGTCCCAATTCCTACTTTTGAGTCAACCATTTAAACAATTGACCATGAAAAAAACTGTTCTCCGATTTGGGCTGTATGGATCCATTACCATTTGCATACTTTTTCTGATAAGCTGGTTTGTTTTGAACGATCTCCCCTATTCCACCCAAGAAGTTTTGGGGTATGTTTCCATGGTTATAGCGTTGAGCTTTGTCTTTATTGGCATCAAACAGTATCGGGACAAGGAAAATGATGGTAAGGTGAGTTTTAAAAAAGCGCTACTTATTGGTGTTTTGATCAGTTTGATCACTGCTTTGGCTTTTGGTATTCTTGATGTGTTTTATACCGAAGTGCTCAACCCAAACTTTATGACCGAATATTACAACCAAAGCGTTGAGACCATGAAAGCTTCGCTTCCAGCAGATGAGTTTGAAGCAAAATTGACTGAAATGGAATCCCAAAAGGAACTGTTTTCAAACCCCTTGTTCTCCTTTGCCCTAATGGCCATGACGGTCTTCGTCATCGGATTCATCATTTCGCTACTTTCCGCTTTGGTATTGCAGAGAAAATAATCATAAACAAATATCATGAAAAACAGAGTAACAGGACTTGGCGGCTTTTTCTTTAAGAGCAAGGACCCGAACAAAATCAAGGATTGGTACAAAAACCATTTGGGCCTCAACACCGACCAATATGGTTGTACTTTTTGGTGGAAGGACAAAGAGGATAACAACTGTTCCACGCAATGGAGTCCGATGGATGAAAAAACGGAATACTTTAAACCCAGCGAAAAACAGTTTATGATGAATTTTCGGGTAGAAAATTTGGTGGAACTGCTCAAGGTTTTGAAAAAAGAAGGTGTCACTGTGGTAGGGGAAATTGAAGAATATGAATATGGCAAATTTGGTTGGATTCTAGACCCCGAAGGCAATAAACTGGAACTTTGGGAACCTGTTGATAAAGCTTTTCTGTAGATAAGGATTTATTTGCTACATTTAGCTATCATTAACCAACACATTTAAACCATGTCAGAAGAAGAAAAAAAAGACCTTGGCGACAAAGCGGAAGAAGCAAAAAGCGATTTTAAAGAAGAAGCAAAAAAAACCGCTGATGAGTTCAAAGAAGGAATTCAAAGTGCAGGAGGAGACAACAAAAAAATTCTTGCTGGTATTTTAGCCATTGTACTTGGAGGATTTGGAGTTCACAAGTTTATATTAGGTTATAACAAAGAAGGTTTTATCCTATTGGGTGTAACAATCATTTTGGGGGCTATTACCTGCGGAATTGGTGCCTCAGCAGCATGGATCATCGGTTTGATAGAGGGTATTATCTACCTCACAAAATCTGATGACGAGTTCTACAACACTTATCAGGTTGGCAAAAAACCTTGGTTCTAAAAAATTAAGGCCAGATAAAAATCTGGCTTTTTTTAATCATTTATTCATCGTAATATTACAATTAATAAGCGGTTTAAGATATGATCATCAGAACTATGGAGGCATCGGATTGGGAAGAGGTTTCAAGAATTTATTTGGAAGGAATCGCTACCGGCCTTGCCACGTTTGAGACACAAGCTCCCACTTACCAGGATTGGGATAAAGCCCATTCGGAAAAATGTCGTTTGTTAGCTGAAAACGATGATGAAATCATGGGTTGGGCGGCGTTATCTCCCGTATCCAGTCGTTGTGTGTATGGCGGTGTCGGTGAGGTAAGTGTTTATGTTTCCAATAAAAGTCGCGGCAAGGGTGTTGGTCAACTACTGATGACACATTTGATCAAAGAAAGTGAAAAGGCCGGTTTTTGGACCATACAATCCGGCATATTTCCAGAAAACACAGCCAGCATTAAATTGCACGAAAAAGCAGGTTTTCGCTATATCGGAAAACGGGAACGTATCGGCAAACTTCATGGGATTTGGAAAGACAATCTATTGTTCGAAAGAAGAAGTAGTACTGTTGGTGCGAACTAGTCCTCCTCGGAGTGGTTATTTCCTTCGGCCACCTTACGTTCCAGTTCCGCTTGAAACTCTTCCATAACGGGCTTTACCGTACTTTCGGGCAAATCTGCAATACGGATGTACATTAATCCATCCACAGAGTTATTAAACAACGGGTCAACATTAAATGCCACAACCTTGGCGTTCTGTTTGATATATTTCTTGATCAATACAGGCAATCGTAAACTACCGGGCTCCACCTCACTGATCAATTTATCGAACTTGTTCAGGTCGGCCTGTGTCTCATCAAAAACAAACTCTTTGTCGGCATCTTTCAACTTTACCTTGAATTCCTTTTTGGGACGAATGTATTGTGCCACATAGGGATCCCAATAATTGGATTTCATAAACTCGATCATCAACGATTTGGAAAAGTTGGAAAATTGATTGCTTATACTAACTCCTCCAATCAAGTATCTGTGCTCGGGATGCCTTAAGGTAGTGTGTACAATCCCCTTCCAAAGCAAAAACAAGGGCATCGGCTTTTGCTGATACTCCTTTACAATATAGGCCCTTCCCATTTCAATGGATTTTTCCATCATTCCATACAGTTCGGGTTCAAATCGGAACAGGTCCTGAAGATAAAAACCATCTATCCCATAATTTTTGAAGATTTCCGAACCCAAACCCATACGATAGGCTCCAACAATAGTTTTTTTGTCATTGTCCCACAAAAACAAATGGTGATAGTAAGAATCAAACTTGTCCAGGTCAATGGCATTGTTAGTGCCCTCCCCTACTTCTCGGAAAGTTACTTCTCGTTGGCGTCCGATCTCGTTCAAACAAAAAGGCATATCCGTGGCCTGGGCCAGGAACACTTCATAGTTCTTGCTTTGCAACATACGGCAATCTTTCTCCCGCAGTTTATCAATCTCACCACTTAACACCTCAGCACTAATGGCAGTGGCGATCTTTTTTGGTGGTTTTGGTATTTTGAGAGAGGTGGGCACTTTGTCCAAAAAACGTTCCTTTTCAAAAGCGTTGGCCAATAAATAAGTCTTTTTTCGCAACAATTCTGCAAAGTCTTCCAAAGTCTCTTCCTCGTTCTGGGTATTTACGGAAATAGGCTGACCGATACGGACTTTGATGGGACGTCGACTCTGTGAGGTAAGTTCCGAAGGTAGTTTGGCCGTTCGGAACACATCATCAATCTTGGACAATCGGTAGAACAACCTGCTGTTCCGTGCATGAAAATAAATGGGAACCACGGGCACTTCGGCCTTTCGAATCAGTTTAATGGCTGCTTCTTCCCAAGGTCGGTCCACCACCAATTTACCGTCGCGGTAGGTAGACACCTCTCCCGCTGGAAAAATCCCCAAAGGATGGCCATCGCGCAAATGTTGGAGGGCATTTTTAAACCCAACGATACTACTTTTGGCATCTTTGTGATTTTCAAAAGGATTCACAGGCATAATGTAGTCCTTCATAGGTTCTATCCTGTGCAATAAAAAATTGGCTATAATTTTATAATCGGGTCTTTCCTTTAATAATAGTTTGAGCAACAACACACCATCTATACCACCTAAAGGGTGGTTGCTAATGGTGATGTATGGGCCTGATTTAGGAAGTCTTTTTAGGTCTTCTTCGGGGATTTCAAAATCTATTTCATAATGTTCCAGAATAGCATCCAGAAACTTAGGACCCGAAAGGTCTTTGTTCTTATCGTAAAACCTGTTGATAGTGCTAATGCGGGTGGCCACCATTAAAAGCCATCCTACAAAAGTGCCCAAAAAGCCATATTTGTCCAGATGGATGACTTTCGCCACCTCTTTAGCAGAAACCAAACCCATAGAAAAAGTATTTAGGTACGTGTAAAGATAGAAAATAAACCCTAGAGCACTTTTTACCTAAATATTAAGTCTAAGCTTTTATTTTACAACCAATTGAACAGTTTCCTTGCCTCTTTGCTCTACCAAAACGGACTTTCCATTTTGAAGGGATTTGACCGAATCATCATTAAAATGGCGTATGGTATAAAGTGAAACATCTTCGTGGCAAACTACTTTAAATTTTCGTTTAAGTTCTTCCAATAAAGGTGGAAGTCCCCGAAACTTATTGTCCAAACAAACGGAGAAACTAATCGCCGAATTTTGGATAAGGTCCACTTTGAGTCGATGGTCGTGGAACAGCTTGAAAATCTCGCTGATGTTGTCCTCTACAATAAAAGAAAAGTCCAGGGACGAAAGTTTTAGCAACACCTGATTCTTTTTCACTATAAAGCAGGGCACCTTTGGCTCTATGCCATTGCCTTTTCCTACCGTTGTTCCTTTGTCCCTAGGGTTCATAAAGGATTTAACCTTCAGAGGGATTTCTTTTCGCTGCAAGGGTTGCAAGGTTTTGGGGTGAATTACCGAGGCTCCATAAAATGCCAATTCAATCGCTTCTCTGTATGAAATTTTGTCAAGCAATTGTGCGTTTTCAAAATTCCGGGGATCGGCATTCAAAACTCCAGGGACATCTTTCCAAATGGTCACGGATTCCGCGTTAAGGCAATACGCCAAAATTGCTGCGGAATAATCCGAACCTTCCCTGCCCAAGGTAGTGGTGAAATTATTGTCATCGCTACCCAAAAATCCTTGGGTGATATACAACTTGGACACATCCACCTGCGAGACCACCTCCTTTTGAGTACGCTCCCAATTTACTTGGGCATCCCTGTTGGAGGTATCGGTTTTTATAAGGGTGCGAACATCTACCCATTCATTCAAAATCCCAACCTCGTTCAAATAGGCACTCACAATGGTCGTGGACAACAGCTCACCGTAAGATACCACCTGATCGTACACAAAGGCATACTTGGGAGATTTGTTCCATGCCAAAAATCCCTTTACCTCTTCAAAAAGTACTTTAACCTTTGCATAAACGGGGTGGTTCGGGTTTTGGAAAAGATCGGACAAAATCCTATGGTGGTAATCGATCACCTCTTGAATAGAGGCATTTACCTCCTCTTTATTTTTAAAATAGGATTCAACCACCGTTTCCATGGCATTGGTCATCTTCCCCATGGCCGAGATGACGACCAAGGTGTCTTGGTAACCCACTTCTTGTAAAACATTGACCATGTTCCTTACCGCATTGGCATCTTTAACGGATGCCCCACCAAACTTGAATACCCTCATGTATCTTATCTTCTATAAATTGACGGCCTAGTTAAGGCTCTCTATATAATTTTTGATTCCTGCTTCATCCAGTTGCACCACATCCCAATCCCGGAGCACATGGGCTCCTTTCTTTTCATAAAACTCAATGGCAGGTTCGTTCCAGTCCAACACCTCCCAACAAATACGCTTTACTCCTAGATTGTGGCCATACTTGACCACTTCATCCAACAATGCAGTACCCAGACCACTTCCCCGCATCTTTTCGGAAACAATTAAATCTTCCAAGTGAATTGCAGGTCCTTTCCAAGTTGAATATCTAGGATACACCAAGGCAATGCCTGCAATACCTTCGCTGGTATCCGCAATAAAACAATGGAACATTTTTTGATCACCAAAACCATGTTTCACCAAATCAGCCTTGCTTATCTCGACGGCATCGGGTTCCTTTTCAAAATTGGCCAGTTCTTGTATTAGTTGGAACACTTGCTCCATATCTGCAGGTTGTGCGGCTCTGATTGTATACTCCATAATTGTTACAAATAAAACTCAAAGTTATAAAATTACACAATTAAAGTCTTTCGAAAACGTTGTAGTTTCACAAAATGCCCGATATTTGTCCTCAAATAAAACAGCCTTTCCATGTTTGAGAAGCAACATCGCACGCTGGGTGAATTTATCATCGCCAATCAAAATTCGTTTCAATACACTTCAGGGGAACTTTCTAGACTGCTCAACGGTATTCGGTTGGCCGCAAAAGTAGTGAATCATGAAGTGAACAAAGCGGGACTAGTAGACATTATCGGTGCGGCAGGAGAAACCAACATTCAAGGGGAAAATCAACAAAAATTGGATGTTCTGGCTAATGAAAAGTTCATTCAGACCTTAAAAAATCGAGAAATTGTCTGTGGTATCGCTTCGGAAGAGGAGGATGATTTTATCAGTATCAATAGTTTTGACAAACAGCACCAAAATAAATATGTGGTTTTGATAGATCCTTTGGATGGCTCCTCCAACATTGACGTAAATGTCTCCGTAGGTACCATTTTTTCCATTTATAGAAGGGTTACACCAGTAGGGACCCCAGTGACCTTAGAAGATTTTTTACAACCCGGAAAGAATCAGATTGCCGCAGGTTACATTATTTATGGCACGTCTACTATGTTGGTTTACACTACTGGGGATGGAGTAAACGGTTTTACGCTGAACCCTGCATTGGGCACCTTTTACCTCTCCCATCCAAATATGCAATTTCCGGAAACTGGAAACATCTACACCATTAACGAGGGTAATTACGTCCATTTTCCCCAAGGGGTAAAGGATTACATCAAATACTGTCAAATGGAAGAGGATGACAGACCCTACACTTCACGGTACATCGGTTCGCTGGTATCGGATTTTCACCGGAACATGATCAAGGGCGGGATTTACATATATCCCAAAACCAGCAAGGCCCAGAACGGTAAGCTCCGCTTGCTGTACGAGTGCAACCCCATGGCATTTTTGGCCGAACAGGCCAACGGCAAGGCCAGTGACGGATATAAACGTGTCATGGACATACAGCCCACTGAGTTACATCAACGGGTTCCTTTTTTCTGTGGCAGTAAAAAAATGGTGGAAAAAGCTGAGGAGTTCATGGCCAAATACTAGCTTTCGCGCCTTACCAACTCGTGATAATCTTCGAATGGGATATTCCCTCTAAAAATTTTGATGGATTTATCGATAATGACAGCAGCGGATTTTGTTGAAAACCCTAACCCGATGGCATACTTTTCTACAATTCTGCGTTCTTCAGCATCAATATCATGGTCGGAGAAAATGATCTGAAAAAATTCAAACAGCCTCTTATATCTTTGTTCGCCACTGTGCGGAGTTTCAATGGGGTACTTGTTCTCCTTTTTCATCACCTCTTTAAATTCATCCTCGCTGATGTTGAGTTTAAAGGCAAACTTTTCCAGAACGGCCATCTCCTTAGGGTTGATTTCCCCATCAACCGCAGCTAAACTTGCCAATGTGGCAAAATGGGCCAAATTCTTCCTATGGTCTCCGTGCTCGTAAAGATCTAAAATTGGCATATCTCAAATTTTGTGGGACAAATATAAATCTTTAAAAGAGATATAATATATAAAATGGGCACCAAAAGAAATTTGTAATTTACGGCTGCTATGAAAACACCTTTGCTGCAATTTACCCCCAAAGGAATCTACTGTGAACAAGCGGATGTGTATTTGGATCCATGGAAACCGGTGAACAAGGCCATCATTTCCCACGGACACGCCGACCACAGCAGATGGGGTCACCAACACTACATTACCCACCATAAGAATATTCCCATTGTACAACATCGTCTAGGTGATGTGAACATAAGCGGCAAGGATTGGGGCGAGACCTTCACTATAAACAACGTAAAGTTCAGTTTGCACCCTGCAGGACATATTGTGGGTTCTTCCCAAATACGGGTAGAGCACAAAGGGGAGGTTTGGGTCTTTACCGGGGATTATAAAATCGAGGATGATGGGCTCTCCACTCCCTTTGAACTCGTAAAGTGCCACACCTTCATCACCGAATGTACCTTTGGGTTGCCCGCCTTTCAATGGCGACCTCAAAAAGAGGTGTTCAACGATATCAACCAGTGGTGGGCTCAGAACAAATCTGAAGGCAAAACCTCTGTATTGTTCGGTTATTCCCTGGGCAAAGCCCAGCGTTTGTTGAAACATTTGAACACCTCCATCGGAAAAATTTATACCCACGGAGCTGTGGAAAATATGACAGACGTATTGCGTCCTTTGGTCGATCTGCCATCGACCCATTTGATTACCAAGGACACCAAAAAAGACGAGCTTTTGGGCAATATGGTGTTAGCACCCCCCAGTGCCCATGGAAGCACTTGGATTCGCAAAATGGTGCCTTATGTGACGGCCACGGCCAGTGGTTGGATGGCGTTTAGGGGTGCCCGCAGACGAAGGGCCATTGATAAAGGTTTTGTGCTAAGCGACCATTGTGATTGGAGCGGACTTTTGAAAACTGTTGAGGCCACCGGTGCTGAAAAAATCATCTGCACCCATGGCTATACTGATATTTTCTCCAAATATTTACAGGAACTGGGGTACAACGCCCGAACGGAAGCCACACAATACGAGGATGAACTATCCGAAGATAATACCACCGAACAGGAAAAATCGGAGGTGGAATGAAACAGTTTGCCCAACTCATAAAAACATTGGATGGCACCAACAAAACCAACCTAAAGGTACAGGCACTTTCCGACTATTTTTTGGAAACCAACGACAAGGATAAGGTTTGGACCATAGCCATTCTCTCCCACCGAAGACCTCCACGACCTGTAAATACAACCTTACTTCGTACATGGGCCGCTGAACTTTCCAACATTCCTGCTTGGCTGTTCGAAGAGAGTTACCACATTGTCGGGGATTTGGCGGAGACCATCGCTTTGGTAGTACCATCATCAGAAAAAGGGTCTAAAAAATCACTCACCACATTTTTACAGGAGATGATTGCCTTGAAGCCAAAATCCGAGAACGAAAAAAAGAAATACCTATTTCAAAATTGGTCGGTGTTGGATTACTACGAACGGTTTGTTTTTACCAAATTGATTACGGGTGGTTTCCGGATTGGGGTAAGTCAAAAATTAATGACCCGTGCACTGTCCAAAGCCACTGGCATCGAAGAAGACATCCTCGCCTACAAATTAATGGGCAATTGGGACCCGAACGGTATCAGCTTTCATGACCTCATTTTGGAAGAAAAGGAAAGCGATTATCTGTCCAAACCTTATCCTTTCTTTTTGGCGTACGCTGTGGAAGACGATATTACCGACTTGGGGGATGTGAACCAATGGTCCGCAGAACACAAATGGGATGGTATTCGCTGCCAAGTAATTCTTCGAAATGATGAACTCTTTGTTTGGAGCCGTGGGGAAGAACTAGTTACAGACAAATACCCTGAATTTGAGGCCTTCGTAGGCGTTATCCCTAACGGAACAGTATTGGATGGTGAACTGCTCCCCTATCCCAAAGGTGAAATAGGCACTTTTAAAGATCTTCAGACCCGAATCGGACGCAAAAATATTTCAAGATCACTTTTAGAAAAGATTCCCGTCAAATTGAAAGTGTATGATGTGCTGGAGTGGAAGGGTAAGGACATCAGAAATAAAACTTATCTGGAGCGAAGACATATCTTGGAAACTTTTACGTCCGAAACGTTAAATATCGGGGACGCTGAGCGCTGGTCATTGAACGAAGTCGAAATGAGTCGAAGCGACACCTCTTATAACGAACTGCCACTACTCCTCTCCGAACGGATACAATTCAATTCTTGGGAAGAGGCGGCAAAAGAAAGGGAATTGTCCAGGGAAAAACACAGTGAGGGGCTCATGCTCAAACACAATGACTCCACCTACCAAGTGGGACGAAAAAAAGGGGATTGGTGGAAATGGAAGGTCGACCCGTTGACCATTGATGCCGTGCTCACCTATGCCATGCGGGGACATGGCCGGCGAAGCAATCTTTTTACCGACTATACCTTTGCGCTTTGGGACACAAACGAACAAGGGGAAAAAGAACTGGTCACCTTTGCCAAGGCCTATTCGGGATTAACGGATAAAGAGTTTAGACAAGTGGATGCGTGGATCAAGAAAAATACCTTGGAGCGTTTTGGTCCCGTTCGGAGCGTGACCCCGCTGCACGTTTTTGAAATCGCTTTTGAAGGCATTGCTCCTTCCAAGCGACATAAAAGTGGTGTTGCCACCCGCTTTCCCAGAATTTTAAGATGGCGGAAGGACAAAAAAATCGATGAGGCCAATTCTTTGGACGATTTAAAAGCACTAATTCCGAGTGGAACGAAGGAATCCCTCAACAAATAAACCAGAAAAATTGAATTTGTAGCATAACCCCAGTAAATAGAAACCGAACAGATTATTTCAAATGCTATTGTTTGAAATCTATGTGTTTAAAACAACCATCAATAATGAAAGGGTATTGTTACATCTTAACGAATAAAAATAAAACCGTCCTCTATATTGGAGCCACCAATGATTTACAAAGACGTATAGGTGAGCACAAAAACGGCAAATATGCGTATTCGTTCACAAAAAGATATAATTGCCATAACTTGGTATATTTTGAAGAATTTGATACCGTAAAAGAGGCCTTTGAAAGGGAAAAGCAGTTAAGGGCTGGTAATCGGAAAAGGAAGGAAGATTTGATAAATGCAACAAATCCGGATTGGAAGGATTTGTCTTTGGAATGGTAAATCCACCTATTTGACAGATTCCTTCGCTTTGCTCGGAATATGAACAGAAAAGAACTACTAGAAATAGCCGAAAATTGGTTTCAAGAACAAGATTGGAAGCCATTCCCTTTTCAAAAAGAGAGTTGGAATGCCTTTTTGGAAGGCAAACACGGCCTGTTAAATGCTCCCACGGGTAGCGGAAAAACCTACGCACTTTGGTTTCCCATTGTGCTCAACTACATCAAAAACAATCCTGATTACAAGACCAAGCACAAAAAAGGACTAAAAGCTATTTGGATTACCCCCCTCCGAGCACTTTCACAGGAAATCAAACAATCCGCAGAGCGCATCACCCAAGACTTGGAAACCCAAATGACCGTGGGCATTCGCACGGGGGACACTTCAGCGAAAGAACGGACAAAAATGCGCACCCATATGCCCGACTTATTGATTACCACACCTGAGAGTCTGCAGTTGTTATTGTCATCCAAAGACTATAAAAAAACATTCAAGAACTGCTCCGCCATTGTGGTGGACGAATGGCACGAGCTTTTAGGAACCAAACGTGGAGTTCAAATGGAATTGGGAATCTCCCGATTAAAAACTATCTGCAAGGAATTACGCATTTGGGGCATATCGGCCACCATCGGAAATTTGGAGCAAGCTCTCGAAGTCCTGTTGGGCCCAACATCTCCAGAATTGGAGAATTCGGTTTTGGTAAAGGCCAACCTCAACAAAAAAATCACGGTAAAAAGTATTATTCCAAAGGAAATGGAAACCTTTCCTTGGCGTGGACACTTGGGATTACATCTTTTAGATCAGGTGGTGCCCATCATCAATAACAGTAAAACCACCTTGCTTTTTACCAATACCCGAAGCCAATGTGAAATCTGGTTTCAGAAAATCTTGGAAAAATACCCTGAGTTTGCTGGCGAAATGGCGATGCACCACGGCAGTATCAACAAAGAAACCCGGCTGTGGGTGGAGCAAGCCATCCGAAACGAAAGTCTAAAAGCAGTGGTCTGCACATCGAGCCTTGACCTTGGAGTGGATTTTGCGCCTGTGGAAACCGTGATCCAAATTGGCGGCCCAAAGGGTGTGGCCCGGTTTTTACAACGAGCAGGGCGCAGCGGTCACCGACCGGGCAAGGAAAGCGTCATTTACTTTTTACCCACCCACGCCATAGAGTTGGTCGAAGCTTCGGCCATGCAAAAAGCCGTGCTGAACAGTGCCGTGGAAGACCGCATACCCTACCTCAACAGCTTTGATGTTCTTATTCAGTATTTGACCACTTTGGCGGTTTCCGATGGGTTTTATCCTGATGAAATCTATCCAGAAATCAAACAGACCTTTTGTTATCAGACCTTGACCGAAGAACAATGGCAGTGGCTGCTCAATTTTTTGGTGATGGGAAGCCAAAGTTTGAAGAGCTACGACGAGTATAAAAAGGTGGAGGTTGAAGAAGATGGCAAATTCAAAGTGAACAGCAGGGCGGTTGCTATGCGACATCGGTTTCAAATCGGGACCATTGTGGGCGATGCCACTATCTCCGTTCGCTACCAGAAAGGAGGCTATATCGGCAGTATTGAAGAATATTTTATTTCCAAACTGAGCCCCGGCGATGTTTTCACCTTTGCAGGACGAAATCTGGAATTTATTAGGATCAAAGGGATGGCCGCACACGTTCGAAATTCCAAAAAACGAACCAACAAAGTGCCCAGCTGGATGGGCGGACGCCTGAGCTTTTCCGCAAAAATGTCCGAACTGTTGCGGCAGGAATTGTATACGGCCGAATTGGAGTTTTCGGAACAATCCGAAGAAATCCAGGCATTGGACCCCATGTTTATCAAACAACGGGAGGAAAGCATTGTTCCACAACCCCATCAATTTTTAATAGAAACCTTTAAGACCCGTGATGGCTACCACCATATGTTCTATCCTTTTGAAGGTAGGGCCATTCACGAAGGGATGAGCAGTCTCTTGGCCTATCGCATCAGTTTGTTGATGCCGATAACGTGTTCCCTCGCTTTTAATGATTATGGGTTTGAGTTGCTATCAGACAGGGAAATCAACATTCAGGAAATTTTGGACAACAACCTGTTTACTCCAGAATATATGTTGTCCGACCTTCAAAAAAGTTTGAATTCGAATGAAATGGCGCGTCGAAAGTTTAGGGACATTGCCGTAATCAGCGGAATGGTTTTTACGGGCTATCCCGAGAAAGGAGTCAAAATGAAGCATCTGCAAAGCAGTTCGGAATTGCTGTTTGATGTGTTCCGTGATTTTGAAGATGATAATCTACTTTACCAACAGGCCTTTACCGAAACTTTTGAGCATCAACTGGAAGAAGGTCGACTACGATTGGCCTTGGAGCGTATTGCGGAACAGGATATTGTTTGGAAAAAATGTTCACAGCCCACGCCCTTATCTTTCCCGATAATTACCGACAGACTGCGAGAAAAACTATCCAACGAAAAATTGGCGGACCGCATCCAACGAATGATAAATAAATTGACCAAATAGCCAACGGACATCCAAGCACCTGTCATTCCGTGCCCCGACACGGAATCGCATCTGACAGGGATACTGAAGCAAGTTTTGAATGACGCTATGTGGTCATTTTTAATATGAGACAAAGCATCATTTGAGAAATTCAGCGCCAAATAGATTTCTCGACTGCCCCTTCGACTGCGCTCAGGGTGACAGCTCGAAATGACAATTAAACTAAATTTGCAGTATCGAAGGCAAATGACACAAAATATTCAAATACAAAATCAAGAATTTCAACTTCACCCTTTGGGTGGATTGTTTTGGATGGAAAAATCACTCTTGCTCATCAGCGATGTGCATTTGGGCAAGGTCTCCCATTTTAGGAAGTTTGGTGCCGCTGTTCCCCGAAAGGCCATTCACAAGAATTTTCTGTTGCTGGATCAAATCGTTTCCGATTTTCAACCGTTTCAGGTCTGTTTCTTGGGCGACCTGTTCCATTCATCGCTCAATAAAGAATGGGAATTGTTTGAGAATTGGGTAGGCAAAACACCTTCCGAAATCCTTTTGGTGACAGGCAACCACGACATTATTGCCCCCGAAAAGTTCGAAAAACTAAAAATTTCCATATTTCCAGAGTTGGTTATTGACTCTTTTTTATTGACCCATCATCCCGAAGAACGTGAGGGCCATTTTACCTTTTGCGGTCATATTCACCCCTCTATCAAACTCAAAGGTTTTGGTAGGGAACGTATCAAATTGCCCTGTTTTTTTAAGTCTAACAATCAAATGATTTTGCCAGCCTTTGGTCAATTTACGGGAACACACGCTCTCCAACCCAAGCAAGGTGATGAAGTTTTTGCCATTGTTGAGGACAGTATTATTAGGGTTTAGAACCCACAATGTCCCTTCGACTTCGCTCAGGGACCTTTAGCCAATTGTCATTCCTGCGAAAGCAGGAATCCTCTTAAAGGCTGATGGATTCCGCATCGGGTTCGCAATGACCTACCATTTATTTGCAATAATTCGTGCGATTCGTGTCAAGTCTCTAACAAATAGATTCTTCGCTCTGCTCAGAATGACATCATAGTCCAGTATCTGTACAAGAAACCTAAAAAAACATTTTTAACACAAGTTTTCGCGGTTTATCTTTGCCGCAAAGTTTTTTGGATTGACCAAAACCCCGATTTCACAACTTTTTGAACAGTCTCCCCAACTTGGGAAACTGAGGGAGATTATTGCCCAACCTCTCGACGCAGCTCGAGGTGACAGTCAAAAAATAAGCATAAAAGGGCTTGTTGGTTCTTCACTTTCTTTTGTGGTTTCCGAAGCTTTCAAGTCTGCCGATTCACCATTCTTGTTGATTTTGAACGACAAGGAAGAAGCTGCTTATCTTTTGAATGATTTGGAGCAGTTGATTGGAGAAAAAGACGTGCTTTTTTATCCAGGCAGTTACCGCAGACCCTATCAAATTGAGGAGACCGACAACGCAAATGTGCTTTTACGTGCCGAGGTGTTGAACCGCATCAACTCCAGAAAGAAACCGGCGATAATCGTTACGTATCCCGATGCCCTTTTTGAAAAAGTGGTCACGCGAAAGGAACTGGACAAAAACACCCAAAAAATAAAATTGGGCGATGAAATCTCGTTGGATTTTTTAAACGAAGTGCTGTTCGAATACCAGTTTAAACGTGTGGATTTTGTGACCGAACCTGGGGAATTTTCTGTTCGTGGAGGTATTGTGGATGTCTTTTCTTTCTCGCACGATGAACCTTATCGTATCGAGTTCTTCGGGGATGAAGTGGACAGTATCCGAACTTTTGATGTGGAAACCCAGCTTTCCACCGACAAAGTGAAGAAAATTACCATCATACCCAATGTGGAAAACAAGTTTACCGAGGAAACACGGGAAAGCTTCTTAAAATATATTTCGGCCAACACGGTAGTCTTTGCGAAAAACCCTGCGCTGATCTACGACCGTATTGATTCCTTTTTTGAAAAAGCAGAGGAGAGTTTTGCCAAGTTGAGTCAAGAAATCAAACACGCGAAGCCCAAGGAACTCTTTTTAGATTCAGCTTTGTTGAAAGAGCAATTGAAGGATTATTTATGTTTCGAGATTGGGGCTTCGACTCCGCTCAGCCACCAAAATACAGGAGAAACGGTCACTGAGCGAAGTCGAAGTGACATCATCCAATTCAACACCAAACCCCAACCAGCTTTCAACAAAAAATTTGACCTGCTTATTGAAAATCTCAATGACAATCGGGATGCGGGTTACAGCAATTATATTTTCTGTTCCACCGAGCAACAGGCCAAACGCTTTCACGACATTTTTGATGAAGTGGACGAAACGGTTCACTATCAAACCATCATTTTTCCTTTGTACCAAGGATTTGTTAATGATGACCTCAAATTGGTCTGCTATACCGACCACCAAATTTTTGAGCGGTACCACAAATTCCATTTAAAGAATGGCTACGCCAAAAAGCAGGCCATCACGCTGAAGGAACTCAACAAACTGGAAATCGGCGATTATGTGACCCATATTGATCATGGTATAGGCAAGTTTGGTGGTTTGCAGAAGATTGATGTGGAGGGCAAAAAGCAGGAAGCCATCAAACTGATTTACGGTGACCGTGATATCCTCTACGTGAGCATCCATTCGCTTCATAAAATTTCCAAGTACAACGGTAAGGACGGGGCGCCTCCCAAAATATACAAACTGGGTTCGGCGGCTTGGAAAAAACTCAAGCAAAAGACCAAGGCCAGGGTCAAAAAGATTGCTTTCGACCTCATAAAAGTCTATGCCAAACGGCGATTGGAAAAAGGATTTCAATATGCTCCCGATAGCTATCTGCAACACGAGTTGGAAGCATCGTTTTTGTATGAGGACACTCCCGATCAGGAAAAAAGCACCCAAGATGTAAAGAAGGATATGGAAAGCGAGCGACCCATGGACAGATTGATCTGCGGGGATGTAGGCTTTGGAAAAACAGAGGTGGCCATTCGTGCAGCATTCAAGGCTGTAGACAATGGCAAACAGGTGGCTATTTTGGTCCCCACCACCATTTTGGCCTTCCAGCATCATAGAACTTTTTCGGAACGATTGAACGAAATGCCCGTTACGGTGGACTACCTCAACCGCTTTAGAACAGCGAAGGAAAAAAGGGAGACCCTAGAGAATTTGGAAAGTGGCAAAGTGGATATCATTATTGGAACGCACCAGTTGGTCAACAAAAATGTAAAGTTTAAGGATTTGGGCTTGCTCATTGTGGACGAGGAACAGAAATTCGGGGTTTCGGTAAAAGAAAAACTGCGTTCCATCAAAGAAAATGTGGATGTGCTCACGCTGACCGCCACCCCCATTCCAAGGACGCTACAGTTTAGTTTGATGGCCGCTCGTGACCTTTCCGTCATCAATACGCCGCCACCGAACCGCTACCCTATCGAAAGTCATGTAATTCGATTGAACGAGGATATTATCCGTGATGCGATATCCTATGAAATCCAACGGGGCGGACAAGTGTTCTTTATCCATAACCGAATTGAGAACATTAAGGAGGTCGCGGGAATGCTCCAACGTTTGGTACCCGATGCCAAAATTGGGATTGGACACGGACAAATGGAGGGCAAAAAACTGGAAACCTTGATGCTTTCCTTTATGAACGGTGAGTTTGATGTTTTGGTTTCGACCACCATCATAGAAAGTGGTTTGGACGTGACCAACGCCAACACTATTTTTATCCATAATGCCAATAATTTCGGATTGAGCGATCTTCATCAGATGCGTGGCCGTGTGGGGCGAAGCAACAAAAAGGCATTCTGCTATTTCATTACCCCACCTTACGAAGTAATGACCACCGAGGCCCGAAAACGTATCGAAGCGCTGGAGCAATTTACTGAACTGGGCAGTGGTTTCAACATTGCGATGAAGGATCTGGAAATTCGAGGTGCCGGTGACTTGTTGGGAGGAGAGCAGAGTGGGTTTATCAACGAGATTGGATTTGAGACCTATCAAAAAATACTTTCCGAAGCCATTGAGGAGCTCAAGGAAAATGAGTTCAAGGAATTGTATGATGAAGTTGAGGGCGATAAGGAAAAAGTGTATGTGAAAGAGATGCAGTTGGACACGGATTTTGAATTGCTCTTCCCCGATGATTACATCAATAATATTACCGAACGCTTAAACTTGTACACCCAATTGAACGATGTGGAGGACGAGGAAGGCTTACAAAAATTTGAAGCCCAATTAGTGGATCGTTTTGGAGAATTGCCCGAACCTGTAGTGGATTTGATGAATTCCGTCCGTGTTAAATGGATTGCAACCCACATTGGTTTGGAAAAGGTGATCATGAAGAAGGGCAAATTTATCGGTTACTTTATTGCGGACCAGCAATCCAGTTTTTACCAGAGTGCTGTGTTTACCCAAGTGCTACAATATGTACAGAGCCATCCCCAACAGGCCAAGCTCAAGGAAAAACAGACACGAACAGGTTTACGGTTGCTGTTGACGTTTGACAGGATTACGAGTGTGGATAAGGCTTTGAAGGTTTTGGAGCCTTTTACGCCGCAAAAGGAAAATGTTTCTGTTTAAATCATTTTTGATGAGATTCCATGTCATACTTCGACATCGTTCAGAATGACACTAATTATAATTTGTGAAAATTAGTGTAATTCGTGTCCTTTTAATTACAGAACAGTATCAAAACATATGAGACCCTGAAACAAGTTCAGGGAGACAAGAGTCTTCTATAAACCTCAAACATTTAAGAGATTCCGTGTCGTGTTTCGACTTCGCTCAACAATCGCACGGAATGATATTACAAAGCCTCATAAACCTGCTTTACAAACTCACCAATTTTTGAAGGTTCCAGCCAGCGCGTTACAATGACCAATCCACTTTTTTGGTCCACCACAATAAAGTTGCCTCCAAAACCTGCGGCGTAGAACACATGTTCGGGAACACCATCCCAGTGGCGTCCTCCTTGTTGGTTCAGCCACCACATATAGCCATAATTCACATTGGGCACAGAAGGCGTAACGGCTTTTTTGATCCAATCTTCGCTAATGATTTGTTCATCTTCCCATTTGCCATTATTCAAAAAGAGGGTTCCAAAACGGGCCATATCCTCTGTGGAGATAAAAAGTCCAGCACCTGAATGCCCACCACCGGTTACAGATTTCATTCTCATTCCATCAATTACAGTCCAAGCGTTTTCATAACCAAACCATCGCCAAGAAGTAGTAGCCCCAATTTTGTCCATCACCTCTTCTTTAAGCACCATGGGGAGCGGTTTTCTCCACACATGTGTCAAAGCGTAAGCTAGCACGTTTACACGAACGTCATTGTACTCCATTACGGTACCGGGTTCGTTGAGATTTCGGAATTTCCAATCGTCCAGACCGCCTTCACTCGGTGGACGGTCCGCCCAATCCTTACCGCCCCACAATTCTCCTGACCAATCGGAATTTTGTTGCAATAGGTGTTCCCAGGTTATTTTGGAGTTGTGTTCACCATCAAAAGTACCATCCCAAATATAGTCCCCCACTTTGTCCTTGGTATCCTTGATCAAACCATGGTCTTCGGCAAGTCCAGCCACTGTGGATAAGAAGCTTTTGGTTACGCTGAAAGTCATATCCACACGTTGGGTATCGCCCCACGAAGCCAGCACATAGCCATTTTTCATAATCATTCCAGCAGGACCACCGCGCTTTTTGGTAAGGCCTAGAATTTCATGGAAAGGTTCATGTTTGAAGCCTTCCAATATCGCAATTCGCAAATCCCTGGAACCTGAATATTCATTTGCATTAGCGTATTCTACTGCTTTGTCCAAAGCTTTTTGATCAAACTTAAATTGACCCTTCTCTGCGGTTTTCCATGTTTCGTAGCGTTCGGGAAAATTGAGTTCTTGCGCCTTGGTTTCAAAAGTTGAGGCAAAAGCAACAATCAGTGTTGCTGTAAAAAGAAGATTTTTCATCTTTCGGAGGTTTGGTTTGGACAAGAAAGGTAGTGATTGTTGGGGAATTTATCATCTACGATAACACTTAGGGCAACTGATACAAAAACACCTATTTGCATGAGATTCCGTGTTGTGCTTCGACTCATTTCGACTTCGCTCAACGACCAGCGCTCAGCATCCATATGGAATGACAGCCTTATTAAAATCGTTTTTTAAGGACTTGGGTGCCTTCTTTGTCATAATAACGCCACGTGCCCACCTGCTCATCATCGCGGAAGCGACCGCGGATTTTTCGAGTACCATCCGAATAGAATTCCTCGTAACGACCATGTTTGAGCCCATCTTTCAGGTCTACTTCAAACCTAATGTTTCCGTTTGCATATTTTTTACTGAACGATTTAGCATTCAAATCGGTTGGGTAGATGGGTGTCAAATCAAAAACAGCATCGGTGATCTCCGTTGAAGCCGAAGCTTGTTTTTTTGGAATTGCTTTATTGACAGATGTTGACGTTTTAAATGTCCTTTTGACCTCCTCCACGTTCCGATAGTTCAATACCAAACGACTTTCAAACAAATCGTCTTCCGGTGATAATTGTAGTCCTACCTGCGGGAAACAGATTATAAAATCCTTGTTCTTCCGCATTTTTTGTTTGGTGGGAGCATCGGCCAGGGCATACATATTATCATAGAACAAGGGCACATTGCCGTACACAAACACAGTGGATTCCGAATCGAACCTTTGATCAAAATTTTTAAATTCTTCCGAAGTCGCAAGTATATCTCCCTCCGATACTTTATCTATAATACCCTTTAGGGTATTGGGGCTGTCACTAAAGATCACAAAGTCATCAATCTGGGTAAAGTAAGGTTTATCAAACTCATCGAACCTGCCACCCAACAATATTTTAAAAAACCCTTTGATGGACAAAAAATTGATTTCGTAGCCCTTATAATTTACCGCCTTGAATTTTACGGGTGTCTTTTTGCGGATCTGTTCTACCACAAAAGTCAAATTTTTCTTGGCAGCTTCGGCGTCGTTGGCTTTGAGTACCAAGGCTACATCATTCTTACCTTTAGTAATGTGGGATTGAATTTGAAGCACGGCAATTTCGTTCCCGATCCAGCTTACAAAATGTTCCTTTACATCGATTTTCAGGAATTTCTCCATCTTGGCAATACTTGTTTGGTAACTCTCGAACTGCTCAGGATCACTCTGCTGTACCATCTCAAAATTCTTGTAGAATTTGGAAAAGCTATCAAATCCATAGCTGATATAAAGTGCCGTACTGTTGGGCGCCACTTCTGGAATAGATCGTTTGGCGGTCCCGGATTTTTGCAACGCTTCCAAATAATACTCGTTAACGGAACTAATGTTGGTGTACCCATTGGCGGTGAGTGTACTGTTTTCGTCCAGGTCAAAATAAAAACCTGAGAACAAAAAGTTTTCGCTCACTCGTTTTACCCAATCAGAAGGCCTGTCCGAATACATTTTTATGTAATCATTAAAATAGTGGTACTGTACATACATTCGGAATAAATCCTCGTGCCCCACCTTTTGGTTGATCTTTAAAAAATTGAGGTTACGACCCAAGACAGGTTCCAGATATTGATCTATGGAAGCTTCTACCAAGGTATGGGTGTATGAGGCCACCAATTGATTCTTGATAAAGGACAGATACATGGTTTTCTTACTTTCCCTATCGTGCACCTCTAAAATTTCATGTTCGTGATAGGTTCGTTTGCTCAGCATATAACCATCATCCAGCAACGTATTCAAATAAGTTTTGAGTAATTGTAGTTTAGCAATACGTTTAAGATCCAGCACATAAAAAATCCCATAATCCCTGTGTGAGATCATGTGAACAGAAATAAAAAGGGAGCGGTTGTCAAAAAATTCGAACAACTTATGATTGTCATTGAAAACCGTATCTACCCGTTGTATATTTTCGGTGAGATCAGAAAAATACGCGTTCTTTTTGAGGTGGCGCCAAGTTTTGCCTTTGCTTATTTTTTCCCAACTTTCCACAGGCTGTTCCGACTCAATAATGAAAACTGCATCCTTCGGAATTAGGTAAATGGACTGGAGATTGGTCTTGGGAGAGAGAATAAAAATATAGGCCAAATAGCACAGATACAGTACCAATAGGCCCAAAAAACCGTAAAGAATCCTTTTTTTGGTCATTTTTCCAAAAAGTGTCTTTTTCTACAACGAAGAAGATTTCGTTTTAGTTTAGACCAATAAAGGGAATCTGGTTTTAGAGTGATTTTAAATCTTTGATGGTCTTAAAAGCGACATCCACTTGCTCATCGTTCACCACAATGGTAAACTCGTTGGTGGTGGAGATTACCTCATAGAGGACAATGCCTTCCCAAGCCAATCTTTGAAAGATGAAATAGTATATACCTGGAACAGAAACGTTCTCTGCAGGCAATTTTACGGTAATGGAAGAAAGCCCTTCCGCCTTTTGAGTGCAGCGTTCCATTTTAAAGTACTTTTCCACTACCTCGTCCATCACATTGCTGATCACAATATTGATTTCGTTCACACCGCGGGAAGATGTATAAAATACATCTTGATTGGCATTCACCTCTTCCAACAATCTCGCTTGTTGCTGTAATATGGTATCGGAGGCCAAAAAAGTGTAATCCGTCAGGTTGGAGCGCACCGTAATCTCACCGATATTTTTGAGCACCTTTACGATTTTGTGCGTGGCCCTGAACTCCAAATCGTCCGAAAGGCGTTTAAGGGCCATCACAATGGCACCATCTTTAACATCTTTACCCAATTCTTCAGCGATTTCGGGTTTTATCTGTCTGGACAAAGAAGTCAAATTGATAATGCCCTGCGCCAAAGCTGTTTGAAGAAAAGGTTTTTTCTTAATGTAATGCTCGACAACAGCAGATATTGTTTTCATTTATTGCTTGGTTTTGAACAAAAATAACATATTGTTACAAAACAAACAAATGGTTAAAAATGATAGAATGCATTTTCAAAGTGCTCAACGTTAAAATTTTTACCGTTTTTGATTACCGTGATTATATCGAATCGAACCTCTAAATCCAAGTCCTTCTTTGCTACAAAATGGTCTGCAGCCATTGTTAAAAGTTTGATTTTTTTGGGTGATATTGCATCGGATATATCCTCCAAAAACCCTTTATTTCTTGACTTTACTTCAACAATCACCAAAAACCCCTCCTTCTCGGCAATGATATCCACCTCCGCATTGAGGTACCGATAGTTGCGCGCTTTGATTTCATAGCCTGAAGCCTTCAAAAAATCAACTGCTTTTTGCTCTCCAAGTTTTCCAAATGTGTTATGATTTGCCATATGATTTGTAAAAATCTAAAAAAAATGTGCATTTCATCGAAAAATTTGGTTGTTCATGGACTTTGGAGCGTTAAGATTGTACTTTGTTGGCTCAATTGAACCACATCCAACATTAGCATAAACATATAGTTGCCCCAAAACTATGTACCATATTAACGCCAGAAATTGCTATGGAGTACTTTATCAATTGTAATTCCTCAACCTTGGCGCCGTACACTACTCCATTGGATGAGTTACGTGCGGCCCACTTGTACCGAAGGCTTGGTTTTAGTGCCTCAGTACAAACCATCAACGCCGCTGTCGGACAAGCAGCGGACACCCTAGTGGACAACTTGGTCAATCAAGCGCTTGCCGCACCTACTATACCTGCGCCGGAATGGGCCGACTGGAACGATGCCAATTATCCTGCCGATGATGATATGGCCCGTGCCTTACGACGAGCGCAAATTGAAGATTTTACCACGTCTTACGGGAATGCCTTGGTGGAAAACGAGTTGTTGGATAGGCTCAGTTTCTTTTGGAGCAACCATTTTGTTACTCAATTAAGGACGTATAACTGTCCAGGGTTTCTGTATTACTATATCAACTGTCTGCAGCGAAATGCCCTGGGCAATTTCAAGACCTTTACCAGTGAAATAGGTCTCACCAGTGCCATGCTCTATTATTTGGACGGTGTACGAAACCGAGGCAACAACCCCAACGAGAACTATGCTCGTGAGCTTTACGAGCTTTTCACTTTGGGAGAAGGGAACAATTACACCGAAGAAGACATTATTGAAACTTCCAAAGCAATATCTGGTTACACAGAACGCGGAGAAGAAGGTTGTACACAAGTTACTTTTGACCCCACGGAATTCAATACCGAGAATAAAACCATATTCGGTCAAACAGGGAATTGGGACTACGACGATGTCATCGACATTCTTTTCAACGAAAGAGCTAATGAGATCGGATGGTTTATCTGTAAAAAGCTTTACGAGTTTTTTGTTCATCCCGATTCCACAAACGAAGATGGAGGGATTGCCCCACAAATTATTGACGGAATGGCCCAGACCTTTATCAGCAGTGGATTTGAAATTGCTCCTGTTCTTCGTCAACTGTTCAAAAGTCAGCACTTTTTTGATGAAACCGCAATCGGTGTGATCATTAAAAGTCCTGCGGACCTCTACTTCAACTTTTTAAAAGAAACCGGTTTCTCTTACGATGACGGAACTGTTTTAAATATGATTGATGCATGTTCCTTGATCGGGCAAGAATTTTTTGAACCTCCCGAAGTGGAAGGTTGGCAACGGGACCGAACTTGGATAAACACCAACTTTATTATTGGCCGTTGGCTGACCATGGAAGTTTTCATTGATCGTTTTTTCCAGAACGATTCGGAACAGTTTAGAACGCTGGCCATGGATGCTGTTGGACCGGCCGACAGCAATACCAGCAATCCTGAAACAGTGGTCAGGGCATTGGTGAACAAGTTTACGCCAAAGGGCCTTTTGACGGATGCTGATTTTGAAAAGGCCATGGATGCCTTCAAAATCGATGATGTCCCGGAAGAATATTACTCACCTGATTATATTCCCGGTGGTAACGGTTGGTGGGTTCTTTCATCAAGTATGGAAGTACCTACCCAAGTTTATCTATTGTTACGCCATTTATCCAGAGAACCCGAATTTCAACTCAAATAACCCCATCACCATGTGCGATAATCACCATACCCACGATAAATCCCCTCACAAAGGCCTAGAACACGAAGGCCACGATCTAGAACATAAAAAATGGAGCCGACGTTCCTTTGTCCAAGCCTTGGGCATCGCAGGTTCAGGTTCCATGTTTTTGGGAAGCCATATGATTTCGGCTTCCTCACCTTCACCGCTAACAGCCGCAGTAGCTGCCGCGGAAACAGACAATATTTTGATCCTGATCCGATTATCGGGTGGAAACGACGGACTCAGCACCGTAATTCCTATACAACAATATGATACTTATGCAAATGCAAGGCCAAACATCTATATCCCAGAAAGTAAGGTCTTAAAGCTTACCGATGATTTTGGGGTGCCCACTTATATGAGCGCCCTGGAATCCCTTTGGGGAGATGGCCAGTTCAAGGCCGTGCATGGCGTAGGGTACGAAAACCAAAGTTTGTCCCACTTTACGGGCTCCGATATTTTTGCCAATACCGATTTAACAACTACCGGTTTCTCTGGAGAAAATACTGGTTGGATGGGTAGACATTTTGAGGAGCTTTATCCAGATTATCTGATCAATCCACCACCGGCACCTGCGGCCATTCAAATTGGAAACTTGGCCAATATGGTTTTTCAAGGCGAGGAAACCAACTACGCATTTGTGACCAATAATGTGGATCAATTGGAGCAAATTGCAGAGACGGGATTCTTTTACGATATCGAAAATGCGCCTTTTGATGACTGTATGTACGGAGACCAATTGAGGTTTCTACGAGGCGTAGCCAATACAACATATGAATATGCAGGTACCATTCATGATGCTTATATGGCGGGTCAAAATCAAGTAGAGTATCAAGACAATGGTTTTGCCCGACAATTGGCGCTCTTGGCGCGCTTGATCAAAGGAAATTTGGGTACCAAAGTATATATGATTTCTTTGGGAGGGTTTGACACCCACGGAAATCAACCGATAGTGCACGAGCGTTTAATGTCCAACCTGTCCGTTGCCATCAATAATTTCTACGAAGACCTTGCTTTCACAGAACAGGATGATAACGTACTGAGTATGACCTTCTCCGAGTTTGGCCGAAGAATCTTTGAAAATGGTTCCAATGGTACCGATCACGGAAAAGCGGCACCCACCCTGTTCTTTGGTTCCGGATTGAGCGGTAGCGCTTTTGTTGGGGAACACCCGTCCTTGGATGAACCCAACAACCGAGGAAATCTGGAATACACTATGGACTTTAGAAACCTTTATGGAACCGTATTGGCCGAATGGCTCTGTGTTCCAAGGGAATCCGTGGAACAACACTTATTGGGCCATCCCTATCAAGCCATCGACCTTGGCTTTAACTGTAGTGGTGAAACCTTTGATGATATTGCCATGGACAATGATCCACCAATATTACCGGATACACCACCAAGTCAAGATCCCTTGGATCCCAATGTTGATGTTTTGGATACCATTGCACATGCAGCAGTGTATCCAGCAACATCCCCAAGAGACCCATATATCCATTTGGAAATGCCCGTTTCGGCCCATGTGGATATTGAGCTCTTCAATATTTTGGGACAACGTGTGGGAACATTGTTCAACGAAATGATGCTGGAAGGTGCCGTGGACATCAACATTCGGGAACGCATGCGCGACAGTTTATCCACAGGAAAATACATTTACAGAATTTCTGTAGGTGATAAAAAAATGAGCAAATCAGTGATGATTTCTTAAAAAAAGCGGACACATTATTGTCCATTTTTCGAAACCCTTCGGCAATGTACCCCTCACCCCAAATAGGGTCGCATTTTCGAGGGTTTTGTTTTTTATGTGTATCCCGTTAAAATCAGTATTTTTGGGGCCTAATTAGAATTCTACATGGCTCAAAATACATCTCCTTCCCGGTATACCATAACTGCAGCACTTCCCTATACCAACGGCCCCATTCATATTGGGCACTTGGCGGGCGTCTACGTTCCTGCTGACATTTACACTCGCTATTTACGCCTAAAGGGCAACGATGTCGCCTTTGTGTGTGGTAGCGATGAGCATGGTGTGGCCATTTCCATGAAGGCTAAAAAAGAAGGCGTTACCCCCACAGAAATAATAGATAAGTATCATGGTATCATCAAAAAATCCTTTGTTGATTTTGGTATTTCGTTTGATAATTACTCCAGGACATCCGCAAAAGTGCATCACGACACTGCTTCGGAGTTTTTCAAAAAAATGTACGAACAAGGTGATTTTATTGAGGAAGAAACTGAGCAATTATACGATGACGAGGCCGCGCAATTTTTAGCGGACAGATTTGTTATTGGAACCTGCCCCAGATGTGGTCACGAGGAAGCATACGGCGACCAATGTGAAAATTGTGGATCATCGCTCAATGCTACGGATCTTATCAATCCAAAATCGACCATTACAGGAACAGTTCCAACTTTAAAAAAGACGAAACATTGGTTTTTACCTTTGGATCGCTACGAAGGGTTCTTGAAAAAATGGATTTTGGAAGAACATAAATCCGACTGGAAACCCAATGTGTACGGCCAATGTAAATCCTGGATTGATGAAGGCCTAAAACCCCGTGCCGTAACTCGGGATCTGGACTGGGGAATACCAGTTCCTGTGAAAGGAGGTGAAGGAAAGGTACTTTACGTATGGTTTGATGCGCCCATCGGTTACATATCCTCTACCAAAGAGTGGGCGGAACGTGAAGGCAAGGACTGGGAGCCTTATTGGAAGGATGAAAGCACCAAATTGGTCCATTTTATCGGTAAGGACAACATAGTGTTCCACTGCATCATCTTCCCTAGTATGTTGGAGGCCAATGGCGACTATATTTTACCAGATAATGTGCCCGCAAATGAGTTTTTGAACCTTGAAGGCAACAAACTTTCCACATCCAAAAACTGGGCGGTTTGGTTGCACGAATACTTAGAAGAGTTCCCAGATATGCAAGATGTGCTTCGCTACACATTGACTGCAAACGCCCCTGAAACCAAGGACAACGATTTTACTTGGAAAGATTTTCAATCAAGAAACAATAACGAACTAGTTGCCATTTTTGGCAACTTCGTGAACCGAGTCACTGTACTGACCCATAAATATTACGATGGGGTTGTCCCCGCTCCGGCCGAATTTTCCGAGACGGATTTGGAGACTTTGAAAGCCTTGAAAGATTACCCTGGAATATTGGGTAACTCATTAGAAAGGTACCGATTCCGTGAAGGAAGTCAAGAATTGATGAACTTGGCCCGGTTGGGAAACAAATACCTAGCGGATGCTGAACCTTGGAAACTGATTAAGACCGACGAAGAGCGCGTAAAGACCATAATGTACGTGGCGCTTCAAATTGCGACGGGGTTGGCAGTACTTAGTGAGCCATTTTTGCCGTTTACTTCAACTAAATTGAAAAAGATTCTTCGCGTTGCTCAGAATGACAAAGATAGTGTCAGGTCGAGCACCTCGACTCCGCTCGGTACAGGTTCCGTCGAGACCACTTGGGATGGCGTTGCCACTGCGGAGGCTTTGCTTCCAGCCGGACACACCATCAACAAAAGTGAACTGCTCTTCAGAAAAATAGAGGACAAGGAAATTCAACAACAACTGGACAAACTCGAAGCCACCAAAAAAATCAATGCTTCGACTACGCTCAGCACAGGTGCAATGGACAAAGAAGTAGCCCCACAAAAAGACACTATCACATTTGATGATTTCTCCAAATTGGATATGCGTGTGGGAACCATCATCGAAGCTGAAAAAATGCCGAAGGCCGATAAACTTTTGGTATTAAAAGTGGATACTGGACTGGATACAAGAACCATTGTGTCAGGAATTGCCAACAGCTTCAAACCAGAGGACATTGTGGGCAAAAAAGTAACCGTTGTTGCCAACTTGGCCCCAAGAAAACTGCGTGGTGTGGAAAGTCAAGGTATGATTTTGATGACGGAAGACAAAGATGGCAAACTCGTATTTGTCAATCCTGATGAGGAAAACGTAAGCAACGGGGAAACCATAAATTAATTCATATCCTGAGAAACTGTCAGGTCGAGTGCAGTCGAGACCCACATTAGAAACTTGAACGCAATGACTTCTCGACTGCGCTCGAAGTGACAAATACTAAACAAACATCATGCAACTTGTCCCCTATATCGTTCGCCATACCAATCTTTCAGAAAAGAGTGTTGAGAACACCGTGGCACTTTTAAACGAAGATTGCACCGTACCCTTTATTTCGCGATACCGAAAAGAACGCACGGGCAATTTGGACGAAGTGCAAATCGGTTCCATCGTGGAGTACAAAGCTCAGTTCGAAGCACTGGAAAAAAGAAAAGCAGCCATCATCAAAGCGGTAACGGAGCAAGATGCGCTAACTCCTGAACTGGAAGCAAAATTTTTGAACTGTACCGATCTTACCAGTTTGGAAGACCTTTATCTTCCCTTCAAAAAAAGCAAAAAGACCAAAGCCGAAACCGCACGAAAAAATGGTTTGGAGCCCTTGGCCAAAATCATTATGGCACAACGTAGCGATGAAATCGAGTTTATCGCTTCCAAATATCTGAGCAAGGATGTCGTTAACGAAGACGATGCGTTGGAAGGAGCTCGACACATCATTTCGGAATGGATCAATGAGCGTACCGACATCCGAAATCAGCTGCGTGGTCAGTTGGAGCGCCATGCCTTGATTACGACCAAAGTCATCAAAACCAAAAAAGAGGACGAGAAAGCACAAAAGTTCCGCGACTACTTCGATTGGAGCGAACCCTTGAGCCGCTCCCCTTCGCATCGCTTTTTAGCCATTATGCGAGCTGAAAAGGAGGGTTTTATCCGAGTAAAAATCGAAATAGATGACGAAAGAGCTATCCAAAATATGGAACGGCGCTTGATCAAAACCAACAATGCGTGTGCGGAACAAATTGAATTGGCAATAGCCGATGCCTACAAAAGACTCTTGTTGCCATCGTTGTCCAATGAACTTTTAAAAACTGCCAAAGAAAAAGCGGACGCTTCGGCCATTCAGGTTTTCTCCAAAAATCTGAAGCAACTATTGCTCGGTGCCCCACTTGGTGAAAAACGCATCTTGGCTATTGACCCTGGTTTTAGAACGGGCTGCAAAGTGGTTTGTTTGGATGAACAGGGCGATTTAAAGCACAACGAAACCATTTATCCCCATCCACCACAGCGCGATAGTTCTGGAGCCATCAAAAAAATAAGTTCGTTGGTAGATGCTTATAAAATTGAGGCCATTGCCATAGGCAACGGAACGGCCTCTCGGGAAACCGAGCAGTTGGTAAAGCGGGTTCCGTTCAAGAAACACATTGAAGTCTTTATCGTAAGCGAGGCTGGAGCGTCCATTTACTCTGCTTCCAAAATTGCCCGCGACGAATTCCCGAATTATGACGTTACGGTACGGGGAGCCGTTTCCATTGGTCGCCGTTTGGCAGACCCTTTGGCCGAATTGGTAAAAATTGATGCCAAATCTATCGGCGTTGGGCAATATCAGCACGATGTGGACCAAACCCAATTAAAAACATCTTTGGACACGGTCGTGGAAAGCTGCGTGAACTCCGTTGGAGTCAACATCAACACGGCGAGTGTTCCCCTTTTGAGTTATGTTTCCGGTATTGGACCAAAACTAGCGGAGAACATTGTCGCCCACCGAAATGAAAATGGAAAGTTCAAAAGCAGGGAGCAAATTAAAAAAGTACCACGTCTGGGAGGCAAGGCCTTTGAGCAAAGTGCTGGGTTTTTACGCATCAAAAATGGGGACAATCCTTTGGATGATTCTGCCGTTCATCCAGAACGTTATGGTTTGGTTTCCAAAATGGCCAAAGACCAATGCATTTCCACCAAAGAAATTGTAGGGAATAAAGCAGCCTTGCAAGGCATCGACCTCAAATCCTATTGTACGGAAACCATAGGAATGCCAACATTGGAAGATATTCTGAAAGAATTGGAAAAACCAGGATTGGACCTTCGTGAGAAAGCGAAAGTGTTTACGTTCAATCAAAATATAAAGGAAATAACAGATTTGCACCAAGCGCAATTGTTGCCCGGCATTGTCAACAACATCACCAATTTTGGATGCTTTGTGGATATTGGAATCAAAGAAAGCGGCCTTATCCATATCTCCAATCTATCCGATACTTTTGTAAAAGATGTCAATGAACATGTTAGCCTTCATCAGCAAGTGGTGGTAAAAGTCTTGGATGTGGACGTGCCCAGAAAACGCATACAGTTAGCATTACATAAACAAGATGCCTAAATGGTAAAAATAGCCTACCATCCCATTTACAAGCATCCGTTGCCGGAAGGGCACCGGTTCCCCATGATTAAATACGAATTATTGCCCCAGCAATTGCTTTATGAAGGCACTTGTTCGGAAGAAAACTTCTTTGAACCCTCGCTACCCGAAGATCATCATATTTTGGCGGCACATGATGAAGCTTATTTCGAAGATTTGGTTGGTTTAAATCTCTCCAAAAGTGCTGCACGTAAGATTGGTTTTCCGTTAAGTGATGAACTTGTGAAACGCGAACGCATTATTGCGGATGGCACCATAAAAGGATGCGAATTTGCGCTCGAAAATGGTATCGCCATGAACATTGCGGGAGGAACACATCATGCGTATTCCGGTCGAGGCGAAGCTTTTTGCATGTTGAACGATCAAGCCATTGGCGCACGTTATCTTTTAAACAGCAAACTAGCCAACAAAGTTTTAATAATAGATCTGGATGTGCATCAAGGTAATGGCACTGCGGAAATCTTTCAGACAGACTATTCTGTTTTTACATTCTCAATGCATGGTAAAGGCAATTATCCCTTTAAAAAGGAAACATCAGACTTGGATATCCCATTAGAGAAAGGCACAACCGATCAAGAGTATCTTTCTATTCTAAAAAAGACCCTTCCCAAGTTGTTGAAGCAAGTTCAACCCGATTTTATTTTTTACCTCTGTGGTGTGGACGTTTTGGAATCAGATAAATTGGGTACGCTGTCCATGACTTTGGAAGGTTCCAAGGAACGAGATCGCTTTGTGCTTCAAACCTGTTACGAAGCTAAAATCCCAGTGCAATGCAGTATGGGCGGCGGATACTCTCCGGATATTAAAAGAATTGTGGAAGCACATGCCAATACTTTTCGTACTGCCCATGAAATGTATGAATAATTTTGCCGACTAGTTTGGTAATTCAACATCATGAGACTTATAAAATACTTCATCCTAGTTTTATTGACCACTACTATGACCGGTCAAGAACTTCAGATTAAAAAAGAGAAAAACCTTTGGAACAATTTCACCTACGATGTTGGAAACATATTTGGGGGTGTAGGCTATTCCTATTCCCGACCATTCCATTGGAAAGGGAACGACTGGGCCAATTTTGGATATTTAACGGGAGGTACATTGCTTTTATTTACCGTAGATGATGAACTCAGTGATTGGAAGAATGGTTTTGAAGATGATATTCCTGATTTTGTTATAGACTATGGCAATGAATATGGAAGTCCAGAGAACAATTATATGTTTACAGGGGGAGTATATCTTGCTGGACTCTTTACCAAAAATGAAAAATTGAGACGCACAGGCGTGCTTTTAATTTCTTCCGCTACGGCTGGAGGTTTTTTACAACAGGTGAGCAAACGAATCATTGGCAGGGCACGGCCCAAAAGCGGAGCAAGTTCCGCTACATTCGATCCGCTCCACTTGGACAGGGTATATGATTATGATTCTTTCCCTTCAGGCCATGCCATGCTCGCATTTAGCAACGCATATGCCATTGCCAAACAATTTAAAAGCCCATGGGTCAAGGGTGGACTTTACACTATTGGGATGATTCCTGGGCTTGTACGTATTATAGATGATTTTCATTGGGTTTCCGATGTGGCTTTTAGTACAGTGTTGAGCATCTTTATTGTGGAGTCTATTGATAGATACTTGGACTCCAAGTATGATGAGAAGTACAACGACACAAATCCCAAAAACGTTAGCTGGAATCTTTCTTTTAGTCCAAACACTTTGGGTGTCTCCCTTCATTTTTAATAGATTGGAAATACAATTATGTTAAATTTTATTTAGATTGATTTAAAATAGTTATTTTCGCACCCTATTTCGCTTCTAATAATGGGAAAGAAAAAGGACAAGAAGAAACTTAAAAAGGCTAAGCTTAGAGAATTACCTCCAACAGGCAAGGTAAAATCCAAGTGTTGCAAAAAATACAAGAAAAGTGAAAGCAAACGCTGTAAAAAGTGTCCGTGCTTTGATCTTCTTCAAAAAGTCGCTTAATCTCCGCTATCTCCTGTCCAAACCCAAAAGGTTTCTTTATTTGTGCTATTTTTAAAGCAAACTAGAAACCATGATCAAAAAAATCTCCCTTTTATTTGCTATGCTCCTTGTATCCAGCATTTCTGTGCTGGCTCAGGATAAGGATGCAGTGATTGATGCAATCATTCAAGAAGCCAACGAAAACTCACAACTGGAAACATTGGGCCATCAACTTATGGATGGCATAGGCCCACGATTGGTTGGTACACCCCAAATGAAAAATGCCCACGACTGGGCCGTTAAAAAATATGAAAGTTGGGGAATCCCTGCCCGCAACGAACAATGGGGCGAGTGGAAAGGATGGGAACGTGGAATAACCCATATTGATATGGTGCACCCTAGGGTACAAAGCCTGAAAGGAACACAACTAGCTTGGAGCCCAAGCACCCCAAAAAAAGGAGTAACTGCCGAGCTGGTAGTTCTACCCACGGTTTCCGATTCCCTCGAATTTGTGAATTGGCTGTCCAACGTTAAGGGCAAACTGGTAATGATTTCTATGCCACAACCCACAGGAAGACCTGATTACAACTGGGAAGAGTTTGCCACCGAAAAGTCCTTTGAAAAGATGAAAAAAGAACGTGAAGAGCAAACTGAAGCTTGGAGAAAAAATATAGGGAACACAGGACTCGACAGACGCACCCTTCCTGTTGCTCTGGAAAAAGCAGGAGCCGTGGGCATTGTTGCTTCGTATTGGTCCAGAGGGTTTGGGGTAAACAAAATATTTGGAGCTTATACCAAAGAAATCCCGACAGTGGATCTTGAACTGGAAGACTACGGGATGCTATACCGATTGGTGGAATCGGGTCAAAAACCTGAACTTAATATTGTGGCGGAATCCAAAGAATTGGGTAAAATGCCCACATTTAATACCATTGCGGAGATCAAAGGTTCCGAAAAACCTGATGAATATGTGATATTATCCGCCCATTTTGATTCCTGGGACGGTGGAACCGGCGCTACAGACAACGGTACAGGAACCTTAGTGATGATGGAGGCCATGCGCATTTTGATAAAAGCGTATCCCAACCCAAAACGAACCATTTTGGTGGGACACTGGGGCAGCGAAGAACAAGGATTGAATGGATCCAGAGCTTTTGTTGAAGACAACCCGGAAATCGTAGCGGGTGTGCAAGCGGTTTTTAACCAAGATAATGGGACCGGTAGAGTGGTTCGAATTTCCGGTGGCGGATTTTTGGATTCCTATGATTATCTCGGGAAATGGTTGCACGAAGTGCCAAAGGAAATCACTGATGAAATCGAGACAACCTTTCCCGGAACCCCGGCACGTGGCGGCTCTGATTATGCTTCGTTCCAAGCGGCAGGAGCGCCCGCCTTTAGCTTAAGTTCGTTGAGCTGGTCCTATTGGAACTACACTTGGCATACCAACCGGGACACCTATGACAAGATTATTTTTGATGACGTTCGAAACAACGCTATCCTTACGGCCATTCTCGCTTATATGGCCAGCGAGCATCCCGAGAAAACATCTAGAGAAAAAGCGGTGCTGCCCATTAGCAACAGAACAGGCGAACAATTGGAGTGGCCCACACCTCGTTCACCCGAACGTGATGGTGGTCAGAATTAAAGAAAGGTATTTATAAAAAAAGAGGTCTAAAAAGTAAGGCGATGTCATATTGAGCTTGTCGAAATATTTTCAGCTTACTGATAATCAATATCAGTTTCGACAGGCTCAACCTGACAAATCAAGTTATGAATACTTTTTAGACCTCCTCTTTTAATTAACCAACCAAGAATGCACATTTAAAAAATTCTTGGGGAAGCTACTTGGACTATTGCGCCAATTATTTCCTTGGAATAGTGTTCATTGGCTTTGTATGTAAAATAGAAACTAGCCTGTTGATAATAGTAGTCACTGTGTACACAATTATTATCGCATGCCTGTGCGTGTTTGGAATACGCCATTCTTTTTTCGTCCATATAAACCTTGTACGCTGCACTATTTTGATTTTGCAGATCGGTTTCGTAGCGTATCTGATCGTTCCAAAAGTCTTTTTCATCCTCTAAGCTGGAAAAAGTTGAAGTTTGCTCCAGATGGGCATCTTTACGAGCCTGTTTTTCATAAAAAGAAACTGTATTGTCCTGTGCCGAAACCATGGTCGCCAGACCCAAAGCAAACAGTACCATAAGTGGAGTTGCTACCCTCATTAAAATACGTTTTAAAAATTACTTTATTCAATTACTAAAGTTCTGGCGTCTGTTTATGTAACAACTCAAAATGCATTTACCCTACAGGAAAACAAAAAAGGGGAGTTACCCCCTTTTAGTCGTCATTAAGCAACAACAATTACTTTCCGAGCATCAATAGCTCATTACATTTAATTTCGGTGATATACTTTTTTTCACCTTCATTGGTTTCGTAAGAGCGATTCATGAGTTTGCCCTCAACTATAATCTCTTTGCCTTTGGACAAAAAATCCTCTGATATTTCGGCCAACTTGCCCCATGCAACAATATTGTGCCATTGCGTATCGGTTACCTTCTCCCCTTTTGCATTTTTATAGGATTCGTTTGTTGCAATGGAAAATTTGGCCAATTTAGTCCCGTTCTCCAAGGTGATGATCTCTGGGTCGTTTCCTAGGTTGCCGATCAGTTGTACTTTGTTTCTAAGTGAATTCATAATAGTAAGATTTAAGTTTTTAAAATTATCCATCGAACTCTCATTGTCCGACGAGGCAAACTTAGAAGCACTTAAAAACCCTATTCGGTTTGTAATTATTTGTTTTCGTTTGTAAACGTATGTAAACCGTTACAACTGTTTAAAAGTGACTTATACACAATGACTGTGTCTAATTGGACAACCCAAAAACCGCAACCAAGTGCACATAAGAAGTATCAATAAATATAAAGTTGTCAAAAGATTTAGCCTATGTAAAAAAATGTACGATATATCCGAAACTATATATGTAGAGGAACAAGACCTTGCCCATGGAAACCCTCAAAAAGTATTTGGCGTAGAGAATGAATACTTGACCGATATTTCTCCCGAAATTTATAAATCCCTTCGCAGTGATTTTATCATCAAGAACGATAGCGACCCATCAAACCCAAAATAGCTTCCAATAAGGGTTAAATTAAACTAAATAATTGTTTTTGCCTTAATATAGGTTTATCCGCCAACAATCATAAGAATCGGGATAAGTATTTGACCTATTTACCCTAAAATATGGTTCAAAAATCAATTGCATCAAGGATTACATCATTCCAATCAATCCTATCAAGTATTGACTCGTACATTGTAATTGAACAAATCAAAAACATATTATATGGAAGCTATTAAAGCAAAAAATAAAACTTTTAAGAAACTAGGATTTACTTATTTGGAAACCGCTGAAATTGTGGTCAGTCTAAATACTTTACTGGCCAATTATCAAGTATTCTACAATAAGCTTAGAAATTTTCACTGGAACATTGAAGGACCCGATTTTTTTGAACTCCACGAAGAGTTTGAAAATGAATACAACACGGTAAAAGAAAATATTGACATCGTCGCCGAAAGAATCCGAGTATTCGGTGTGAAAAGTAATTTTACCATGAAGAAAACCATGGAACTTTCCAAAATCAAAGAGCAAGAGAAAAATCTTTCTGCTTTGGAAATGGTAAGAGAAGTAATGCAAGACTACGAAATCTTGCACGACAGTATGCTCGATGGCGTGAATGCAGCCCTCGAAACCGGCGATGTTGTGACAGAAAATATGTTGACCGAGTTTATGACCGAGTTGGAGAAAAGACACTGGATGTTCACATCTTACTTAAAGTAAGAGATAAACAATTCATCCAGAAAACCGATTTATTAACCACAAAAAATAATACTATGAAAAAGATATTCACCATACTATCATTAGCGACCTTGACCGCATTTGCGGGATATGGACAAAACCAAAATTCAGGGGTCATGAAGGCCACCACACAACTTAAAACCTTTACCGTTTCCGAAGATGGAAAAGAAAAAGAATACAGCGTAAAGGTGATGGAGCGAAGAAAATACGGAATGGAACTGGACAGCAAAGATAGAGGCTTGGTCAATCAAGATAGAAAATCAACCTCCCCCTTTGTATCAAAATTGGTAGCTATTGACAGTGATTCCGATAAAAATTATGACGACTACATGGTGCTGAAATATAAAGGTACCGTAAACAATGATTTTGAAGTAGCGCAGACCGAAAAAGGGTTTGACATCATTGTGGGTGACAAAACAATGCACTACGATGTATTGAAAAGCAACTATGTCGTGAAAAAGAAAAGTAAAAACTTCTTTATTATCGACGAGTTTGAATCAGAATAGTTGATATAATTACGTTTTTTGATTGATGATGAAGCCAAGGGTTTTCCTTGGCTTTTTCTTTGTCTAAATCGATGGATTAAAACTTATATTTGAGCATTAAAATCATCCTATGGATTCTTGGTTATATCCCTTGCAACTGGAAGGTGAATCGGTGAAGCTTGTCCCGCTTCAAAAATCACAAAAAGTGGATTTGGCCTTCGCTGCATCTGACGGAAATTTGTGGGAACTATGGTACACCTCCGTCCCTTCTCCCAAAACCATAGATGCCTATTTGGATATGGCCCTTTCCGAGCAAGAAAAGGGAAACGCATTGCCCTTTGCCATCATCAACAAAAAAACCAACACCATTGTGGGGAGCACCGGCTTTTTAAATATTGATGCGAAAAACAAACGATTGGAAATCGGAGCGACTTGGTACGCCAAAAAAGTACAGCGCACCGGAATCAATACGGAGTGCAAGTACCTATTGCTAAAGTATGCCTTCGAAAATCTGAACTGTATCGCCGTGGAATTCAGAACACATTTCCACAACCATCCCTCTAGAAATGCGATTCTTCGATTGGGAGCCAAACAGGATGGGATTTTAAGAAATCACCGTGTTGATGAATTCGGAAATCTTCGGGATACCGTGGTATTTTCCATTTTAAACAGCGAATGGAAGACCGTTAAAACCTCCTTGGAGTATAAAATGAAGAAAAGGTATTTGAGCTAGTCTTTGCTCAGCTTCACCAAATGGGCAAAATTGTAACTGGCCATCTCTAGATTTTCGACAGTCTTCGCCTTCGCATCATCCAAGTTTCCTATTTGATTGAGAATGGAAACGGCGTAATCCAATCCCATTTGTTGCATGTCATCAATGGTAACATCGACGGAACCACAAAATGCCGCAATGGGTACTTGATGCTTTTTCGCAGACTGCACTACCCCATTGATAGTTTTCCCCGAAAAAGTCTGACCATCCAACTGCCCTTCTCCCGTAATAACCCAATCGGCACCTTCCAAAACCTCATCAAAATTGGCAAGCTCCATCACCAAGTCAACACCAGACGCCAGTTCGGCATTCAAAAAAACCACAGCACCCCCTCCTACGCCTCCTGCAGCTCCAGCCCCAGGTATGTTCTGTACATTAACATTAAACGTGGATTGCAGCACCTTGGCAAAACTTTGCAATCCTCGGTCCAGTAACTCAATATCCTGATCGGAAGCACCTTTTTGCACCCCATAAATTTTGGCTGTCCCATTTTCTCCATAAAAGGGATTGTTGACATCACAGGCCACTTGGATTTTGGCCCCAGACAACTTCGGGTTCACATTATCTTGATTGATTTCCTTCACATTGCCCAAATTCCTCCCAATAGGTTCCAGTTCCTTACCATCAGCATTCAAAAACGAATAGCCCAAGGCCTTCGCCATGCCCATTCCCCCATCGTTGGTAGCACTACCTCCTATGCCCAGCACAATACTTTTCGCCCCTTTTTCAAGGGCGTCTGCAATCATTTCACCAGTACCTAAAGAAGTGGTGTCCATGCAGTTCATTTCAGACTTTTTGAGCAATTTATAGCCCGATGCTTCGGACATTTCGATGAATGCTGTTTGTTTGTCCTTCGAAAGCAAATACTGTGTGGTAACTTCCCGAAAAAGTGGGTCTTTTACTGTTATGGATACTTTTGAAGCATTTAGATAATCTGCAACCACATCAATGGTACCGTCGCCACCATCGGCTAATGGCCTATTTACAATTTCAGCATTTGGAAAAACTTTTTTGATGCCAAGAGCAACGGTTTCACAAAATTCACGTCCTGTTAACGAGCCTTTATATTTATCGGGTGCCAAAATAAATTTCATACCTACAATGTACTCAAGTTAATCGAGTTAACCCACACATTTAAGCGAATCCGTCAACTCGGAAAAATGCGGCATAGGTTTTGAATATTAGGGAGAAGCATTTAACTTTAATTAAATTACATCATGAAAAAAACAATCATTTTTATAGCCACAGTTCTATTCTCTTCGGTAATTTTTGCCCAATCCAAAAACTTTTTGGACACTCCCTACTTGGAAACCCAAGCGCAAGTGGACACCTTGGTCACACCAGATAAGATCTATCTCAACATCATCATTCAGGAAAAAGATACAAAAGGTCGTGTTTCCGTCGAGGAACAAGAAAATCAAATGGCACAGCGCTTCAAGGCAATGGACATAGATTTAGAGGAGCAATTGGTCATCAAGGATATGGGCAGCAACTTTAAAAAGTACTTTCTGCGTCAAAAAGAAGTCCTCAAAAGCAAACAATATTCCCTAGTGGTTTATTCAGGAAAACAACTTGGCGATGTGATGATGGCTTTGGAACAATTGGACATTGCCAACACCAGTATTGAAAAAACCGAGTATTCCAAAATGGAGGAACTGGAACTGGAGCTTAGAACAAGGGCCGTGCAAAAAGCGGTGCAAAAAGCGAATGCCTTGACCAAGCCATTAGGGCAAAAAGTGGGGATGGCCATTCATATTGCAGATAACTCGCAGTATTACACAAGGTACAATCAAGCTCCTATGATGGAAATGAAAGCTGTTTCCGCCGATATGGGAAATGCACAGCCCTTGGACATCGATTTTGAAAAAATAAAGGTGGAAACCACGGTAAATGTAAAATTCGCCTTGTCCAATTAACGGCAAGGCATTCATCAATCAAAAAACCTAATCATGAAATCAATCGCACTTATTTTTATGTTCAGCGCAGGACTTGTTTCTGCACAGCAAACCATACAACTGCCCGAAGGCCAGTCATCACCCAAAGCAAATTTGGAGGAAGTCTCCTGGATAGAGGGCCACTGGCAAGGAGAGGCTTTTGGTGGTATTGCCGATGAAATCTGGAGTTCGCCCATGGGCAATTCCATGATGTTCGTATTCCGTATGGTGAAAGATGGAAAAGTATCCTTTTACGAATCGGGCCACATTCAACAATTGGACGATTCCATCATACTTCAACTCAAACATTTTGATGGTAATATGAAGGGATGGGAAGAAAAGGACGAAACCATCGATTTTAAGCTTGTAAAACTAGAGCCCAACAAAGTATATTTTGAAGGACTCACCATGGAAAAGATAAGTGACGACCAAATGAATGTTTGGGTCCTTATTGAAGAGGGAGGAAACCAAGAGGAAGTCTTGTTTGCCTACAAAAGAGTAAAGTGAACCCATTTTGCATTTTAAAAAACTCTGTCGGTTCGAGCGATTTTGAGAGACGAAAAATTGTATCGAGAACTTATTTTAAACCAAAATTCTTTGTTCTCGATACAAATTTTACTCATTTCAATCGTAAAATCCACTCGAACTGACAGTTGTTATTATTTATAGCCAAAATGCTCAACGGGTTGAAATCATTTAGTTTCATAGGAATAAGTTGAATTAGTATCTTTAACGGACTAACTAATTCCAACACTCGTGAAACTAAGACCTCTACTTTTATGTGCCATGTTATTGGCGTTGTATCCTATGGATGCACAACGAAGAAGCAAAAAATCTGACCAACCTTCCATTGTAGTCAACGATTCCCTTTTTCCTGGATTAAAATGGCGTAACATCGGCCCGTTCCGAGGCGGACGAAGTGTTACCTCTACCGGAGTTGTGGGCCAACCCCACACCTACTACATGGGAACTACAGGCGGTGGTATCTGGAAAACCACCGATGACGGCATCACTTGGAAAAATATTTCCGATGGATTCCTGAAAACAGGTACCGTAGGTGATCTTGCCGTTTCCGAAAGCAATCCCAACATTGTGATTGCCGGAATGGGAGAACACGCTGCCCGTGGGGTTATGACCTCCATGGGCGATGGTATTTACAAATCCACCGACGCCGGAAAAACATGGAAACACATTGGGTTGGACCATACACGTCACATTTCCGATGTAATTATCCACCCTACCAATCCCGACATTGTTTTTATTGCAGCACAAGGCGCCCAATATGGTCCATCTGAAGACCGTGGCATTTACCGCTCCACCAACGGAGGGGAAACTTGGGAAAAAGTGCTTTACGTGAACACGATCACTGGAGCTTCCTCCCTATCCATGGATATGAACAACCCCCTTGTTTTGTACGCAGCCATGTGGCAACACGAACGAACTCCATGGACCATTACCTCTGGGGGAGCCTCTTCTGGATTTTATAAATCCACCGACGGAGGAACTACTTGGGACAAAATGGAAAAAGGTCTTCCCAAAGAATTTGGTAAATCGGGCATTTCCGTATCAAGGGCTAACTCGGAGGTGGTCTATGCCGTAATCGAAGCCGAAGGCGAAAAAGGTGGTGTCTATAAAAGTATCGATGCCGGAAAAACTTGGAAACAGACCAACAAGGAGCGAATCAATATTGCACGTTCTTGGTATTACATGGAAATTTTTGCGGATACGCAAAACGAAAATATCGTTTATGTGCTCAATGCTCCGGTGACAAAATCCATAGATGGAGGAAAAACCTTTACACCCGTTCCAACGCCCCATGGGGACAATCATGACCTCTGGATACATCCGAAAAACAACCAGATCATGGTCAACTCCAACGATGGTGGTGCCAATGTTTCCAATAACGGAGGTGTCAGCTGGAGTTCTCAACAATATCAACCCACCTCACAGTTTTACCGAGTTATCACGGATAATTTAGTGCCCTACAATGTGTACGGAGGCCAACAGGACAACTCTTCCGTGGCCATTACCAGCCGTACACGCGATGGGGGTATCGATTGGAAAGACTGGTATCCAGTGGCCGGTTGCGAAAGCGCCTATTTGGCTTTTGATCCTGACAACCCCGAGGTCGTTTACGGTGGTTGCTACCAAGGAATCATAGATAAGTGGGTAAAGGCTTCACGCGAAACAAAGCCTATCAAAGCATACCCGGAATTGGGCCTCGGAAATATTCCAAAGGATTTTAAGTTCCGCTACAATTGGAATGCCCCCATTATTAGTTCGCCACACGACCGTAATACCATTTACCACGCGGGCAATGTGGTGTTCCGAACCAAAGATGGCGGGTACAGTTGGGATGTGGTTAGTCCGGACCTAACCAAAAACGAAATCGAGAAACAAGGCCCAGGAAGCGGTCCTTATACCAACGAAGCTGCCGGTGGGGAAAATTACAACACCATCATGTACTTGGTAGAATCTCCCCACGAAGAAGGTCTGCTCTATGCCGGTTCGGACGACGGTTTGGTTCACATTACCAAAAATGGTGGTGAAACTTGGGAAAATATCACACCCCCGAACCTTAAGGAAGGTATCATCAACAGTATTGAGGTATCCCCACACGATCCTGCAACAGCGTACATTACTTTGATGCGTTACAAGTTTATGGATTTGGACACCTATATTTTTAAAACTTCCGATTATGGTCAAACTTGGACCAAAATCACTAACGGAATAAATGGCGAGCACACTTTTGCCCGCGTGGTGCGTGAAGATAAAAAGCAAAAGGGATTGCTGTATGCAGGCACCGAAACCGGGCTATATGTGTCTTTGAATGATGGTCAACACTGGCAACCTTTGCAACTGAATTTGCCTGTGGTACCTATCAATGATTTGATTATTCAAGATAATGATTTGGTAGCTGCTACGGCCGGAAGGGCTTTTTGGATATTGGATGATTTGGGTGCAATCCAAAATAGCTTGAAGCCGGCAAGTTCGCTTCAAATTGTGACGCCAAAACCATCGTACCGAATTTTTAACGGCAGCAGCGATGAGTATGTTCCAGGATTGGGTCAAAATCCCAAATCTGGAGTAACTTTTGATTATTACTTGCCCAAAAAATTGGATTCCACCGAACTGAAGCTGGAAGTGCTTTCCGGCGGTAAAGTGATTAGGGCCTATACCAATCAAGCGCCAAAAAACTTCAAAAGCTGGGCGGGCGGACCATCTAAACCAAAGGTTTTGCCTTCCGCCAAGGGATATAATCGATTCACTTGGGATTTTTATCGTGAACCCTCACCGGCCATTGAAAATGTTTTTGGATTTGATGGTTATGGAAGTTCGCGTGTGGCACCGGGCACTTATACCCTTCGGCTGACCATGGGCGCTGAAACCGTGGAAACCAAGGCAGCGATATTGCCAGACCCTCTTATCGATGCCTCAGCTGCCGATTATGCGGAACAACAATCGTACTTGACCCGGATTGATGAAACCTTGGTAAAAATGCACAAAGCGGTGAACCAAATGCGCACGGCCAAAAGTCAACTTAAAAGCTATAAGGAATTGCTCAAGGACAACGAAAAAGCCAAAGAGCTATTGGAGAAAGGTGATGCATTGCTGGAACGTATCAATACTTGGGAAGAAAACCTCATCCAGCCCAAGCAAAAAACCTTTCAGGATGTGGTGAACTTTAGCAGTAAACTCAATGCAGATTTCATGCACCTTAGAGGATTTATCGATGTGGCCGAACCCAAGGTCACCGAAGGAGCAAAAGAACTCTTTAGGGACAACTTGGCCGAATGGAAAACCTTTGAAGATGAAAAGAATGCCATTGTGGGTACTGGCATGGCAGCATATAACGAAATGTTCAAAGCATTGGACATTCCCGCTATTATTTTAACAGGAGAGTAATGGCTGAATCCTTTTGGTTAGATTGGGAGTTCACAAAACAGGATTATACGCAAACCAAGTTGCTCAAGGGCGATTACGAAAATTGCCGTTTTGTGGACTGCCTTTTCTCCAAGGGATTTTTGGACAATCAGAATTTTGTGGAATGCACTTTTGACGGGTGCGATTTCACCAACACCAATATTGCAAATACCATTTTTAACGAGGTAACTTTTGTGGAGTGCAAAATGGTCGGCCTTCAATTTGAGACCTGTAACCAGTTATTGTTATCCCTCAAATTCATTGGATGTAATCTATCCATAGCATCATTTATCGGGATGCATCTGCCCAATATTGAATTTTATAATTGCAAACTCCATCAAACCGACTTTACCGACACAAACTTAAAACAGGCCAAATTCCTTGACTGTGATTTGGAAAATGCCATTTTCGAGAACACGAATCTTGAACAAGCCGATTTTACCTCAGCTATCAATTTCAATATAGATCCATCCATCAACCAAATGAAGAAAACACGCTTCAATAAGGACGGATTGATTGGTTTGCTAAAAAAGTATGATATTGTGGTGACCTAATCTTATCCTATGTCTGAAAGAAAATGCTTGGTTTGTGGTGAAAAATTATTGGGCCGCATCGACCAAAAATACTGTTCCGACCATTGCAGAAATGCATATAACAATCTACTTAACCGAGATAGTAAGAACCTTGTGCGCAACATCAATAACAAACTGCGCAAAAACTACAGGATACTCGATAGTTTCCCACTACGCGACGGCAAGACCAAGACCACAAAAATGCGCTTGCTGGACAAAGGTTTTGATTTTGAGTACATCACCAACCTTTATACTACCAAAAAGGGAAGTACCTACTACTTTGTATATGATTTAGGATACTTGCCACTTGATAATGATTATTACATGATCGTGAAAAGGGAATAAACTTCACCCGTAGTGCATTTTGATACTATTATGGTAAACCGTCAGTTCGAGTTTTTTCAGAAGAAAAAAGTATCAAGAACAAGGTTGATGCTTTCAAAAATTCTTTTCTCGATACATTTTTTTTGGTTTCGACTTCGCTCAACCAACAAAAATCACTCGAAATGACGAATTTTTCATCAAAAAAATATATTGCGAGTTAAACCCCTGTTATTTCCAACTATGGGAAGTTAGTTTTAAGGCCGCAACCACCACATCTTTTCTACTGATCTGCCCGACCAAAATATCATTTTTCATTACCGGTAACCTACGCCTGTTGTGCCTATCAAAAACACCGGCAACATCAAAAATAGACATATCGTGAGGGACTGTTTCCACATTTTTGGTCATAAACCGCTCTACGCTCTTATCCAAAATAGGTTGGTTAAAATACCTGCTCTCCGAAATTTGCTTCATACAATCTGCCTCGGAAACGATTCCGACCAAAAAACCATTTTTGTCCAAAACCGGTCCACCAGAGATATGGTGTTTGGCAAAAGTCTCCATTACTTCCAAAATGGATTGGTCCGGAGAAAACGTAATCAATTTTTTGGTCATATAATCCTCTACCAAAATAGGGGCGTTGTATTTCTTCTTGTTCTCCTCCTTGCTTCGTACGCCTTGAAAACTCTTGATTGCCATAAGGTTAGATTTTAAAGTTGAATATTAAATATACCTTTTTTTAGCGAATAACCTAATTTTAAGCATCAAAATATGAGAACCTTTTAGAATTTCATACTTTTAAGATTCAACAACGCTAAACCATGAAGTTTTCCCGAACCCTCGCCTTAATTTTACTTGCGCTCGCTGTGTATTGGAGTTTTAAATCCCTGATGCCTGTTTATGAAGCCAAAAAAGATGTCCCAACGGATTCTTTTTCCACGGATAGGGCATTGGAACACGTAAAAGAATTGTCCAAAGAACCTCATGCGGTTGGATTTCCCGGACATGAACGCGCCAAGGACTACGTTATTTCCGAACTCAAGAAAATGGGGTTGACAACCACTATACAGGATGGGTATACGGCCGGTGATTGGGGCAACTTGAGCAAGGCAACCAATATTTTGGCCAGAATTGAGGGAAGCGGTAATGGGAAGGCCCTCCTTTTACTGTCCCACTATGATAGCAATCCGCATTCATCTTATGGCGCTAGTGATGCTGCCAGCGGCGTGGCAACCATTTTAGAAGGGGTTCGAGCATTTTTGAGCAAAAACAAGGTCCCAAATAACGATATCATCATATTGATCACGGATGCTGAAGAACTAGGACTAAACGGCGCCGACCTTTTTGTAAACAAGCATCCCTGGGCCAAAGATGTAGGCCTGGCCCTAAATTTTGAAGCTCGTGGTAGTGGTGGACCAAGCTACATGCTTATTGAGACGAACAGGGGAAATGGCAATTTAATAAAAGAGTTTAAAGAAGCCCATCCGAAATATCCCGTAGCCAATTCGCTGGCCTACAGCATTTACAAAATGCTCCCCAACGATACCGATCTGACCGTTTTTAGGGAAGATGGCGACATTGAAGGCTTCAATTTTGCGTTTATAGATGACCATTTTGATTATCATACCGCATTGGACACTTATGAACGATTGGACAGGAACACTTTGGCGCACCAAGGCAGCTATTTAATCCCGCTGCTCACCTATTTTAGCGATGCCGACCTGAACAACCTTAAAAGTCTGAACGACGAAGTGTATTATAATCTTCCGTTCTACAATATGGTATCTTACCCTTTTGAATGGATTTGGCCGATGTTCGCTGTTGCAGTAATTGCATTTGTACTATTGCTGTTTTGGGGTTTCAAAACGAAAAAGCTCCATATCAAGGATGTTTTAAAGGGGTTTCTACCGGTACTGATTACACTAATCGTCAATGGATTGGTAGGTTATTTTTGTTGGTCCATCATTACGTGGTGGTACCCTGGTTTCAAAGATATGCTGCACGGTTTCACCTACAACGGGCATACTTACATTGCCGTCTACGTTATGTTTTCTTTGTTTGTTTGTTTTTACTCCTATCATAAATTCCGGAAAATCAGTACGCCCAATGCATTGATCGCACCTATTTTTATCTGGCTCATCATCTGTGGATTGGTGGCCCAATATTTAAAAGGGGCAAGCTTTTTTATTGTACCGCTCTACGGTTTATTGGCAGGGCTTTTGGTAACCCTAAATCAAGAAAAGCCGAATCCATTTCTTATGGTGTTTTTGGCGTTGCCCGCTGTGCTAATTTATTCACCGTTCATTAAAATGTTTCCCGTGGGTCTTGGATTAAAAATGATGGTTGCAGCAACACTCCTAACAACCCTATTATTTTTTCTAGTGCTCCCGTTTTTTGGTCAATTGAAGAGTAAAGGAAGGTTGGCGTATCTGTTCTTGTTCCTCTTCTTCGCGTTTGGAATCACTAGTCATATCCAATCCAATTTCAACGAAAAAAGACCAAAACCCAGTAGCCTGCTCTATGTTTATAATGCAGATACAGATTCTACGCTTTGGGCCACCTATGACCATAAATTGATAGATTGGAACGGACAGTTTTTGGGAAATGATAAAAGAAGACCCAATGCAGAGACCATTTCCAGTAAATACGGTACAGATCTTAAATATGTGTCCAGTGCACCAAAGAAAGACATCAAAACTCCCTACATTGATACCGTAATCGACACTATTATTGAAGATAACAGGATAATTGAACTTTGCATTACCCCGAAAAGGGATGTAAACCGCCTTGAGGTATTTACCAACCCCATTGACATTTCGTCCGCCAAGGTCAACCGGATTGCGTTATCCTCCTATTTTTTGGAACATAGAAAGAGTAGATTGGTCACCCACTATATCACCAATAATGATTTCACGGAACTGCAGTTAGAATTTCCCAAAGATTCCATTTTGGAACTTACTTTGTACGAAGCTTCCAATAATCTCCTGACACATCCCGATTTTAGTATTCCAGAGCGACCAAAAAACAGCATCCCCATGCCTTTTGTGCTAAATGATGCTATATTGACCATAAAAACCTTACGATTTGACTAAAAATATTGGAATACTGGGCTGTGGATGGCTGGGATTGCCCTTGGCCAAAAAACTCATTGAAAAAGGTTACAGCGTTAACGGAACAACCACATCCTCCAATAAGTTGAAGGTTTTACAAAATGCGGGGATAAATCCTTTTACAGTACGTTTATCCGAAACTGGAATAGAAGGTGACATCGAAGGATTTTTTTCAGGTATCGAAACCTTGATAATCAATATACCGCCCAAACTACGGGGCAAGCAAACCGAAAGTTATGTGGAGAAAATAAAATTCCTGATTGCAGCAATCAGAAAAAGTCAAGTCTCCAAAATTATATTTGTGAGCAGCACCGCTGTTTATGGAAACGCCGAAGGCGAAGTCTCGGAAGAATCACCTACCCAACCTACAACCGAATCGGGCAAACAATTGGTAGCGTGTGAAACGCTATTTACAAATGAAAAAGGCTTCCAAACAACCATCATAAGGTTTGGCGGTTTGATTGGCCCAGACCGACACCCCGTGACGATGCTTTCGGGCAGAGAACAGCTCTCCAATGGCAATCACCCCATCAACTTAATTCATCTTGATGATTGTATCCATTTAATACTGAATGTTTTGGAGCAGGGTTATTGGGGAGAAGTTTTTAATGGAGTGTATCCACATCATCCTAAAAAACAAGTGTACTATTTTGAAGAAGCACAAAAAAGAGGATTGCCCGCGCCATCGTACAAAACGGAATCACAAAAAAAGAAAGGTAAATTGGTTCTGAGCAAGACCTTTTTAGAAAAAGGCCACACTTTTACTGTTCCCGTAATTTCCTAAAACGCCTTTAACTACTTATCGAATCCTTAACAGCTAGGTTAAGATTATTTTGTTAGATTTGGCGCACTAAATTAAAGATCAATGAAAAAGAATGTACTCTTACTTCTCTTACTAGTGGGCTTTAGTGGCATTTCCCAAACCAATGATGCTCTTGTGGATCACTACAAAGCTTATTACAAAGAAATGCGTTTACAAGGTGATGTAAACGGTGTTATCGGCGCTTTGACACATTTGAATGTTTTGGCACCGTCAAAACAACGCAGGGATACCCTCGCTTTTGTTTACATGAACAACGGTCAACATATGCAAGCCTTGAACACCATAGGTGTGGAAAAAAATGCAGATGATTCCGACCTTGCCGTGCAAGTCAAGGCTTTTTCCTTGAAGTCTTTGAACCAGCCGAAAAGAGCGTTGGAACATTTTGAGGAATTGAACTCCAGAAACCCTTCCCCCTACTTGGCGTATGAAATGGCCGATCTTAAAATTCAAACAGGGGATTTGACGGGAGCTACCACAAATATTGAATACGGTATAGCCAACGCAACGAACGATATGAAATACGCTTTTTATGAGCGCCAACAGCCCTATGAAGTTTCCCTAAAAGCAGCGTTTTACCATTTAAAAGGCTTGGCCGATTTCAATAAGGACAAGGAAAATATTGATGCTGCCATTTCTTCCATTGACGAAGCTCTGAAAATCGCTCCTAACTTCAATTTGGCAAGTTTGAGCAAACAAGCTTTGGAATCTAGAAAGAAACAAGCTGCAGAAGGAACAGAAAACTAAGTGCTATTGCTTCTTTTTTAGTTCTTGAAGCAATTCGTCATCTTTGGCTTGTTTAATTTGGACTAGTTCGTCCACATTTTCGTTGGGCACGGCAATCGACAATACATAATGGGCAATTTTCCATTGCCCATTTACTTTTTGTAAGACTCCTGAACCGCGACAAATCTTCATTTGGGTGTCCAACAGTTCATCAAACCAAGCAAAGGTTACAGATTCATCTACATAAATGTTGCGTTGCACGGCAGTAAAGCTCCACGCTTTCCCTTTATCAAAATAAGGTTTGGAAAAAGATCTAAATTCCTCGTTTTGCCAGTTTTCCATGGCATCGGTTCCCAAAAACACGCCGTCCTTGGTCATTTTTTCGAAGTACGCCTCAAAATCCGCATTGGCAGCTGCCATGTGCCAGCTATCCAAAACATTGTTGATTTTATCTTTCTCTGTATTTTGGGAGAAGATGGTCATGGATACCATCAACAGTCCCAAAGTGAAAATTTTATGTTTCATCTAGAATCAATTTTTCATCCAACTGGCTGTTCATGATCACATTCAACTGACTGCGCATGGCATTATAGGCTTCCAAAACCTTTATGGCGGGTTCCGTGGTCGGCTGGTTTTCCAGAATGCTCGCTTTTGTTTTGTACAAAAAGGTTCGCATCACGGTTTGCCTGCTCTTTACTTGGAAAGTATCGAATGGTTCAGGGTATTTCCCAGCCGCAAGATCTTTCTCTTTTTCTATTAAATCATCAATGGCAAGTGCCAGATCTTCGTTGTTGGTTGCTTTGTACAGCACATCGATGCTGTTGTTTAAATCCTTAAACTGCGGCCATTCCGAGACAATGGCCGTAGCTTCAGCGTTAATCTGGTTTTTTTCGGGCATTTTTTGGTAGTTGAACTCCAACGCTTCCGTATTCACCTGAGCTGTAGTTTTATCGGTCTTTTTACACCCGCCCAAAACCGTTATCGAAATAAGGATGCCTAACAATTTTTGCATAAGCGAATGTACAAATTTTAATAAAGGGTATCTTTGCCCTCAAACTAAATTAACTTCAATTTTAATGCACAAACCCATTTTAATAATAGGCGCCTGTGGCCAAATAGGAACTGAACTCACCTTTGAACTTAGAAACAAATATGGTGCGGAAAATGTAATTGCCAGCGATATTCGAGAGGGTAGCGAGGCTTTGATGCAATCTGGCCCTTTTGAACTTTTGGATGCGACGAACTATGCCGCTATTGAAGATGTGGTAATGCATTACGAAATTGACGAGGTGTATTTAATGGCCGCCATGTTGAGTGCCACAGCAGAAAAATTTCCGATGCGGGCATGGAACCTGAACATGAATTCGCTTTTTAATGTGCTCAATTTGGCGAAGGATAAAAAAATATCCAAGGTATTCTGGCCGTCAAGCATTGCGGTATTTGGCCCGAACACACCAAAAAATAACACACCGCAGAACACCATTATGGAGCCCAGTACCGTATATGGCATCAGTAAACAATCCGGTGAAAGATGGTGTGAATATTACCATAAAAAATATGGGGTGGACGTAAGAAGTGTTCGTTACCCAGGATTGATCAGCTGGAAAACCATGCCTGGCGGAGGCACTACGGACTATGCTGTGGAAATATACCATGAAGCCTTAAAAAAAGGTTCCTATGAATGCTTTTTGGACAGTGACACGGAACTTCCGATGATGTATATGGACGATGCCATTAGAGCCACCATTAATTTAATGGACAGTCCTTCGGAAAAAATCAAGGTAAGATCCTCTTATAATTTGGCGGGCATGAATTTTACCCCGAAACAGATGGCGGAGAGTATAGCCAAACACATTGCTGGATTTGAAATACGTTATGCGCCCGATTTTAGACAAGAAATTGCCGATTCGTGGCCGAGTAGCATCGATGATATAGCAGCAAGAAGGGAATGGGGCTGGGAACCGAGATTTGATTTGGCCCAAACCACCGAAGCAATGCTGAAAAATTTAAAAGGATAGCAAATTATTCTTCGCTATCTTCCTCAGGGTCGGAGTCTGAAAAGTCTTCGGCATCCTCACCGATTTTTTCAAAATCCTCAGATTCAAAATTCTCATCGTCCTCTTCGTCGAAGTCAGCCATGGTACGTTCCAACTTGGAACTGATCTTTACCAGGTATTTGGTGTCCTCCGTAGACACTTCAACAGCTTCTATGTATTCGCCCTTTAGGTTTTTGAAGTTGATTACATCATCATCCCCATAGCCGTCCGGATACTTCTCCACCAAAAGTTTAAGTACCTCAGAGGTCAATTTTTTATAGTCTACAATTACGCGTTTGAGGTTATTCATGATGTTATGGTTAACTCCTTGTCCTTATCGGTACAATGTGATTGTATGGAAAAATTATAAAAAAAATCTTTGGTTATCAAAATTGAGGCGATTTTATCGACCAAAAATGATGTAAACTTGAAGATGGCATTACCAAAGTGTAAAGTGGAATTGGTGAAAGCAGACCCCTAGAAAGGTTGAACTACCCTATCGGGAAGATAATTTTACCGGTGTTCCCACTTTTCCATTCCAAATATCTCGCAATCTTTATTAAGGAACGTTTTTTAAGATACAAACCCAACACTTCTTAAGATATGAAACACTTGTTGAGTGATAGCTACCAGTTCCCTTTTTACCTAGTATTGGCAATTTCCTTTTATACAATAAGAAAAGAATCGGTTTTCCATACTGATAACCGATTCTTTAATTTGATTGTATAATTTCAACAAAAATGTGATTCAAACTATCACACAATAGTCAATTCTTCTTGTATTTCATTTTTACTTTTGGCCTTTTTTGGATTATATCCTTTATCCTTTTTAGGCCTTAAAACCTGATTGTCTTGCCAACATATATCCGTTTGCTCTACAGGGTCCATGATTATTAGGTGTATCCACTCATTTTCCACTAACGACCTTAGTTTCTCGTTTCTGGAAAGAATGGTGTTGACCCTTTCTTTTGGGGCCTGTACGATTACGGAAAGCCTTATAGGTGTATGGTAGGGTTTGTTTTCTGAACTATACAAGGACTCCCATGGCAATCCCATCTTAAGGTCACCGCCATTGCCCTGCACTGCACCAAACTGCCCCGTAATATTATGTATTGTTTTGGTTCCGGCTCCAAAGCTTTCATTGTCGACAGTAGCAAAATAATAGTGGTTGTTGATCCATTGTGTTACGACCATTGGGCCCTGCATTATAGCTTCCAATGCTTTTCCTTCCTTGTCAATTTCCCAATCGTATGAATGAAGGAAGCAACGACCATCGAGGTTACGGTGCATTGTTGCTTTTCTGGGAGCTATTACAAAACTTGCATTTTTGGCCAGTCCCCATTCTGGCCTGGTCTCTCCCCAGTTACACGCATTGATTTTTGCTTGGGCCATGCTGTTCCCTGTAATACCCAACCTTTCCCGGGTAGCTGACTGCTGAGCTTTTTTAAGGTTCGATTTGATGTTTGACACTAATTTCTGGTGATGGTCAGACAGGTTGGAGTCAAACAATTGGATCTCATCCGTGGTAGTGTTATGTTCGGCGCCAATAAATAGGGTTGAACTTGGAATATCTATTCCAAATTCTGATGAGAGAAAGGCCCGTACCTGATCATTGTTCGCCATTTTGGCCAGCATGCGCGCATTGTGCCTACCGGGGCTTGCGGCACATGCTCCACAATCTAAACTTGATGCGAAAGGATTATTTGCAGAATGGCTTCCATGGCCCACAAAAATCACGACCGGAGCAAAATTTTTCCATCCCATAAGATCAAAGCCGGATTTTACAATGGCTGCCTGTTGGGCTATGGGAACAGCTATATTTGAGCCAACTGTTCTTAACTCTGGCTCGCAAATGGTTTCATAGGCGACTTTTTCCTTGTTTGCAAATCGCCAAGCCGCCACGGGAGCTATGGTTCTTGCAACAAGGTTCAAACCATAAAAGAAGCCCGAACCTTCCACAAAGCCAAAGGTGGACGGTAGCATATTCTTCATACGCTTTAAGAAGTAGTCCCAGAATTTAACGAGTTCGTTTTTTCTATCCTTATTTTTCTTGGATTGTTGATTACCCTCAAGAGCTTCTTCAGAAACCTGGTAACATGAATCTACGATAGGTGGGCAAGACTTTTGTACAACACCATCCCTTTCGTTTTCGTAATCCATTGCAATTCCAAAAAAGCCTGCATAGCCAAATGTTTCGTAGGAACCCTTGGATTCCACGTGCCTTCGGATCAATTCGGATCTTGTATCTATGCAAAAGACCATTTGTGCATCGGGAATCTTATATTCTGATTTGTTGGACCCGCTTTTGTCGGGCGCATCCTTCAGCATTCGAACCAGTTCCAATTGCCAGCTTTTCTCCCATGCTTTTAACCACATATACTGGAGCTCCATAATTTTGCAGCTAGTTTCTACAGCAGATGGCTCCACTAAAAACGTTATCCCGAGATGTTTTGCGGTCCAGAGACGAACGGCCAGGTATTCTTCCAAATCTATTGGGTATTTTTTCTGCCATAGTGGTTGGTTTGTTTTTCTGTGTTTAATGTAGCCCGTCCAACCGGGTAGAGCAGCCAAGTGGTATGTGAAAATATCTTGAATCTGTTCATCGGACAAACCGGATAACAAGCTAGCGATTGCATCCTTGCTGTTTTTCGGAATATCGGAAAGCTTGATTCCCTTAAAGTCATCATCGTAAGGCGCAAGCTTTCTCCAGGCTTTATAAAATCCTAAGGACTTAAAGGGCATTTCCCACTCGGCCAGTCCTTCATCCAAAAAGGCCGAGATCCATTTTACCATAACCCTATCCAAGATATGTTGTGGATTTTTTCTCACCAATTCCTCTTGCGACTCCATCAATTGCAGATAGTATTCCGGTGAATTCTCATAACCATTCTGTTGGAACAACTCCTTAAGCTCCGAGAGTTCGATTTCCCCATTTTCAAGAGCCTTTCTGTATATGGATGCCTTTGGGTATACGGATGCGCCCAAAACTTTTTTAGCCCGCTTTACCGCCAATGGGAAAGGTGAATTTTCATAACCGCTCAACGGATTGGAGGTTACAAAGGAATACAGAGGCCACGTATTTCCTATGTGATCAGAAGCCTCTTCTATAAACTTATCTAGTACACTATGTTTCATTGGTTTTTAGCTTTATACATTAGAATGGTCTTTCTATGGGGTTGGGACAAATTCATCAATTTCACATACAAACCAGGAATTTCTCGATAAATGCCCAACTTCATCAGGAAAAACCCGATTAAAAACACCAGCCCAAAGACTATTTGCAGTAGTGATACTGAGGTTGGAGCGGCAATCACCTGCATTCCGGTCATAAAGGATGATACCCCATTGTACATTAAAGCATAAGCTCCTATCCCCGCCAAAAAGAGCAATGGAGGCAAAATTATTTTTTGGGTTCCGGTGAACAAATTTTGTTTTACGATGTTGTACGTAGCTTGTCCTACGGCAATAGATGCGATCAAAGTCAGGAAAATTCCACTATCCCATTCCATTCCCTTTCCTGTCAATCGTGCAAAAATGAAAGCTCCAAGAACACTGTAGAGCAGCACAATGAATGCTTGAAACCACTTAATGCGGATTGTCGGAGGCTGCGCTGGCACGGATTGTTTAACCCCCTCTCCGGAGGACAAGAACAAATAGGCCTTATAGAAACCGTGCAATATCAAGTGGGCTATAGCGGCATTGAAAAAGCCGAGACCGCATTGCATGATCATAAATCCCATTTGGGCAATGGTAGAACATGCCAAACGTTGCTTTACGTTCACCTGTATCAATTTGGTAAATTGAGCCAAGACCGCCGTAAGACCCCCAATAACAAAAAGTATATCCGTGGTCTTTGATTCCATAATTACGTAGGCCAGCAAAGTGAGCACAATTCCAGAACCATTTACAAACCCAGCATGCATAAGAGCCGAGGCCGGGGTGGGTGCTGTCATGGAAGAGAGCAACCATTTATGGAAAGGGAAAATCGCAGATTGGATCAAAGCCGCTGTTATGATACATAGGGCAGAAATGACCATGAGATAATTGGGTGTTGTTCCAACTTTTTGCATTAACCCACTCAAGGTGATCACATTGTGGTATGCAGCCAAAAGAAATAGACCAAAACTTAAACAAACACCACTTGCCAAAAAGTAGTGTCCCGCAAGACGCTTGGCCTCAAAAGCTTCCCCCCAATTGTTATCCAGACCAATCAATCGGGACATAATGGCTCCCATCAAAAACCAACTCAGCAACAGTAAAATAATGTGGTCAGACACCAAAAAAAGAATTACCGCAGCTGTAAATCCAAGACAAAACAGCATAAAGCTGAGTCTTTGCCCGGAATGTTTGAAGTAAGAATTGGCATAGGTGCTAATTATTGCACTAAAAAAAGTTACCGTGGTCGATAAAAGAACGGTAAACCCATTTGTTCTAAAAATATCTCCCCATTTCCATTCCGGTATATCGGGATAATAAACAATGGTAAAAATCAGGTATCCAATAAAGAACAGCCAAAATAAAACCGGGATCAACCCGGCGGCATCATTCTTTTCGGAAGGTTTTGTTAGTATGTTCTGTAGTGGTTTCATAGTATTGCCAGACTTGGAACTATTATCCTTTTTTCTGTTTGGAATCAATCCTCTGCAGTCCGTTTCGCTTGCTTGCCAAAATCGCCGCGCCGAAAATGAAACAGCACAATAAAATGCGGTCCATAAAAATGGACTCGTTTACATACGACATTACAATTAATGAGATCATCGATAATATGATTAGAAAAACTCCAGTATTGTTAAATGACTTTTGCATACCTTTTAATATTTAATTTGTTGGTTTATTTACAACTATGATGTTTGTGTTTATGGAAAGAGAGAAGTTATCTAGTCCACATACTTTATTTCCAAGATGCCGTTGATGGTAATATTCTTCCCGTTTTTTCGAGCTTGCTCTATAATGGTCCGTGCTGTCATTTTTTCTTTTTCCAATTCATCAATGCGATTATCAAGCATGTTGGTTTTACTTGAATGATTGCCTTCCCAAATTTTCAACCTTTGAATTTTATGGAAATTAATTTTTTCATCGATTAAGGCGGTCATCACATCTGATGCCTCGGTTGGTGTAAATGTTCCGTCCACCAATTGAATTTTTCTTTGATCTGTAAGAACTTCAGGTAATACTTTTGCTTCCATAAGAATTTTGTTTTTAAAATTTTTCCAATGCAAAGGTTAGGGAAACAATTCATTAATTTTTATTTATATTTATAATAACATACATTAACATATTTTATGTATTATACGTTGCACCAACTACAAATATTCCTTAAAATATCTGAACTACAGAGTATTACAAAGGCTTCTGAGGAGTTGCATTTAACCCAGCCAGCTGTCTCAATACAGCTAAAAAAATTTCAAGATCAATTCCCGATTCCACTTACCGAGGTGGTGGGAAGACAACTTTATATTACGGATTTTGGTAAAGAAATAGCTCAGGCTGCCGAACGAATTATCAATCAGGTCGAAGAAATCAATTATAAAACCTTGGCCTATCAAGGAAACCTTTCGGGACGGCTGAAGGTATCAGTGGTATCCACAGGAAAATATGTGATGCCTTACTTTTTGTCCGATTTTATGACGGAAAATAAAGGGGTGGACCTTATAATGGATGTCACCAACAAATCTAAAGTGGTTAGGAGCTTGGAGCTTAATGAAGTTGATTTTGCCCTGGTCTCTGTGCTTCCGGAAAAACTGAATGTCGATACTGTGGAACTAATGCCCAACAAACTTTTCTATGTCAGCAATTATGACAGGGAACTACCTAAAACCATCTCCAAAAAACATTTGTTTGAAAAGATTCCTTTAATCTATCGGGAGCCCGGATCGGCCACTCGTAATGCCATGGAAAGTTTTATTGAAAAAAATAGATATTCAGTGAACAAAAAAATGGAGCTCACCTCAAATGAGGCCGTAAAACAAGCCGTCATTTCAGGACTAGGTTGCTCAATAATGCCGCTTATAGGGAACAAAAATGCGCTCAAAAACAATGAGCTAAAAATAATTCCGGTCAAAGGACTGCCCATCACCACTACGTGGAACCTTATATGGCTGAAGTCTAAAAACCTATCTCCCGTAGCAGTTGCTTTTTTGGACTATTTAAAAGAAAGGAAAGGACATATTATACAGAAGAAATTTAGTTGGATATATGACTTTGAGCATATTTAATCCTCCTATTAAATATGAAAACTTTAGAAGTAGCCCCGGCAAGAATCGAACTTTTCTCTCGGACCCCCAGTTTTATTGGGGTTTCCACTTTTTGTTTTCCAAATGTTGACGATTTGTGAACTTTTGTGATCGATTTGTCTTTCGTCATATCAAAGATAAACAAACGACTGTAAATGATTGATTTATAAATGAAAGTCTATCGTTTGTTTAAACTTTGATTCATCTCAGTTCTTCTTAAATCCTGTTAAACTAATTTGAGGTTAATTGACTCCCAAGGTGAAGACCAATACTCCTTGTACCTAATTTCAGCCCGATATATTTTGGTAACTTAGCGATTAACGGTGATGAAAAAAATGGTCATAAATAAATATAATCTTGTTTGTATTCTTACATCAATATGTATTTCATCATTTGGTCAAAATATACCCCAAGAGTTTTTGACCAATCAATCCCAAATAGACTCCTTATCAAAAATCTCAGCATATGATGATGCACTTCTGCTGGCATTACAAAATTTGAAAATTGCAAAAAATACGTCTTCACCTTTACTCTTGGGCAAAGCTCAAAGTGAGGTGGCCAATAGCTACTTTCACAAAGGAAATTACGATTCCACACAGCACTATGCCAAAAAGGCCATCGTTTTGGGGACGGAGAACAATTTGCCCGAAGTGACCACTAGTGCACTGCTTTCCATTGGAAACATACATTATTCAAAATTTGAAGATGTTGATGCAATAGCCACCTACCAGCAAATAGATTCCATTGCAGAATTTTCTGGAGAAAAGAACCCGTATGTTGTCAAAGCGTTGTTCAATCTAGGCAAAGTACTCTTAAGGACCTACAGCGTACAGGATACTTCGTATATAGGAAAGTCCGAACAATATTTTAAAAACGCCATACAAATGGCTTCGGAAATAAATGATAGCGATCAGGAACACTACGGCTATATCATGCTCGGAAATATTTTTGGGCAAAGAAAGGAATATCAAAAGGCCAAGCCTTATTTTAAAAAAAGCCTAGCCTATTTTAAAAACAACGGTTCCATTGAAAACGTAGCCAATATTTATTGGTCCTTGGGTATCATAGAGACAGACCTCAATAATTATGATCAAGCCGATGCCTACTATAAAAAAAGGCTTGCCCTGCTCACTGAGACAGGGGACCCTAATCAAATTGCTAACGCCAATCGGGTCTACGCTGGGTTTCTTCTAAGAATTGGGCGCTATAAACAGGCAGTACCATATTTTGAAGACGCCTATGCCTATTTTAAACAAGCCGATGCCGGTTCTAGTGGTGTTTTGCTGGGAATCACCAAAAACCTAGCAGAATCCTATGGAAAAACCGGGGACTTTGAGCAAGCGGTCGAATACTATGGACGATCATTCGTTCTGCAAGATTCTCTAGAGGCCCGAAAGCAAAAAAGCCTTGCCCTGGATCTTGAAGCCAAATACCAAACACAAAAAAGAGAACAAGAAATAGCGCTGTTGAAATCACAAAATGAACTTGCCGAACAACAAAAAAGGAATCAGCGCAATCTTTTTTTGGGAGGAATAGGTTTAACATCCTTGGCAGGATTGTTTCTCTTTGTGCTTTATCGCAACCGTCAAAGAACGAACAAAAAATTAAGGGAGCTGGATGTGGCCAAATCAAACTTTTTTGCCAACATATCCCATGAACTGCGTACACCTTTGTCTTTGATACAGGGTCCGGTAGAACAGCAACTCGAGCGTGCGGAACTAAGCCAAGAGGATAGACGGAACCTGACCATTGCCAAAAAGAACACCCAACAGCTCGCCACTTTGGTAGACCAGTTGCTGGACCTATCAAAACTGGAATCAGGTTATTATGAACTGAATGTCAATAAAGCAGAGTTGTCCACTTTTTTGAAATCACAAGCGGAATCGTTCTTGTTCAGCGCCGAAAAAAAATCCCAACAACTCCAAATAAAAATCTCCAAAGATCAAAATCATTATTGGTTTGATGCTGACATACTTCAGAAGGTGGTTGGCAATCTTTTGGGCAATGCACTAAAATACAGTCCACAAAATGCCGAGATAAATTTTGAGGCGGAAATCATACAGGGCGTTCTCTCATTAACGGTGACAAATACAGGTGTATCCCTAACAAAAAAAGAATTACAGGAAATATTCAACCGCTTTCACCAAATTCATGCCAATAAAAGAGGTACGGGAATTGGACTAGCACTCACCAAAGAACTGGTCGGATTGCATAAAGGAAAGATTGAGGCCAAGAGCAGTCCGGAAAGTGTCACATTTCACTTGGGATTGCCCATACTTGAAACCGACTACTCAAACGAGGAAAAAGTAACTGGCACAAAATCAACAACTTTAGAGGAAACCTATCAAGAAAATACAGATGCCGTTGAGGATGAGGGTAAAGTATCCATTACGGAAAGTGATGAAAGCCGAGACGTTATTTTGATCGTGGATGACAATGAGGATCTACGCACCTATGTTTCTTCTATTTTTGATGACGAATTCAATATTGTTACGGCAGACAATGGAAGCACCGGTTTTCAAAAAGCACTGAAACAGGTTCCCGATCTTATCATAACAGACCTGATGATGCCCGAAGAGGATGGACTGAAATTTACCAAAAATTGTAAGACGAATGATGCTACGTCCCATATCCCCATTCTAATGCTCACGGCAAAGGCCGGTGATGAAAATAGACTGACAGGATTGGAAACAGGTGCCGACGCCTATCTGACCAAGCCATTCAATAACAAAATTTTGAAGCAGACTGCCAAAAACTTATTGGAGAGCCGCAGAAAACTACAGGAGCGTTTTAGTCAAGAGATTATTTTAACCCCAAAGGACATATCCATCAGCTCTTATGATGAACGCTTCTTGGAGTCCCTTCAAAATGTTTTGGACAATCATTTGGTCGCATCAGACTTTAATTCAAAAGATTTTGCAAAAGCTTTGGGTATGAGCAGAATGCAACTGCACCGAAAGTTAAAAGCGCTCACGGGACAGACCACTACGGAATTTATTCGTAGCCAAAGGCTAAAATTGGCAGCTTCGCTACTACAAAAAAGTGATGCCAATATCTCCGAAATTGGCTATCAGGTAGGCTTTAACGATCATTCCTATTTTACAAAATGTTTTAGGGAAACCTATGGAACATCTCCCTCTGAATTCAGTAAAAAATAACCTTCCCAAGTCTCCTTAAGGCCAAGGTTTTTCTACCCTGTTACATATTTCATAGGCTTTGATACATAATTCATAGCCCTCAGCATTATGTGCCATTATGTTTGCTCCAGCGTTGAATGATGGCCTACAACCCATTCATTCAACCTTACCGATTGACTAACACAAAAACACTTCATATCACCATGAAGAAAAAGAGGTATGAAGGCATACTTGAAGAAGTTCCCCGATATGAGATTTATTTGAACGTGAACAAATTGCAAAAGGGAAAATACAAGCTAAAGATTATGAATAAAAACAATGTCATCAAAAGCACACATTTCTCTAAGGAATAGGCCAAGGAGAAAAGCGTCAACACGGCAAACTATGGATTATTAATAAAACAATCTACCACGAAGTAATCAATCACTTTGGCTTGGCATTGGAATAACAAAATTGTTCCCCTAAACAACATTAAATTAAACTACTCATGAAGCTTTTTTTTAGATCAATTATCGTTTGTCTTATCCTATTGTGCCAAGGTTGCGGCAATGATGACAATGGAAACGGAGTTGTCGTTATTGATGATGACGGTGTTGGCGATGAGCCAATTATAGAAACATTGGCAACCTTGTCTCCGACTAACAACGAAAGCCCAGTTTCCAAAACACCATCGATCAGCTGGGAAAATTACGATAGCGACCAACCGGTTACGTATTCCTTGTTCCTTGGAACTTCTGAAAATACACTGACCGAAATCGAATCAGGACTCACAGTTACTTCATATGAGATTGAAACGGACGATGCCCTTGATTTGAACACCGACTATTTTTGGCAGATTATAGCTTATGAAGAGGGTGAAACGGTGGCGGAAAGCGAAGTTCAAACATTTACCACAGAGCTCATATTCCCAAGCTTAATTACTGAAGATGCTGCATACGGTGCCAGAAAAGCCACCGGGGTTGAAGTATTTGATGATAAAATTTGGGTGATTGGAGGACGAAATGAAGCAGATGTTGCCCTTACGGATATCTGGTCCAGTGATGATGGTGAGAATTGGACGTTGGAAGGCGATTTTCCTTTTGGGGGCATCTATGGACATGAATTGATTGCCTTCAACGGCAAGTTATGGATTTACGGAGGTGTTTCCGAAGGTTTCCTCTCCACGAAAATTTTTAGCTCTGAAAATGGTATCGCTTGGGTGGAAGAAACGGAGACCACGCCATTTATACAATATCAAAATTCAAAGTTTGAAGTATTGGGGGATAAAATATTTAGAATTGCCGGCTATTCGGGCGATATAGATGACCTATCTCCAGAACGCAATGTGTACAGCAGTATCGACGGATTAAATTGGAATTTGGAAATAGAAAATCACGGGTTTGATACCAAGTACAGTTTTCAAATTGAAAACTTGAATGAAACCCTGTATTCCTTTGAGCCCAATGCAGATTTGGACATTGAAGAAATCAGTACAAGGACCAGTATGGATGGAATCAACTGGTCGACCCCGGAAGTTTCAGAAATCCGTGAGAGAGGCATAAACTCGGTAAGGACCGTAGTATTGGATGGTAAAATTATATTGATGACCACCCCTGTGGATGGCCCAAATCCCGATTCAACCTTTTATGAATCTTCCAACGGAGTGGAATGGGTGGCTGCCACAACGATTGATTCGGTTCCGATAAGAGCCATTTTCTATACATTGGTAAATCTAAATGGAGAACTATTTGCCATTGGTGGAACACAACGAAGCAATTTTTCAACAACAAACAATACCGTTTGGAAACTTAACTGAAGATCTTAATCAATTCAATTAAATAAGCTTATGAAATCAATTGTTAAATTATTATTGGCTACTATGGTAACAGGAATTTGCACGCTGCATGCCCAAAAGTTGCCCAAGAACACAAACATCAATATTTCCCAGACCTCCAAAATAGATTTGAGCAACAAAATCATTGCCAAGCCACAAAGGATAGAGGTGAAAAAGTTTGAAAGCCTTAATGCAAAACAAATAGCAAAACTTCCCGCAACTACATATGACCGTTCTGCTTTATTGAAGCTTAAGTACAACAAATCATGGGAAATTGAACCTGGACGAATGACGGACAAGGATATGAAGGTGGTATCATATTTTGGAAAATTTGAGCAGTCCCCCAGATACATCAGTGTGTATCCAGAAAACAAATATTATCCGCGAGTAAACAATGGAGCACCAGGGTTTTTACCTGAAATGAGGTATCTGGTTTTGCAATTCAATCCAGAGGCCGGACAAAGATACCGCGTGATCATCAAACTTAAACCTGGCGAATACGGAAACAAAAAAGTGATGACCAATGTTACTGGAAGATATAATGAAACTTGGTTTATCAACAACCAATACGACGAGATTATGTTCGATTTTATTGGTGATAGCAGAGAAATAAAGATAAGTCCGATTATCGCGGGGGCAGAGAACTATTATATCAAATATGAACCCTTGGAGATAGCGAATATTAAAGTTGATAGAATTGATGAATAATCCATGCGATAGGGCTTAACTGTAAGTCAAGTTCTAAAATAAGAGAGCTTTAATAAACATTAGAACAACATTATGAAAGCATTAAACATTACTATTGCCTTTTTGGGCGTGTTGCTAATAGCTGCTTGTGGCGATACAGGAAAAAAGGAAAAATCAACTACAGAGAGTTCTGGGACAGATCTAAAATTGGAAGCTGCCAGCGCAATGGATTTGGAGCAAAAAGGGGATTATACCCAACTATACACTCCAAGTGGAGATTGCAAACTTACCCCTTCTCAATTGGCCAAGGCTTTGGGATACAGTAATCATCAAGTAGAAGAACAAAGCAACTATCAGGGAGATTGCTGGTATAAAGTAACCCATCCAGGCAATTTTACGGTCAATTACGGAATAAGCCTAGAAAAATGGGGAGACAAAAACATTGTTGAAGACCAAATAAAAAGTGGACTGAAGAACGAGATGATTGATCTCAGTATAAGTAAATCCGGCGATACCTATATAAAAAGACATCCTGTACAGGGCTTCTTGCTGCTGTTAAATACAAACTATGGAAACCCTATAAAAATCAGTTACAGTTATTTAAACACTAGTGGTCCCAAACTGACAGATTCCCAAAGGGAAGAACAGAAACAGAATACGTACAAAATTGCCAACTATCTTATTGATCACTACCAAAAATAAATTAAGATGAAACTATTGCAAAACATCTTGTTGTTTGGCCTCTTGTTTATAGGTGCGTTTCAGGGATATGCCCAACCTTTCACCTTGAACAAAGCGATTCAGCCGGTAGAATTGAAACTATTGGCAGACACTAGAACGGGGCACGACGGGGAACTTGGCATTGTTTATTTTAATAGACTAAAAGATTCCGCAATGTACCACTACGTTACCGGCCACGACCTTTATAATTTTGTTGATGTGTTGGTCACCAGTGTAGACGGCACTCCATTAAAAGTAAGCTTGGCAAAAGATAACTGGGAAGCCGTGCAGGCCCAACAAAACACTGTCAATGCTCGAGATGGGGTAGCGGACTTCAAAATACGTACCTGGGGAAGTTTTGGAATAAAAATAGAGCCGGAGCAACCCAACAATTCTATCTATACCATTGCAGTGGTGGCCAGCCCCGAAAAAAAAACCTATTTGGGCAGTGCCTTTAGGTCAATCAATGAAGATGAAATGACATCCAGTGGTGAAGCCTCACCCATTGAAGCTGCTGGGACGACCGGCGATGGAGGGAAGACCAATTACCTGTTATACATTGCCCTCGGGGTTGCTTTACTGGTCATAGGTGTTTTGGCTGGAAAACTTATGGGTAGAAAGGGAAAAGGGACAGCAGTGATTCTCTTGCTTCTATCATTAATGCCATTTTCAAGCTTTGGTCAAGATGGGGGCGCTGTGTTGACCATGGAAGAGTTTGAAAATTGGAAGAAGCAGCAAAATTCAAAACATGCAATGGTCATGAGCCAATTAGCGGGTTTGGAGAGCGAGCGCAAAGCTGTGGACAAAGCAGTTAAGGATCTAGACAAGACCATCTCTACGATACGGAAACAATGGGACAATGTAAAGTTACTCTATTCTACCTATAATAATGGACTGGGTAAATGCATCAGTTCAGCACCACCGGGCCAAGCACCTTCCATTCCTTCCATTTGTACCGATTTTTATTTTGATGATAACGGGGAAATCTCTGAGGAGGAAAACCAAGGCTGTGCAGAATGTTTTTTTGAAGCCCGAAAGAAGTTTAACAACATGCGATACCAGTTTGAAAAGCTTGCCACAATCTATAAATGCACCAAGGACTTTTCCAATGCCGCAATTTCCTTTGGAGACGACGTATCTGGCTTTACCCCTAGCGGTGTTGGTGGTATGGCCTGGCAAACCCAACGAAGAAATATCGAAAAGTCCGTGACCGAACTTGAACAAGCTTATGATGCTAAATATGCTGAATTTCTACAAAGTCTGGCCGATGCCATGATGGAACTCAACATTTGCGAGGCCAAGTATGGGGTTGAAGACTGGTACGACCGTTTTGGCTATATGTATTTTGAATTTATGAAAGATAAATATCAAAGAAAGGACTAATGAAAGTAAAGAAAATAAAGTTCATCGTATTCTTGTCCCTAAGCTTGGGCATATGGGTCAGCTGTAAATCTATAAGTCCAATAGCAACTTCCACCTATACGGACATCATTGGATCTTGGGAAGGATGTGATGGACGTGTAGTTACCTTTTACACCAATGAAAATGGAGAAATTGAAGGACGCTATGCAAAGCTCGGGGGGCTTGGAAGGTACAAGTTCACCTTGGATGAAGTTGGCTTCCATCTTTCCCAGCAAAACCCGGGCACTTATGTTGGACAGGTGAAATGGAAAAATACTATGGGAAAGGAAACCTGGAGGGATGAAACCATTATAGTGGAAAACAATATCTTAAAAACCTCAAGTTCGGATGATTGTAGTAAGGAATTAACTAGAGTTGAGCATTTATCAGGTAAAAAACCAGGCATTAACTGAAATTCTAAACAAAGGCGAGCGAAACCAAGTTTCGCGCTGCAAGCCCCAAATCTTGCCAAACTAACCTTACTGAGCGAGGCAATTCTATCTATTAATCCGATATACTCTCCTCATCATTTGAGGTAATCCAATGGTCTGTTTGCCTCAATTTTATATCATTCCAATCTCCATTCCGTTATTTTAAGCTTTAGATTGCTTTTCCATAGGCCCAATTTTGTTTTTTAGTGAAATTGCGTCAATTTTTTCGTCAAAAATTTCCAGTGTTTACTGGGATTCCCAAAGGGTTTACAGTATTCCAAAAGGTGTTCAATTAACTGGTTTTCAACTTGTTGAAGACCTGAAAACAACCGTGATGGCGCAATTTGCGCATCACCCTCTTGCTATTCATTTTTCACGCGAGCGTGAAAACCCAAATACCTTTCTTTGGTGTATAGAGTAACAATAAATTCAGTGGTTTTTGTTTATTAGGAGCGGTTGATTAAACTTATCTTTCTAAACATTACAAAAACCAGATAGAAACCAAGCGCAAAAGTTCGAGATAAGAATATAGCGTTTCAGCACTTCGCTATGCTTCATTCGATTTCTTTTTTGGATTTGACTCAATTGGCGATTCCAGTTTGCTTCTCAAAATCTCCATATCTTCACCAACCTTTCTTTCTAACACCTTTGCATAAATCTGTGTGGTAGTAAGTTTTCGATGCCCCAACATTTTTGAAATGGTTTCTATCGGCACACCATTGGTCAAGGTAACTGTCGTGGCGAACGTGTGCCTTGCCATATGAAATGTCAAATTCTTTTTGATTTTTGCCTCACTTGCAATCTCTTTCAAATAAGCGTTCATCTTTTGGTTGGAGATTCTTGGAAACAACGTGTTGTTAATGATGGACCTAGTGTCCTCTTTATAAAGTTCAATCAAGTCAAGAGCTTTTTTTAAAAGTGGTATTTTGACCGGATTATGGGTCTTCTGTCTTTTGGTGATTATCCAATATTTTTTGTCTATGCCCATGACCACATTATCTTCCGTTAAGAGCATTAAATCCGTATAACATACCCCGGTATAGCAACTGAACACAAAAAGATCTCTGACGGTTTTCAGCCGATTACTATCAAGTTTGAGCTCTTCAATCGCTTGAAGTTCCTCGGAACCTAAATACTCTCTATTCGTCGGAGTCAATCTCTGCTTAAACTGCCTAAAAGGGTCTTTGTCTATCCATTCCAATCGATATGCCAAAGAAACCATCTTTCTTAATCTTTGGATATGTTTCATTACAGCATTATTTCCAATTTGTTGTTGGTAGTGGTTGGGTTTATGACTGCGAAGAAAATTTTCAAAGTCAAGGATGAACTTATAGTTCAATTCATCAAGTCGGATATCTTCTTTTTTTAAATTTTTCTTCAAAAACAAAAAGATATACTTCCGACTGGTGAGATATAATCTTGAAGTATTCCAATGTAGCTTGGGAAACATATTGGTATTATGATAAGACACAATGTCCCTCAAGGTAAAATGTTGATTATCCTCTTCCTCATCCATAAATCTGGCTTTTACACTATGAGGGGTGATGTGCTTGCCCTCTATGCGCAGCTGTTGAAATGATTGGAACAGACCAGAGTAGAACTCATCAAGATACTGGTTGATGGATTTAGCATCAATAGTAGAATTTTTTACCCGCTGCCTTTCAGAGTCCCATTGATTGATTTGGATTCTTCGCTTTAAACTAATGTTCAGTTTTTTACCATTGACAGAAATCCTGGCATAAATAGGGGCTTTCCCATTTTTTGACCTACCGGAATAAAGCCAAAACAGGACGGAAAAAGTGGAATTTGACCTCATAATTGTCTTCTTTTTGTTAAACGTTGGCGAAGACGAAAGTCAAATCAAATCGAGTGTTCCAACTAAATTACTGAATTTTAATTACTTAATTTAAAACAGCAACCTAAAAAATGTTGACGATTTGTGAACTTTTAAAGCACATATCAAAGGAATTCAATTGAAATCATAAAATATTAAATGTCTGATTTTCATTTATTTAATGATTTATTGAATCATTCAGTAGTCAAAAAGCGGCCCCGGCAAGAATCGAACTTGCATCTAAAGTTTAGGAAACTTCTATTCTATCCATTGAACTACGGGGCCATCCATCAAAATGGATTGCAAAAATAGGTTTTTTGATGAATCTTATGCAACTCCCACCATCTATTTCTCTGTGGATTTTTTAGGAACCAACCTAAGACCTTTTTGCCGCCTCCTCTTTTAGTATTTTTTCCAAATAGGAACGAGACAAAGGTTTATCCACGTAACCAGAAATCAAGCCATTTTTTTTGGCAATGGTTCGATCCGATGCATTCGTAAAAGCGGAGAGCACATAAACACTGGGTAGTTGGTGTTCCTTGAACAGATTCTTGAGGTTATCCAAAAAATCCCAACCGTTCATGCCATCCATTACCAAGTCCAAAAAAATAATATCTGGTAATCTGTCGTGCTCCTTAATGGAACTTAAACACGCTTGTATTCCCTCCTCGCCGCTGGAGCAGGTAACAATATCAAAATTACCGTGGGATTGTTGTATGCAGTACCGCGTCGCGAATTGCGATACCAAATCATCGTCTATAATAAACGTAGTTAGCTTCATGTAGGGACTATTACGTAAGTTTTGGGACAGACAAAGCTATATGCTGGAGACCAACAAACCATTCATGATCGTTGTTTGGCCCAAATATCCCGTTAAGTCAACCTTAATGAGGTAGTTTACCACTTAAAACACCGTAAACAAAGGCGCCCAAAACCGCACCAAACAGCACAATAACAATGGGCCAATAGCCTGCTCCAACCAAAATATATATAGGTCCGGGACAAGCACCGGCCAAGGCCCATCCAAGCCCAAAGAGCGTTCCGCCCAAAATGTATCTGGCAAACGTTTTTTCTTTGTGGGGAATGCTAATGTTTTCCCCCGAAAAGGATTTTACCTTCGATTTTTTTATCCAAAAAACCAATGCCACTCCTACAGCCAAAGCAGAGCCAATAATACCGTACATATGGAAGGAATCGAACTGGAACATTTCATAGATCCTGAACCACGAAGCCGCTTCGGACTTGTAAAGCACTACTCCTAAAAATGTACCTATGATGATATATGCCAAACTCTTCATGATGCAAAAATTAAGGGAAACAACAGGTGAACCATGATCAGTCCTCCGATAAAAAATCCGATTACTGCTATAAGTGAAGGTCGTTGAAGGTTACTTAGACCAGAAATAGCATGTCCAGAGGTACAACCTCCCGCATAACGAGTGCCGAAGCCCACCAAAAAGCCAGCCACGAGTAAAATGACCCATACTTTTGGGTCTGTTAAGGATTCCATACTAAAAAGCTCGGTGGGCAAATAGGCTGTACCAGCACTATCAAACCCGAGTTCTTGCAATTTGGTAACGGTTTTATCTGAAATGTTTACTGCTGGATTGGGGGAAAGCAGCTGAGCTCCAACAACCCCCCCGATTACAGAGCCAAGGACAACCAACAGGTTCCATCGTTTGGATTTTATATCAATTTTGAAGTAATCCGAAAACTTTCCTGCTCCGCCAATGGAGCAAAAGGTCTCAAGATTGGAGGACATTCCAAATTTTTTGCCCATAAGAATGAGCAGAGCCATAATAATGGCTATAAGTGGGCCCGATACATACCAAGGCCAAGGTTGATAAAGCATTTTCGTGAGGTTTTGAACAAAGATCATGAAAATGCTCTAAATATCAAACCTAATAAGTGCTATCAGCAGCTTTTATTGGCATCGGACACTCCGAATTTCTTCAAAATATCTTCCAACAAACACCACTTGGTGAACGATGATTGCAGCAAGTTTGCACCCACAAAAGCGGTAAACCAGAGCCAATTTTGACTTACATAAATGGCCAAAATCAGACTTATCAATATAAATGTTCCCGCTACGCCTCTTACAATTCTATTTTTCATTTTAATGTTTTTTAAACAGTTCTTTCTATGGGTATCTCTACCGCTCTAATGGGGTTGGTGGTTTCACTTTCGGTATTGAATTGCTTTATTAATTTGAACAATTCAGTTACTTTTTCCTCTTGGGTGAAAGAGAAAAACATGTTGGATGCCGCCCCACCCTTTTCACTTGGGAACCAGCTGCTGGTGTACATCAACGGCGCTGCACTTTTGTACCCATCAATATCGGATTCACTAAAACTTTCCACGCCGGCCTTTTTAAATAGTTTAAAAACCTCGCTCTTATATTCTTCTACCGTGGTAACAATGATCATTTTCATGCGCATATTTTTATAGTTCTTTCAATGGTCACATGGAACCTTTTACGACTAAAAGAATCATTGCACGGTGTGCCTAAAGATTATTTTAGCCATCTCGGTTTCATCTTATTTGTAATTTTTTCGTTCTATCAAGTAATACACCAATGGCACTACCAATAGCGTCAAAACAGTGGACACTATGGTTCCTCCCATCAGTGAAATGGCCAATCCCTGGAAAATGGGGTCGAACAAAATCACAAAGGCTCCAATAACAACGGTCCCCGCTGTCAATAAAATTGGTGTGGTACGTACTGCGCCCGCTTCTATGACGGCTTGTTTCAAGGGAATCCCGTCATCCAATCTCAAATTGACGAAGTCAATCAGTAACACCGAGTTCCGCACCATGATGCCCGCAAGGGCAATCATACCGATAAAGGAGGTTGCTGTAAAGAATGCACCGAGCAACCAGTGTCCGAGCACAATACCGATCAATGAAAGTGGTATGGCCACCATCATCACCATGGGTGCCTTAAAGTTTTGGAACCACCCTACGATCAACATATAAATAATGACAATCACACCCAAGAATGCGATTCCCAGATCGCGGAATACCTCAAGGGTTATCTGCCATTCCCCATCCCACTTTACGGTGTAATCATCTTCAAACTGGGGCTGTTCCATATAGAGTTCGTTGATGGAGTATCCCTGCGGAAGCTCCAATTGGTTCAACTTGTCCGTCATACCCAAAATGGCGTACACGGGGCTTTCCAATTCCCCTGCCATATCGGACATCACATACACGACCCTTTTTTGATTTTTTCTGTAGATGCTCTTGGCCTTGATGCCTTCTTTTACCTGAACCAAATCCCCAACGGAAACCATATTGCCCTGCTGGGATGCTATTTTTAACTGTTTGATCTCCTCCAAGCTGGATTTATCCTTCTCACTAATGGAAAGCACAATCCCAATTTGATCAAAGGCATCTTCACGGTAGATATGTGATACGGGCTGTTCACGAAAAGCCATACCCATCACCTGTACAATTTGTTGCGGAGTAATTCCATAAAGCATCGCTTTTTCTTTGTCGATCACAAAATCATACTCGACTTGATCATCCTCGACCATCCAATCCACATCCACAACATCGGTGGTATTGTTCAAAATACCTTTTACCTTATCGGCCAATGCAATTTGTTTATCATAATCGGGTCCGTATACTTCGGCCACAATGGTGGAGAGCACAGGAGGTCCAGGCGGCACCTCAACAATTTTGATGTTCGCATCGTATTTTTTGCCCAATTCCTGAATTCTTGGTCTGAGCAATTTGGCAATATCGTGGCTCTGTTCGCTTCTGTCGTGCTTGTCCACCAAATTGACCTGAATATCGGCCATATTGCTACCACCACGAAGGTCGTAATGCCTTACCAAACCATTAAATGTAATTGGGGCAGATGTCCCCACATAGGTTTGATAGTTGACCACTTCGGGACGAGTGGACAGATATGCTCCAATTTCTTTGGTTACCGCTGATGTCCTTTCCAAGGTCGTTCCTTCGGGAAGGTCTATCACTACTTGGAACTCGTTCTTGTTATCAAAAGGAAGCATTTTTACGGCTACCGATTTGGTAAAGAACATTCCAATGGAGGCAAGCAGCAAGAAGAAGGTAATGCCCAAGAACAACCATCTTTTTTTCCTGCTCTCTATCAAAGGGCTTTCAAATCGAGAGTAAGCTTTGTAAATGAAGGTGTCCTGTATTTCAACGGGGGCTTTTTCCTTTTTCTTCTTTTTGTCTTTTTCTCTTAAGAAGATGTAGCCCAAATAGGGAGTGATGGTCAACGCCACGAACAATGATAGCAACATCGCAATCGAAGCTCCAATGGGCATGGGCGACATATAAGGCCCCATCAATCCAGACACGAATGCCATGGGCAACACGGATGCAATTACCGTAAACGTGGCCAAAATGGTCGGGTTCCCTACCTCATTAATGGCATAGATCGCAGCATCCTTGAACGGTAACCGTTTCATTTTAAAGTGACGGTGCATGTTCTCCGCAATAATAATGGAGTCGTCCACCACAATACCTGTTACAAACACCAAGGCAAACAAGGTAATTCGGTTCAAGGTGTAATCCAGCAGATAATAGCTGAGCAAAGTCAACGCAAAGGTGATGGGCACCGATAGGAACACCACAAGTCCACCTCGCCATCCCATGGCCAACATCACCACAAAGGTCACGGCAATGATGGCACCGATCAAGTGCATCAACAATTCCGATACTTTTTGCGAAGCTGTTTGCCCGTAGTTTCGGGTCACCTCAACCTTTACCTCATCTGGAATCAAGGTAGTTTTTAAGTGGTCTACCTTTTCCAACACCACATCGGCAATCTTCATGGCATCGGCTCCTTTTCTTTTGGCTATGGAAATGGTGACCGCTGGATATTCTGATTTATAGGTCTCTGCCTTTTCACTTGCGGCTCCAAATCCAAGGGAAACATAGTTTTTAGGCAGTTCTGGACCATCCAATACCTTTGATATCTGCTTTAGATAGATGGGTTGACCTTGTTTGGTGCCTACAATCAGGTTTTCAAGGTCTTCCTTGGTTTTTAAAAAGTTTCCTGTACTGATGTGGAACTCGGTATCGTTGGCAAGGAAATTACCAGCATCCATTTGCTGGTTGTTGGCCTTGATCATTTGGGCAACGGCCAACATATCAATTCCTGATTCGGCCATTTTATCCTTGTCCACCACCACACGAAGCTGGGGACTGCGACCTCCTATCTTTTTGGTGATGGAAACCCCGTTTACTTTTTCGATCTCGTTGATGAGCTCTCCTGAGATCTGCCTTAGCTGAAAATCATCGTACTCCTCGCTCCAAAGTGTAAGGGCCAGCATAGGCACATCATCAATGGCGCGGGTTTTTACCAATGGCATGGTAACCCCGGCGGGCATTTGGTCCATGTGCTTGTTGATCTCGTCGTACAAGCGTACCAAAGACCTTTCGATATCTTCTCCCACGTAGAACTGTACAATGGCCATTCCCTGCTCTTGCATGGAAGTGGTATACACATATTCTACGCCTTTAATGTTCGATATAATTTTTTCCAGCGGTTTTGTGATCCTGGATTCCACCTCGGTGGGGCTGGCCCCGGGATACCCCACAAAAATATCCGCCATGGGCACGTCTATCTGGGGCTCCTCTTCCCTTGGGATAAGGAAGGAGCTGTACACCCCAATGACCATAAACACGATCATTAAGAGCACCGTTAGCTTGGAGCTGATAAACCCTTTGGCAATTCTACCTGCAAGTCCGTCTTTCATTGTTAGCGTTTTTGGGTTATTGAATGCTTACTTTGGCTCCGTTGTACAACTTTCCTTCGGCCGATACGATATATTGATCTCCTTTGGACAAGCCCGACAACACTTCCACTTCATCACCGTAGCTGTCGCCCAGTCGCAACCAGCGCAATAAGGCCACATTATCCTGACCCAAGGTGTATACGCCTGTCAACTGTCCTTTATGCACCAAGGCTTTGGACGGAACCGTAACAACTGTTTTTCCGTTGCTCTCATTTTCAGCCTCCAGCCTAACGGTTGCATACATACCTGACAAAATCTTGGCTTCCGTTTTGTCAATTAAAACCTTCATCAAATATTGCCCGCCCGTATTTTGGGCCGATGCACTTAACTCAGACACTTTACCTGTAAGGGTAGTATCCAAAGTTTTCACAAGTATTTGAGCACTGGTTCCCACTTTTATACCGGAAATATTATTCTCTGAAACCTTCGCAACTACTTCAAAACCTCCTCCAGCTGATTCAACTGAAACCAACGGAACACCAGGATTGGCCATATCGCCCTCGTCAATGTAGGTGTTAGTCACCACTCCGCTAAATGGAGCCCTGATATTGGCATAGGCAAACTGGGAGTTAACTTCGTTCTTCATTTGGTTTGCGGCTTCCAATCGGGCTTTGGCCATTTCGTAGTGGGCGGTCATATCGTCCAATTCCTTTTGTGAAGCACTGTTCTCGTTAAAAAGATTCTGGAACCTTTCATAATCTTTCTTGGCATTGTTGAAGGCCACCGTTGCCTCCGTAATGGATGCCTCTACCTGTGCTTTTTTGGCTCGTAGGTCCACATTGTTGATGGAAATCAATAGATCTCCCTTGTTTACTTCTTGACCTATTTTCACAGGAAGGGATTCCACATGGCCCATCATTCGGGTACTCAAGGTTGCACTATTCACAGCTTTAATCTGTCCACTACCTGCTTTAATGGTGGATTGGTCTCCCGTGTCCACATCGGCAACGGTTACCTTTACCGCCTCTGAGGTCGTTGCGGCTTGTTTTTCATCACCCCCGCACCCTGCAAGGGTCAATCCCAATGCAAGAATTAAAGTGAAGCTTTTATATATCGTAGTGTTTTTCATGTTGCAATTATTCTTTGGTTAAAAATGTTAATAAGGATTGTGCTTGATTATATTCAAATATGGTTTGATAATAGGCCAATTGTTTTTCCGCATAGGTGGCTTCGGCCATCAATAGATCCGTTGTTTTTTCCAAACCTTCTTTAAATCGGTTGGTACGGATTCTCAATGATTCTTCGGATTGCTCCATAGCCAATTTTGAGGTCTGGAGCCTGCTCGCGGCATCCTCGACCATCCGTTTGGTGCGTTGTAGCTCCATAGTACTTTTGGCGACGTACTGCTCGTATTCCTGTTTCGCTTTTTCATAACTTGTTTTACTCTTTCCTGCTTTGGCAAAGCGTTGGGATCCTTTAAAAACATCCCAACTCAAACTTGCACCAATAATGTATCCTTTGGCATCGGCCTGAAAAATTTGGTCATCGTACATTTCGTAGCTGGCAAAGGCATTCAGCCTTGGTAAAAAGGTCATGTTATCCGCTTTCATGTTTGCTTTGTAGGCTTCGGACACCAAATCCATGGCTTTTACATCGGCCCTGTTTTCCAGTGAAACGTCCACTGATTCGCCCAAATTATCAGGCACCAATTCTTCGGAGGGTTCATAGACCACATCTCCTTGCTCGTTCATCAAAAAGGCTAAATAGTCCGATGCATTTTTCACATTGCTTTTGGCTGTCTTCAATTGATCGGAGACCTCGGTGACCCGTACCTTCACTTCCAACAAATCTGCTTTTTGAAGCAAGCCTTGATCATAGCTGTTCTGTGCCATGTTCAAGTTTGCATTTGCTGCATCGTAAGCTTTCTGAAACACACTTACGGCTCTATGCGCCAATTGTAATTGCCCGTAGGCCTTTTGGGCTTCAAAATCCAGATAATCTCGGGTGCGCATGGCCTGAAGCTCTTTGGCCTCCATCGTAGTCTTGGCGGCTTTGCGCTGATAAAACCCATCCAAGTTGATCAAGGGTTGTTCCACCGAAACCACGGTGGCGTAGTTCTCGATCTGATCGGGATCGTTCAACAAGGCAGGGTTAAAATCTGCCTGGGTCAAAATCTCTTGGTTGAGTTTAGAACCGAAAGCCATCAAAGGGTTTGTGGTCGCCATTCCTGTATGCGACACAGCTATCTGTGGCAAAAAGATGGAATTGGAGAACCTATAATCGTATTTTGCCATTTTGGCCTCCTGTTCGGACACCTTGATGCTGGCATTGGACTCTTGCACCTTTGTCAATACTTCTTCCATAGAAATCTTGACAGGGTCTTGGGCAAATAGTTGTCCCTGGATCCAAATGAGTATTGTGAATGTAATTATTCGTTTCATGTATTTAAATAATTTGAAGCAAAATTAAATTTGGCAATTCGCCTGCACAGTAACCTTGGTTACCGAGAAAAATGTCCTGTTTCCCTAAAAAAATGAACCTCAACATACCCCTGTAACCAAAGAAATGGGTCATATTGAGGCAAGTTCAATAAGGAGGACGGGGTTTATGCGTTCCGCGTTCCCCCATGCCCTCCAGCCACCACAATCAAAACTTTAATGCTCAAATAGATGAACTTAAAAAATTGAACAATGGGGTTCATCATCATAAATCGCTTGTATTTGGATATTCTTCGTGTCATAATTGTCTATTCTGGAATTAACCACCAAAAGGGTTTCATTTTTGCTTTGTAAAGGAATGCGTGGTGAAGGGCCAACTTCAACCAATGTCCGGCAAGGCCAATAGTGCCAAAAGTTTTGCCCAATTTTCTGCCGTGTGTGTCTGGATATTTCTTAAAATCGGGAACAATGGGATAGGTGGTAATGCTAATACCACTGCCCTTAGTCATCCCGAATCCTGCCGATGCTATGCATGCAGCTCCCATATTCCCCATGGATCCTTTATGGTGCAACTCATTATCTGAATGTTTGATCATTTCGATGATGTTGTCGGCCACCAATTTTGCGGTGATACCCGATGGCATTCCCGTTCTTGGAGGGGCAGGTGAAATATCGGTGCCGTTTTTGCTCTTTCTGGGTTTGGAAATACTGTGCGGCGGTGCAAAGGCAATTCCGGGCGCGAAAATATTGGGATAGGAAGGGTTTTGATAGGTTTCGGGCCAATCCTGTACACTCCATTCTTCATAGGGTTTGGGTGTGTAATCGGCATCCACGATCATGAATCCCCTAAAGAGTTTGTCCGTGATATCGTCCCCCGTTTTGTTGTAAGCCTTAAACCCATGACCTGAAAAGGAAGGGATCAGCATGGCAAAATCAAAAGATTCCTGTTTTTGCTCCCCTTCAAGATTTTCATAATGGGCCACCCCGTCTTCCACTTTATGGACACCGGCTCCCAAAATCCATTTGATTCCCCTATCCTCAAAGACCATTTCTACCATTTCACTGGACTTCATAATATTGCTGCCATAACTCAGCAGCATACCGTCCATGCCAAAATCCCCGAGATGGTATTCGTTGGAAATCCAAGTGATTTCGGCCATATCCCTAACCTTGTAACGACGCAGTTCTTGCTCCACGTTCAGGATGTATTCGAAAGCGGCACCCTGACAGGTTGACTTCGCGTGACCAGTTCCAATCAATATTTTGGTCTTTTTTCCCTGCTTCATTTGTTTTATGAGGGTCTCCAGTGCAATCCAAGCCTCTTGAGCATGGGTATAGGTGCAAACGGAATGTGCTTTATTTTTGCCTGGAGAGAGTCCTTCGGTGGCCTCGAAGTTGAGTTTTGGACCAGTGGCATTGATCAGGTAATCGTAGGTCACCTTCTCGGAGATTCCCTTTTCATCACCTGCAACATATTCTGCCAACACATAAGGTTTTGGCTCTTCCTGATCGCCTTCGGGATGAAAACTGACCGCCTTGGCCTGTTTATAATCAATATGCTTTTTTTTGTACAAGGGCGCTAAAGGGAACAGGATATCCTTTGGTTTCATTCGCCCTATTCCCACCCAAATATTGGAGGGGATCCATTGGTAGTTACTATTTGGGGAAACCACCACAACCTCATGCTCTTTGGCGAGCTTTCTTCTAAGATGGGATGCTGCCACATGACCTGCTATACCAGCTCCCAAGATGACTATTTTGGACATTTTTCTACGATTTACCCAAAAGTAATGGTAGCCAAGGAGATATAAAGTGACCTAGGTCACACACACAAAAGGGCACCTATAAAATGTCCTGGATATTATCAGGGCCCATAGGTTCTTTCAATAACTGGTCTCGTCCAATTTTACTTTTCCCCAAAAGGTTTTATAAACAAAGATGGTATAGAAAAGCACCAATGGTGTACCTATCGCAACAATAATCATCATGATCTGCAATGATTTTGTGGATGATGCCGCATTGTAAATATCAATATTGTATTGTGGATCTATGGAAGAACGCAGCAGTACCGGATAAAGTTCAACGGCAACCAATACCAACAAAAAGGCTATGGTCAACGAGGAAAACAAAAATGCCGCTTTATACTTCCGTTTTTCGGCCAATCTGGGCACGTTGGCAATGCTTAGAAAAGTGAGCAAAGGTATTATAAAAAGTGATGGATTACTCTTAAAATCGTCCGACAAATGAGGTATGTAAATCAAGGTGTAGAGTGTGGTTACGGCAAAACTGACCATAAAAAAAATCATTCCCCTTTTCAATAAGCGGGTGAGTTTGGCAAATAACCTCCCTTCGGTTTTTAAGAGGAGAAAAATAGCCCCATGCGCCATAAAGAGAGATAAGGTGGTAAAACCTGTCATTAATGCATATGGATTCAAAAACTCGAACAGCACCCCCCCTTGATATTGATAGTTTTCTCCTATGGCAATTCCCTGCAGCACATTGCCCAGCACAACGCCCAACAAAAAGGCCAACATTATACTGGAAACACTATAGCTAGTGTCCCAGAGCTTTCGCCACCAGAGCATAGGCTCCTTGCCCCTGAACTCTATGGATATTGCCCTAAAAATTATAAACAACAAAAACAGCATAAAAGGAATGTACAAGGACGAAAACAAGGTGGCGTACATTACAGGGAATCCTGCAAACAATGCACCCCCGCCGATTACCAACCATACCTCGTTACCATCCCAAACCGGACCAACGGCATTTAAGGCGATTCTACGACTGTTCTCTTTCTTTAGAAAGAGATGCCAAGCTCCAGCTCCAAAATCAAAACCATCCAGTATGGCATAGCCCGAAAAGAGCCCTCCTACTACCAAAAACCACCAAGTGGGATAATCCAATCCTAAAAAAGTTTCCATAATCCTTATTTCATCATATGAGTTAGTGTACCACCAAATGGTGTTTCGTCGTTTTCCGATTCTTCATATGGGCCGTGTTTAATCTTTTTGTGCAATAAATAAATAAACAACACGAACAAGAGGCTGTATACGAAGAAGAACAAGATCAGCGAGAATAAAATTTGATTATCGGATACGGCTTGTGAAAAAGCTTGGTCGGTTCTTAAAAGACCATATACCACCCAAGGCTGTCTTCCCATTTCGGCAGCAAACCATCCCACTTGATTGGCAATCTGTGGTAGAAAAACCGCGAACACAAAAATCCATAAGAGCCACTTTTTTTTGAACAATTTACCCCTCCACCACAAAAAGCTGGCATAAAGGGTCAAGAATATCAACACCATACCAATGGCCACCATAATATGATAGAACTGAAAAACGGCATTCACTTGGGAGGGACGCTCATTTTCGGGAAATGCATTGAGACCGGTTACCGGAGCATCAAAATCATACTCCAATAAAAAGGACAGGCCTCCTGGCACTTTTATTCCGGTTACTTCTTGCTTTTCTTTATCCACCCATCCCAAAATATACATGTCGGCAGGTGCCGAAGATTCAAAATGACCCTCCAGTGCGGCTAACTTAGCGGGTTGGTTTTCGGCCACCCCATCTGCAGACTGGTGACCTGTGAACAACTGCCCTAAAGAAAATACAGTGGCAACCACCAAGGCTATCTTAAATGCTTTTTTGGAAATTTCAATATATTTCCCCTTGATCAAATAATAGGCGTGAACACTCATTACCAAGAATGCGCCAGCTAAAAATGCTCCGAGCCAAACATGTGTCAATCGATCTACACTGGACGGATTGAACACCATAGCCCAAAAATCGGTTATTTCAGCTCGGGCATCAAAGCCTTCGCCAACAATATGAAATCCTGCGGGGGTCTGTTGCCAACTATTGGCAACTACGATCCAAATGGCGGAAAACATGGACCCCAAGAATACTCCAATGGTTGAAACCAAGTGTACCCAAGGCTTAACCCGATTCCATCCGAAGAGCAATATGCCCAAAAATCCGCTTTCAAGTGCAAAGGCAAAGATTCCTTCTGCAGCCAAAGCACTACCAAATACATCACCTACAAACCTTGAATATACGGCCCAATTGGTACCAAATTCAAATTCCATTACAATGCCCGTGACCACACCGATACCAAAGGTCAAGGCAAATATTTTGGTCCAGAAACGTGCTAGTTTATGATATATTTCCTTTTTTGTCCTGATGTAGGAACTTTCGAAAATTACAAGCAGTAATCCAATCCCGATACTTAAGGGCGGATAGATGTAATGAAAAGCAACGGTGAAGGCAAATTGAATCCGGGCGAGAATTTCGGTTTCCATGGGCATTATTTTATTGACCGAAAATACACCAGGCAGTTATGTTTTTAGGTGACCCAGGTTACAAACAAAATGGATTTAACATAAAAATAAACCATATTATGCTAAATCCATTTCCAAATATGTGGTTGGTGTTTATTTTTTGCCACTGTTCATCATGGCCAAAACTGCAACAATCAAAATAATGACCACCAGGACAAAAAGTCCTATCATCCAGATGCCGTTTTCCCAAACTACCAGAGGAATATTATTAAGTGCTTTCACAATGTATTGGTTTTAATTTTGAACCAAATTTAATTGCTCCAACTTGTTCAAAACATGATATTACTCATAAATGTTCATTCCAACAAGTTTCGAATTAAACATTCTCACCTTTCATCATTTTGTTCCAATATAAATAGGGGAGTCCATATTTTTTAAGCATCCATAGCCTCCAGTGCTCTTTTGCACTGTTAAAGACCAACATTCTTTTTAGTTTAGGGTCTGGAATAAAGTTGTTGTTGTAATCAAACTCTGCCAAGGTCATTTTGCCATATCCCGTAACCAAAGGACATGATGAGTAGCCATTGTAGGAATGGTTCTCTGTAATTTTCCCACCGAGCAAACTTACTATATTATCCACTACTATTGGTACCTGCTTGCGTACTGCGGCCCCTGTTTTTGCCGTTGGCAGACCAGCGACATCGCCCAGTCCAAATACATTGGAATATGTATTGTGCTGCATGGAATTTTGGTTTACATCCAACCAACCGGATTGGTTTGCCAAAACCGAATCACGAACAAATTTTGGAGCTGCCTGTGGTGGTGCGATATGAAGCATATCAAAAGGCACTTGTATATCGATATCGCCGATCATCTGCTCTCCAAGATCATTATCCTCATTTATAATACATCGGTTCTCCTCGGGAGCAGTATGATTAAAATGCACGATCCTGTTTACAACATCAATTTCTTTTGGCGCATAAAATGGCTTAAAATAAATGCCATATCTGTCTATTACTTTGTTTAAGGTCTCCCTAATTTCCTTTACCCCGAAAATTACCGACCCTGGTGTGGCAAAAATCACATTAGTATTGTCCTTTAAACCTTGTTTTCCAAAATAATCTGCTGCCAGGTAGGCGATTTTTTGAGGAGCTCCCCCACATTTTATCGGAGTTGTGGGTTGGGTGAACAATGCGTTCCCCTTTTTGAAATTGCGAATGGTCTTCCAAGTATATTCGGGGTCGATATAATTACTACAGGCCACTCCTTTTTCCAAAGCTTCGGGCAATCCCTTGATCATACCAGGTTCCATGACCAAGCCTGTTGCCACAACCAAATAATCGTAGGTGATGTCGCCATTGCTTTCGGTGGATACCGCATTCTTCTCCGGTTTGAAACCAGTGCACCTGTCCTTTATCCAATCTACACCTTTAGGCATAACATTGGCCATAGATTTGGCTGTTTTGTTAAAGTCGTAAGCTCCTGCCCCAACAAGGGTCCATGCTGGTTGATAGTAATGTGTCTCGGAGGGTTCAATTATGGCAATGTCCAATTTTTTGTTCCTCCTCAACAACTGCCCAGCAGTCATTATGCCGGCAGTACCTCCTCCAATTATTACAATTTGATAATGTGATTTCATTTTTATTAAGATTTTTACTCATTGGTAAAATATTGAGGAATGTCATGATTTTTTGTAACAAAAGTTACATAATTGATAATTTTAAGGCTTAATATCTGAAATTTATCATTTTTAAAACAAGAAAGCCGCTCGAAATCGAGCGGCTTTCTTATATCAACCAACCAAAAAACCTAATTTTTGACCTTACAAGTATTTATTCCAAAAAGAGTATACAAAGGACAAAAACTAACAAAACTTGTTAAAACAAATATGGCTGCAAAAGCTAGCAGCACATATGCCAATGTTCCTGTAATCACATTAAAATAATATAATGCTCCAACTGCGACTGCAAGGATAATTCGAATTGTGCGGTCTGCCCCGCCCATGTTTTTTTTCATAATCGTTAGTTTAAAATTCTTTCCTTACAAGTTACCAAAAATGATTCAGTATATAGCTGCACCTCAGTTTTTGATATTCAGAGCATTATATCAAAATTATGGCTTCTTTGAATGTTTTCGGGTAACATGGGTTACACAGCAACTATTTTTTTTGAAGTATTTTTAAATTTAAATCAGTCTTTGCTCTTTGCAAACGACTAAATGCACCTATGTTGGAATATTTTGATGCTTTGATCAATGGTTTTTTGGGAACGGTTCGCTGGACATGGAAGTCCATCCTTTTTGAAGTTCCTTGGTACAACAATTATTTTTGGGGACTTATCTTGATCTCTCTAGTGGTCTGGAGCTTGGAAATCCTTTTCCCATGGCGCAAGGAACAATCCATTTTTAGAAAAGATTTTTGGTTAGATGCACTCTACATGTTTTTCAACTTTTTCATATTTGCCATAATGATCAGTGGAGTCTATAAACTTCTTGGGGTGATTTTTAAAGATCTAGGAATTAGCACTACATCTTTGACCATCATTGATATTGCGCATTGGCCCCAATGGGTGCAACTACTTGTATTTTTTGTGATATTGGATTTTGTTCAATGGTTCACCCATGTGCTTTTGCACAAATACCCCGTGCTTTGGCAGTTCCACAAAGTGCACCACAGTGTAAAAGAAATGGGGTTTGCCGCACATCTTAGGTTCCATTGGATGGAGAACATTCTGTACAAACCTTTAAAAACATTGGGGGTAATGATCTTAGGAGGGTTTGAACCGGAACAGGCTTATATTGTTCATTTTGCAGCAATAGCCATCGGCCATTTTAACCACTCCAACATAAAACTGACCTACGGCCCTTTAAAATATATCCTGAATAATCCAGTAATGCACCTGTACCACCATGCCTACACTATTCCTGAAGGTTCGTACGGTGTAAATTTTGGCATTAGCCTAAGTATTTGGGACTATATCTTCAAGACCAATTATATTCCCGAAAGTAGCGGAAAAATAGAACTGGGATTTCCTGGTGACGAAACTCTGCCCAAAGGATTTTGGGGACAATTGGTATATGGCTTTAAAAAGCCCAAAAAAGCAAAGAAAGGAATTTAATTGGTGTTTTTGGAGGCATCAAAAACGATACTCCATATTCCACGGACCTCATCGGGACCATACCCAATGGCCATATCCTGCGGATAAAGCTCCGATAAACTCTGATATACTTTTGGAGTTATATCCTTGTTAGGGGTTCCATGGCAATTTAAGCACATGGTATTGGTAACGATGGGATAATAAAAATAAACTTTACCGTTTTCCTCGGTTAAAATTGGCTCAACTGATGCTCCTGAGGCCACGAGGTTCTTAAACGTTTCGATATGCTCCAATTCCAAAGAGTTGGCCCTGTTATTTGGGTTTCTGGGCTTGTCCGAAACTCTTTTGATTCGTGCGTTAAAGTTAGTGGGCATACTATCCGTGAGTGGGTAGGCCCTTTCGTTGCAAAACACAACGGCCTCCTCTACACCTTTGTTCTGAATGGTACCCATAAGGTTTTGGCCCAATACTTTTTTGGTGCCCAACGCATACTGCATTCCCAATTCCTTTGGAGTAAGTTCTGCCGTTTCAGCAGCCAACTTTTTCCCTTTGTTGTACAAGGAGTCTTCATTTCTATCCAACCAGTGCTCTTTAAACCAATCTGGCTCCTCAATTTGATAGTCGTACATGAACTCGGCAATTTTTTGGATCTCCGCTTCGGGGAATTGTTGGGCGGGCATTACACCAAATCGACGAACAGCGCCTTGCATTAAGGTGTTTTCTTCGGAAGGTGCGCTAACGAACTCCATGATGCCGTTCACAAAGGCTTCTTTATCCTTATGGACATCTAAATAATGTGCCTTAATGGCCACCATAGGTGGTCCTATTCGCTTTCCTTTTTCTGGTGCAGTAGGATTATGGCACAGATAACATTTGGCTTCCATCAATTTTTTGGCTTCCTCCGGAGAAAATGCCTCCATTTGTGCAACTGATCCTGAGTCCACATCGGAAGTTTTAGGACCCTGTTTGCAGGACACTATTCCACTTAAAAGTATTATGAAAACCGAAATATTCCTCATTATCTGGATATTTTACCGCTGGCACAACTCACAAAGGATTTTGCCTTATCCACAAAACCATTTTCATCGTCGATTGTGGGATATCCCATTTGTTTGAGGGCCTCTTTAACCAAGGAAGCATCATCGGCGCTCTGATGATCAAAGCTAACCGATGAGCTATCCTTCTCCACAATCACATCGTTGATTTCTTTTATTTCCGAAAGTTTGCTGGAAATTGTTTTTACACAGCCTCCACACTTAAGGTTTTGTACTTGAAACGTTGTTTTCACGCTGTATTATCTTCAAATTACTAGGCCCAGTTCCGGTATCCTCCTCGGAGGTCGTATACCTTGTTGAATCCCATCTTTACCAGTTTTCTAGCTGCTTTTTGACTCCTGTTACCTGATTGGCAATACAGATAGACCGGCTGATCTTTCTTCAATTTTGAAAATTCACTCTCAAAACTCGACCCTTGAAAAAAATCTATGTTCTTGGCCCCTTTTATGTGTCCCGACATAAACTCTCTTTTTGTTCTGACATCTACCAGTTGGGCCTTGCCTTTGGAAATTGCACTTTTATAATCTTTCCTATCCAAAATAGCTATCGCATCCGGCAGGTTTTGTTCTTTGAACAAGAAACTAAATATTGACATACCATTTCTGTTTTGAGGCTCCAAAATACCGCAAGTAGTTATAATCGTCAGTAACGATAGTTACATAAGGAAAAATGATCTGAATTACTCAATTTCCTACCCAGTCATAATACCCTCCAGAGTAATCATAAACTTTGGTGAAGCCTTTCTCCTTTAGAATCTTTGCGGCGTATCCACTGCGTGCCCCAACGGTACAATACAGATAAACCGGTCGATTCTTTACCAGTGTATTTATCTGTTCCAAAAACACTTTTTGTTGGCTTAGATCAAAATTCCTAGCATCATCAATATGTCCATCATTGAATTCCCTGGGTGTTCTTACATCGATCAACTGCACGTCCTTGCCAACAACATCGGTTTGCATTGTGGCCTTATCTATCCGTTCTATAACCCTTTCGTTTTGGGAATGACAGGAAAGCGTCCCCAATACAACCAGGGACAAAATAAATCTAATTATTTGCTTCATGAATCTACCTATTGTCCATTATAAGGTAGAGGGGCAAACATAATCGGTAACCGGTGTTCCAACTTGCTTGATCTGGGCAAATCCACCTGCTACATCTACCAAGTTGTGTATTCCTCTACTCTTTAAAATGGATGAAGCGATCATACTCCTGTAACCACCTGCGCAATGAATGTAAAACGTTTCGTTGTCTGGAAACTCCGCCAAGTGATCGTTAATGTAGTCCAAGGGCGTCAAGTTCGCATCCACAACATGTTCGGCCTTGAATTCGCTTTCTTTTCGCACATCAAATACAGGTACGTTTTTTTCTACCGCTTGCTTAAACTCTTCAGCGTTTACGCTATCAACGGTATCGATTTCCTTTCCGGCTTCTTTCCAGGCTTCAACTCCTCCTTTAAGATAACCCAAGGTATTATCGAAACCTACTCGGGACAAGCGCGTAACGGTTTCTTCTTCCCTACCTTCCGGGGTTATCAACAATATGGGTTGTTCCACATCGGCGATCAAAGCGCCTACCCAAGGGGCAAAACTGCCGTCCAAACCAATAAAAATTGATCGTGGTACGTGCCCTTTTGCAAAATCATCTTGATGACGCACGTCCAGTACTATGGCGCCAGTTTCATTGGCTGCAACCTCAAATGCATCAGGACTTAGTGCTTGTGTACCTCTTTTCAAAACAGTATCGATATCCTCATAACCTTCTTTGTTCATTTTTACGTTCAAAGGGAAATATTGAGGTGGAGGCAATAGACCATCGGTAACTTCTTTAATGAATTCATCACGGGTCATATCGGCTCTTAGGGCATAATTCATCTTCTTCTGATTGCCCAGCGTGTCCACGGTTTCCTTCATCATGTTTTTTCCACAGGCCGAACCTGCTCCATGCGCCGGATATACGATTACATCATCGGCCAAGGGCATTATCTTATTACGAAGACTATCGAACAGGGTTCCGGCCAATTCTTCCTGGGTCATGTGCGCCGCTTTTTGAGCTAGATCCGGACGGCCTACATCTCCAAGGAACAGTGTATCGCCACTAAAAATTGCGTGGTCTTTTCCGTTTTCATCTATCAACAGAAAAGTGGAGCTCTCCATGGTATGTCCCGGTGTATGTAGCACTTTAATGGTGATTTCCCCTAATTTAAACTCCTGTCCGTCTTCTGCTATTACAGCATCGAAAGATGGATTTGCCGTTGGGCCATATACAATATCAGCTCCAGTTTCTTTGGAAAGGGTTACGTGTCCGCTAACAAAATCGGCATGGAAATGGGTTTCAAATATATACTTGATCTTGGCCCCATCCTCCGCGGCTTTTTTAATATATGGTTTTACTTCCCTTAAAGGATCCACAATGGCCGCTTCTCCTTCACTCTCTATATAATATGCCCCTTGGGCCAAACATCCTGTGTAAATTTGTTCAATCTTCATGTGATAATGGTTTTTATCAAAAATAGTCTTGTGATCCCTAATTTTCTGTGACCAAAGTTACAAACGTTTGGTTTTATACTGTTGGGACACTTTTTTCTGTATGGTGCTCAATGTCTCTGGATTACGGCAGCACTCCACCGCATCGAAGGTTTGTGCAAAAAGATTTTCCTCTCCCAACACATCAATAATTCCGCTTGTGTACAATATATCTCTTGTAGGTCCTATTGCTCCAGCTATTAAAAACTGGATACCCTTTTCCCGTTGTTCCGTAATGATTCGCTCCAGCATTACAGCTGCGCTACTATCAATATAATTGATGGGTTCTGCATTGAGGATGATGAATTTGAGCTTGGGTCCTTTCTTTTTGATCTGTTGATAGAGTTGCTTTTTAAAATAATCCTTGTTCCCGAAATATAGCTGGGCATCAAATCTTAAAATCAATTTATCCTCATCTACTTCCACATCTTCTGAAAAACGGTCTATATTTTTAAAATAGTTGGTTCCTTTGATTTTTCCCAAAACCGCAATATGTGGGTTTGATATTCTGTAGACCAATAGTAACAAGGAAAACAAAACACCCAAAAGAATGCCTTCTATGAGTCCGATGGACATCGTCATTACAAAGGTGGCCAACAGCAGCACAAACTCATCTTTTCTGTTTTTCCACAATTGGAGCGGATACTTCAAATCAATCAACCCAAAAACCGAAACAATTATAATAGCACCTAATACTACGGTGGGAAGGTTATAAAAAAGTGGGGTTAAAAACAACAATACTCCCGCCACCAACAAGGCACTAAAAACCAACGCCATTCCTGTCCGTGCTCCCGAGTGATCATTGATCGCGGTTCTTGAAAAACTGCCCGAAACGGAAAATGACTGAAAAAATGACCCTAAAATATTGGATATCCCCAGAGCTCTTAGTTCTTGATTAGGGTCCAGGTCATATTCCGGGTGTCTTTCTTCTACCGTTTTGGCAATGGAAATGGATTCCATAAAACCAAAAAGTGCAACGGTAAGGGCAATAGGCACAAACTGCCCTATTTTGTTCCATTGAAAACTAGGCAATTGAAAACTAGGTAATCCTTTTGGAATTTCACCAACCACTTTTATTCCCTTGGATTCCAATCCTAATAAAACTACGGATAAAATACCTAGCACCACGACCAATAGAGGTATCGGTAGCTTTTTGTTGATTTTTTTTAAGCCAATGATCAATAGCATTACCAAAATGCCCATCCCCAGGGTCAATAGTTGTACTTCCCCAATATTGTCAAAAATGCTGCCCAGCAGAATATAGATTTTACCCGATTGAGGCAAATCCACACCAAGTATGTGCTTTAATTGACCCAGACCAATTAAAATGGCCGCTGCGGAAGTAAACCCACTGATCACCGGTTTGGATAAAAAGTTTACGAAAAGACCCATTTTTAAAATGCCCAGCAACAATTGAAACAATCCAATAAGTAGGGTCAAGAAGAGAACTGCGGCAATATAATCTTCGGTATTTGCCAATTGCATGGCGCCTATTCCGGCAGCTACCAAAAGTGAATCCATGGCAACGGGTCCGACGGCCAATTGCCTTGATGTTCCCGTTAAGGCATAGACCAATTGTGGCACCAATGCCGCGTAGAGTCCGTATATAGGAGGCATGCCCGCAATCATGGCATAGGCCATTCCCTGTGGGATCAACATAATCCCTACAGTAATACCAGCAACTAAATCGCCATAGAGCAAAGAGCGATTGTAGGAGCCTATCCAAGTTAAAAAAGGAAAAATCCTTTTGATCATTCGATTGATTTTATGCAAAAATAGGAGTCCCTAATACTATAAACTGTAACAAAGGGCACATATTTAAAGATCTAATACAAGAATGTGATTTCTGTGGAGCTCCAACTTCTTCATTTTCTCCAGTTTTTTTAATAGTCTGGAAACGACCACTCTTGAGGTGTGCAGATCATAAGCAATTTCTTGATGCGTACTATTGATGCGGTTATCCTTGGTCACTTCCACTTTCTTTTTCAGATAATCCATCAAACGTTGATCTAAATTTTTAAAGGCGATACTGTCCACGGTCAGCAACAGCTCGTTTAGCCGATTTTGGTAACTTTCAAAAACATAATTGCGCCATCCTTTGTACTTCCCCATCCATTCTTCCATTTTACCAACAGGAACCATCACCATTTTGGTATCGGTCTCCGTTATCGCTCGAATTTCACTTTTGGTCTGACCCATACAGCAAGCCATCGTTACCGAACAAGTTTCACCTTGCTCCAAATAGTAGAGGAGCAATTCGTCGCCTTCCTCATCTTCCCGAAGTACTTTTATTGCACCCGACAACAACAAGGGAATGCTTCGTATGTACTGGCCGATATCCATTATGGTTTCGCCCGCAGGTAGTTCCACTAGTTTTCCTTCATTGAGAATTTCATCGATAAGGGGTTGTTCAAAATAATTGCTGAATGTTCCTAAAAGTTCTTCTTCCATATTGTCGAGATACACTGCTCTAAGGTAACTATTTTGGGAAAAACAAGCGTATGTCCAATAGCTTAAAAAGCAAGACCCGCGCCAATGGTACGGGTCTACTGCTGTAATGCAAACTAATAAACTGAATCAAACTTACTTAAACTTATAATTTAATGGGTTCCCCCTCGATTTCTTTTGATATGGGCATGCCCAACATCTTTAAAATAGTTGGTGCAAGCTGATTGGAGTACAACTGCTCTTCCCTCTCTATTTCACCATTGGGTTTAATATCTTTTCCAAATACTATCGCCCAAACTGCCCCTGCTCCCTTTATATCACTTCCGTGACTTCTCCAGGTATCCAAAGGCTGTGTTCCCCTTCCATGATCGGTAGTAATTAAAAACACGGTTTGGTCCTTATAGAACTCATCTTGCTGGGTAAATTCCCAGATTTCTTTAATCAGGCCGTCCGTATTATTTGCAGATTTAAGGTAAGCTTGGTAATCGCCATCATGGGCAAAATCATCAGTTTCCCCATAAGAGATGTAAACAAGTTTTGGGTGTTCTTTTTTCATATGCTCCAAGGCATAATGATGGGTAAAGGCATCTAAACGGACCGAGCCCCATGGACTGGGAATCTGTTGTTGAAGTTGATTCAAGAATATTTCCCGATCGCTCAAGTTCTCCGTGGCCGATTCAAAGCCGGCATTTACAGGAACTCCAGAGCGCTCCTCGTTGATAATGAACGGAAAAACATCCCAACTGCCAAAAGCGGCTACCTTGCCTCTTCCTTGATCCGTATTATTGTATCGTTCCAACACGGTACTATTGGGATTTGGGATTTTTTCGTTGCTTTTTATGCGGTTATCATCTGCCGTTCCCGTCAATATCTCGTTATACCCTGGGTACGAAAACCACATGGAATTGGTTAGGTCAACCTTGCTCCCCAAGTTTCTGTTACCATGGATTTGACCCATTTTTTCCACCTGATTCCAGAAAAATGGCATCAAAGCGACTCTTCTTTCCTTTGAGGTGTCCCTCCAAAAGGCTTTTTTTAGCATTCCAGCATCATGGACATAGTCTTTGTTGCCTATCAAAAGTGAGTCGGCCCCTGTGAACAATTCTTGCCAACGGAAACCGTCCAAAGTGATCAAAATCACCTTAGTATCTGATTCATTTTGCGCATTGATATTGAATAATGCTGCAAAAGCAGCCATCAAAAATAAAATTCTATTTTTCATTTCCCTGTGGTGTTTTAAATGTAGTCGTTTCGGACCAATCGCTCCAATTTAGGTTCTGATCTCTATATCTGACTCTCCAATAGTAGGTTGTACCTGGATTTAATCGTCTGGTTTTCTCGTCTGTTAAATCATCATCCTCTTGACGATTTTCTTTGTAGTACCAATTCTCGGACTGTTTCCAACTATCCAATGCCAATTTCTCAAAATCCTGGGTTTCGGAAACTTGCCAATGGGATGCCGCATGGAACGATCCATTATGTGAGCTGGAAAACTCTCCGGCTTTCAACATGGCAAACTCATCCTCTACAATTTGACCATTGATTGGAGAAACCACCTTGGGCGCATCAGGCTTTTTACTGAGCCTCCAAATAGTGATGCTATCCCGCAGTTCATTTTTTCTTGCCTTTATGTTGTTCCCTTGGCTAATTCGCTTAATCATAAACTTAGGATCATTTCTATTGCCGTCCACCTCGACCATTACAAAACCATATTCGTCTTGGGTAACGGTAAACTCGTCATAATCCCTGCCTTCAAATTCGCCCCAATTGTCAATGGCTCCACCTGCAGAGGCTACATTGACCCACAAGTGTTTATGATTACGGGACTGTCCTCTGGAATAACCGTGGGTGTGTCCAAAAAAATGAATGCTTGGCTTGCCAGTCTTAGTAGAAAACGCTTCCAACATCTTAACCACCTTTCCCGTTGATGCTTCCTCACCGGGAATCCAAAGTTCCGATTTATGGGGGTGGTGCAGCTGTGCGAACACAAAATCAATGTTATTGTTCTTTTCGGTATCGGCCAACACTTGCTCCAACCATTCGTATTGTTCTCGAAGGTCACGGTAACCCTCGTTGGAATTCAATCCTATGATTCGGGTGTTGCCATAATCCTTGTACCACCAATGTTCGGCGTATGCAGGTGTTCCGTTTTCCGGAAGGCTAAAATATTTGAAGTAAAAAACCGAATTTCTCTCATGGTTCCCCAAAACGGGATACACGGGAACCTCTGCAAAAAGTTTTTGGCCGGGATCAAAAAAATGTTCCTTCCATTGATAGTATTTGCTTCCTGTAGTCACTAAATCACCGGGAATCATAACCATGGCCAAATTGTTCGGTAATTTGCCCCCATGCTCTTTTTCCAGATATTTTAGCACCCCTTGATTCACGATCTCGGAAAATTTGTTTGGATGCTGACTATCATATTGCATGTCGCTCATAGCGACTATATTGAAGGACTCTTCGTCACTTGAAAACGGGGGTGTCTTAAACTGGAAAATATCCGATCGAACCTTTCCTGTTTTTACACGATAATAGTACTCGGTGAATCGTTTGAGTCCTTCCAATTTAACGGTGTGGACCCTGGAATCGGAAAAATTGATATCCTCTGCCCTTCCAGAGGTTTTTTTGCGCAGCCTTTCGGTGGTTCCCCACTCCACAATACTTTCTTCCCCGCTAGAGGTTTCCCACATGACCACTATGGAATTGGGTTCGGCATCTTGCAAATAAGGTTGCACAAGAATTTCGGTTTTGGTCTGGGCAGCGAGCTGCATTATTCCCAAACAAAAAACAATACATAAACAGTTGATTTTTTTCATTAAGCTATGGTGTTGGTTTTTAAAAAGGCACAATTAAGTATTTCGAATGCGGTTTCCAGTTCTTCCCTGGTAATGGTCAAGGGGGGCGAAAGTTGCAGAACGTTTCCTTTGGAAACTTTGAAACTCAATCCCTGCCTTAGACATTCGTACATGATTTCCTCAGCTTCGGCCGTTGCTTTTTCCTTAGTGGCTCTATCGGATACTAATTCGATGCCCCATAAAAGTCCTACACCGCGAACGTCTCCGATCAAGGAATATTTACGGTACATTTTGTACAGGTTCTTCCGCATAAATTCTTGGTCCTCCTTTACTTTTTTAAGAATTTCTTCATCTTCCAACACTTCCATCAGGGTTAATCCCGCCATAGAACCCAATGGACTTTTCTCGTGGGTATAGTGGCCAAGTGAAATATCTCCGAACTTATTGTACTCCTCTCTGGTTACAATAGCTGCCTGTGGAAAAATTCCTCCTCCCAGTCCTTTTCCCAAGCAGAGAATGTCCGGTTCAATGTCAAAAAGCTCATAGGCAAACATTTTGCCCGTGCGCCCAAAGGCGATCGGGATTTCGTCCAAGATTAAAAGTACATTATGCTTGGTACAAAGTTCCCTAGCCCCTTTCCAGAATTTTTTTGATGGAATCTGAACATCGGTATTACGGATGGTTTCTGCCAAAAATGCCCCTATCTGATGGTCTTTTTCCAAAACATATTGCAGATATTCCAAAGCTTTTTCTTCGTCCCCTTCAAAAATACCGCGATAGGTGATTGGGGGCGGAATACGCTCCACACCTGCCATTAATGGCCCTATATGTTCCTGAAAAACGGACTCGCCCCCTACACTTATGGCATCCAGAGAAGCCCCGTGGAACGAATCCCAGAATGAGACTACTTTATGTTTTCCTGTTACGGCCCTTGCCAATTTTAGGGCAATTCCAATAGCAGAACTTCCATTGGGAGTAAGCAAAATACGGTCAAGGCCTTTGGGAGTATATGAGGTTAGTTTTTCCGCAAACCGAATAGCCGTCTCATTGGCATATCTTCGGGTGGAGAAGGTAAGGCTTTGTAATTGCTGAGTTAAACGCGACACCATTTTTGGATGGGAAAACCCAATTTGATGTACGTTGTTCCCATGAAAATCGAGATACTTTTTTCCTGATACACTTTCAATATGCGAGCCTTCACAATTCTGTAGCACATCCAAACAAGGAGTGGACATAGATTGATGCATAAAGTACTTGGCATCTTTTTCCAATAGTTGTCTGGTTTCTTCGCTTACTTCGTTTTGCAACCATTCGTTCCGAGCGGAAGTTAGGTTGATGTCGCCTTCCACAACAGATTCCAAGTTGTGCTTATCGCGCTGTATATGGCCCATGTTCACTTATTATTTTTCTTTCTTCCGTGGTGTCGTCCAACACATATACCTTATAGGTGTCGCCATTGTTGTACACCCGAACAACTATATGCCCGTTCTGGCTTTTGTATAGATCCAACCTGCCACCAATCACATCTTTTGTGCCTTGCAGCATAATGGTAGAAAAAATATCCCGGTCGCCGGGATACAGTTTTTTAGATGTTATCCTTCGGAGGACTTCCTCCCCTGGATGATCGGCCGTCCAGTTCTGTTGAATCCAAACCCGTGGGCGAATCGTCCGCACATAAAATGGATTCTGTGAGTCACGGTTCCCGTGATGATTCAATGTAGCCACATCCACAGCGCCGATAACGGGTGCCACATAAGACTCCAATGCATTCATATCGGCTTGCCCAAAACCATCTATTCCAGAGATGTCACCGCCCGTATAATAATTGAATTTACCATAATCTATTCGGATGGCATTGCTCAAAGGGTTTTCTCCTGGATACTCCCCTTTTTTAAAAAGTGGGTAAAACGAATTGTCATATCCTGTCCAAATATTCCCGTTGGAGGCTATGTTTTGGACAGAAAAATGAGGATAATCCTTTGGATGATGCTTTAAGGTAATCTGATGGTTACTTCCCACCTGCAGGGCTTCATTTTCAAGATCAACTTTTTCTGATTGATATGCAATGAATTTCCAATATTCCTTCAAGGTGGGAATCATTCCGTAGGCATCCTTGGTGAATCGTTCTTTGGATTGTACTTGCTCGTTGGTTAGATCAATAGGATAATCAAAACCACGGTCGATCAATGTTTTAATCGGAATCAAAGTGCCCACCTCCATGATTCCCGTAAGTTGATAGCCCCCTGTAGCTAATTTGCGCAAGGAATCAACCTCTCCAAAATGATCATCGTGGTAATGTGTAATCAAGGCATAATGCAACTTTCGTTCTTGGTTTTTAGGCAAGAATTGATCTATATAATCTACAATCCATTCAGGTGCCGTTTTGGACCTGTCCGGCACCAATTTTGCATTTCTGCTTGATGTTGTCCTTGGATGTGTTTCGGACATATCGCCGGCATCCACCAACATAGTTGTCCCATCGGGAAAAACCATAAAAGCGGCATCGCCCCTACCTGTGTTGATGTGGTGTATGTCCAAAAAACCAGGTTGCCAGTCAGGTAGTTTCCGGTTTTGCCCATTAGCGATTTGCATCATCATCAAAAAGATGAGGAGGAAGAAATTCAGTTTTTTGAGGTTGAAATGCATGTTTATTTTTCTCTATACAAATGGTTTGCTGGAATAATTTGTTTTGGGATGGAGGGGCCTGAATATTTTACATCCAAATGATAGCCTCCACCACCGTTAAAAAACTCCACTCGGATTAAATGTCTCCCTTTGGTTAGTTCCAAGGAACCGCTACGCTCCATAACGCCGTGGTCACCATCGTTGTCCACAATTTCAGTCCCGTTGACATATAATTTGCTGCCATCATCACTATTGGCAAAAAAACTATAGTTTCCGTTTTCGATTACTTCCAAATAACTTTCAAAGACCATGGCTACTTGTTCTTGTGGCATATCGTTGGTCAGTGTTTGCTTATGGGAAAATTCGATGACATCACCTTCATAAATTGGCTTCAATGATGTAAAATCAGGTAGCTTTTCTATACCTTTTACCTGGTAAATTTCAAATTGAACGGGATCTTCCTTTGATTCCGGAACAATTCTAAAATTACCCTCGGTAACCGTACTCACCAATCGATCGTTCTGAAAGATGCCTGCTTTGATAATATTGGTCTGTTTCAAATAAAAAGTGTCTCGGTAGACTTGACTGTTTTCCAAGGTGGGCACGTTATTACCAATGGTGTATCTAATCTCCCCAAGATTGTTTGGGTTTTGCATCACCACTGCAACAGAATCCGCTTTAAAAACTCCCCCTGCCGGCTCAAAATAGCCAGCATCCGGAAGAATTTTTGGTTGGGTTATTTGCTCCTTTCGCTTATAGATAAGTTTTGGGGCTTCATTTCCCACGAAAGCACCTTTTACCGGTCTGCCTATCCAAGCTTGAGGCGTTTGTAAGCCCATCGCATAGGCAACAGTCGCTGCATTATCGTACTGATACACGGTTTCTTCTATTTTGTAGCCTTTTTTGATACCTGCACCGTACAAAATGAATGGTATTTCCATTTCGGCCAGGCTTTCCCCTCCATGACCAAAGCCCAATCCTCCGTGATCTGCTGATACGATGAACATGGTTTTTTCGAAAATGCCTGCTTCTTTTGTGGCATCCACAATTTTAGCAATCAAGGAATCCGCTTTTTCCACGGACTTATAATAATCGGGAGTGCCATGCCCCTGGGCATGACCTGCGTGATCTACATGATCCAAATGCACAAAAGTGAACGTTGGCGTATTTTTTTTGATGTAGTCCACTGCGGCTTGGGTCGTCTTGTCCTCATGGTCCCCGTCAATATGGAAATCAACATCCTCTTTTTCGAACAAACGTCCAAAACCATCCCAATCGTAGATGGCTCCAACATGAGCTTCTGGCCGCTGGTCCTTTAAAAGGGTAAATATGGTTGGGAATGTCCCGTTTTCGGTAACGACTACGGGTGGCAACTGATGGTCGAATTTTTCCCAACCATTGGAGGTTACTCCGTGTTGTTCCGTATCGGCCCCCATGATCATACTGGCCCAATTGGAACTGGAACTGGATGGCAACACAGACCTTGCATGCATGGTTGCCGCACCATTTTGAATCATCATATCCAATGTCGGAGTACTTGCTTTTTGAATACCGTTGGGACTCATTCCATCTATCCCAATAACAATGATATGTTTTATACCGAAATCCTTCTTTTCCTTTTCTGGATTAGCACAAGACCATAGGGATAGAATCCCTATGGTCAGTACTAAAACAAATGGTATGTTTGAAAAGTTTGGTGATTTTTTCGTGGTCTTAATCGACATCCCACCACAACTTTGTGTTGATATTGTCCCCTCCCATACGGGAAACGGCAGCATTATAATTATCCTCATTTGTGGATTTTACCGAGTTGGGATATTGGAAACGCACTGGAACCTGACCATCGTTAACAGCATCTGGACCAGGTACCACTTCCGGCATACCGGTTCTTCTCCAATCTGACCAACCTTCAAAACCTGTATAGAAAAGTGAAATCCATTTCTGAAGGGCAATTTTACCCAACTTTTCATCGGCAGTTCCGGTATAGGCCACAGCTGCCTGTCCCAAATAGGCATCAAGGTCAGTCGCCTGCATGGCTGCAGCAATTTCTGACCAGCCACCAGCAGTAACCCTTGCAGTGTAATATTCAAAGGAAGCGCGAATCCCGTTCTCATAATAGGTTGCGGCATCCCCAACGGAAATCCAACCCTGCTCCCTAGCCTCTGCCAATATAAACTGAAGTTCGGAATAGCTCATGATGATGGTCTGTGAAGCCGTAGCCGATGCCTGATCAGGATTACAGGCCCTACATGCCAAAAGTATTCCCAATCTTGAAATAAAGTTTGAACCGGCTTCATCTGGGTTACCCGATGGACTATAGCCAAGTGCCGCTTCGTCATCCAATCCGTTCGGCATTCCCACATAATCAGCAAAATCCTCAGAAAAAATGCCCTTTTCTGAAGCCGTCGTTGGCTGGGCAAAAACATATAACCTATTATCATTCAGTTCTTTCAACCGCGTTTCCAAAGTTTGGCTTAACCTAACCTCGTCAAAACTACCGCTACGGGTATTGTATTTAGGTTGTGGATTATCGGAGTTCCATTCTACCACGGCCATATCCTCATTACTTTCAAAGATGGGATATACCGTTGGATTTCCTATAATTTGAGCCATTCCAGCAACGGCGGTTGCATTGTCCACATTACTGATACGCATCAACAAACGCAACCTTAAGGAGTTTGCGAACTTTCTCCATTTTAAAATATCCCCTCCGTAGAAAATATCCCCGGAAATATTGGATTCATCAGTCAGCACAGCGTTTGCGGTCTCCAAATCCGCCAACATACCTGCATAAATATTGGATTGCGGATCAAAGGCCGGAGTAACATTGCCGTCACTGATACCCTTCGTAGCTTCTGAGTAAGGAACATCCCCATAAGCATCCGTTACATAGGACATAATCCAAGATTTCATGACCAAAGCCACACCATAATAATTTTGGGCTTCCATATTGTCCTTGGTACTTCTAATTATATTTTCTACGTCCCTTAGAGAAGCATATGCATCATTATATGGGTCTCCAGAGGGTGACCAGTTATAAGTGTCTCCACTGGTAAATTGAAGACGGGCTCCATACTGTACCACTGTAAAACCTTCTTCCCAACCTTGGTCGCCCCAGTTATAGGCCATCTCCCTTTGAATTCCCGGCAACAAAAGATCGGGCTGTGCGGATGCAGGAAAATTTGGGTTTATATTGATTTCGTCAAAATCTTCCGTACACCCAAAGATGAAGGAAAGAGCGAACATTGATAAGATTATTTTTTTCATAATATTTGAATTAATTCTGATGTTCTTTTAAAAGTTTACCTGTAGGTTAAATGTGAAAGACCTTGTACTGGGGTAGGACATATTCTCGATTCCGGGCTGCAATGTTCCTCCGGACACCCCAACAACTTCAGGATCAAAATGTGGGTTATCGGTCCATAACAATAAATTTCTACCTGTTAGGGAAAGTCTTGCATTCGAAATCGGAAGCCTATCGATTATTTTTTTTGGAAAGGAATAACCCAAGGTAACTTCCCGTAGTTTGGTATAGGAAGCGTCATATTTAGCCGCTTCCACGTTGTCCCTTTCATAAAACCTGTTGTTATAGGTTCGTGCATCAACATTGGTTGTATTGGGAACATAAACCGGATTTTCACTGGTTCCTGTATTCACGACTCCTTCCGCGACAATTCCTGTCTCCCTACCTTCCAACGTTTCCATTAATTGCCCAGAGGTACTTCCGATTGTTTTGGTTCTGGAAACTACTATCCCTCCTTGCCTTGTGTCCAGTAGAAATCCAAAATCAACATTTTTATATCTAAAGGTATTTTGAAAGCCCAAGGTAAAATCAGGAGCATAATCCCCTTGGTACACCAAATCATCGGTACGAATAGGGATTCCTTGATTATTTACGATTTTTTGACCGAAGAACTCGCTATTGGGGTCTTCAACACGCTGAAAGCCCCTTCCATAAATTGCACTTATTGAACCACCTTCCCTAGCCTGGATAAACGCTCCGTTGGCACTGGTAAGGGTAAAGTTGACCCCGCCCAGATCTTTAACCTCACTCTGGTTGGCAGAAAAATTAAAAGTGGAAGTCCATTTAAAATTATCCGTTAGTACGGGCACAAAACTCGCAATTGCCTCGAATCCATAGTTACGAACCTCTCCCGCATTGATCAACTGGCTGGAATATCCACTGGCAATATCCGTACTGATATTGATGATCTGGTTCTTTGTTGAACTATCATAATAGGTAAGGTCAAAGTTCATTCTACTTTGGAAAAACCTCAAATCCAAACCAAACTCGTAAGAAGAGGTAATCTCCGGTTTCAAATCCGCATTAGGTATCAAGGATGACTCCGTTAAAATGGGAGTTGAACCATCAAAAGGTCTTTCATTTTGATAAAAACTACGCAATCGGTAGGGGTCGGTATCGTTACCTACTTCTGCATATGCAGCCCTAACTTTGGCAAACGTAACCCATTCCGGCATTTTAAAAATGTCACTGGCTATGGCACTTAGGGTAGCAGAAGGATAGAAATAGGAATTGTTGTCCGATGGCAAGGTGCTGGACCAGTCATTTCTTCCTGTCAAATCCAAAAAGATTTTACTATCGTATGCAAAACGCGCATATCCGTATAAACTATTGATACGTTTTTCATAATTATTGGAAGAGACCTGAACGGCCTGCCTGGAATTATTGAAGGAATAAACCCCTGGGTTGATCAATTGGGGAGCAACACTTTTGGTGAAATCCTGTTTTTGCCTTAGGATATTTCCACCACCAGAAATGTTCACATTCCATTTTTCGTTGAAGGTTTTATCATAACTTAACAGGAAATCCGTATTGCTTTCCTCAAAGAAAATATTATCCTCTTGATAGGTTCCAAATGGAAATCGTTGTGTGCTGAATGCCCTTTTTCTCTCCCTGAAATCACGATAAAAATCACGTCCCGAACGTAGTAACAACTTCCAATTATCGGTTATATCATAGGTTAGGCTGATGTTTCCAAAAATACGATCCTTGTCCTGGGCGTTGGTATTCTCGTACATCGTAAAGTACGGATTGTCATGATAATTATAGTTATAATTGAATTGTTGAACTCCTTCAAGACCCGGTTGCCAATAATCCCTCAAATTATTGGTGTTCAATTGTCTACCGTACCATATAAAAAGGTACATGATGCTTTCCGTGCCATAACCCACGGCCGGTCTGTTATCGCTATCCGTTTTTACATAGTTGATGTTGGCATTGACCTTTACCTTTTCCGATACATTGAGACTACCTGAAAAGTTCAAGGAGTTTCTTTCAAGATCTGTGTTGGGAAGTGTACCTTCCTGATCCAAGTTCTGAAAGGACAAACGCATATTCCCCATTTCGCCTGATTTGGAAATGGCGATACTGTTTGTTTTTGTAATTCCGGTTTCAAAGAAATCCTTGGTATTATCGGGATTGGAAACCCAAGGAGTAGGTGTTATTGGCGCATCGCTCACAAAAGTGTCGCCACCTCGTGTTCCGTCCGCCCTTGGAGAATCAAACTGTGGAATCAAAAGTCCGGTATCCAATCTTGGACCCCAGCTTTCATCCACACCATCGGCAATTCCGGAGCCGCTGCCGTCCACGAAGGCGAACTGCTGATTATTGCCTTGGCCGTATTCATTTTGCCAATCCGGTAGCATGAGTACATTGTCAATGGTTACACCCGTGTTAAAGGAAACACCTAATCGGCTTCCTTGTGACCTTCCTTTTTTTGTGGTAATGATTATGGCACCATTGGCTGCCCTTGCCCCATAAAGTGCAGCCGCAGCCGGACCTTTCAGGACGTTCATGGATTCAATGTCCTGTGGATTGATTTCTGCCGCGCCGTTACCATAATCCACACTTTGTGTTCCGGAACCGCTGGATCCAACAATTTCATTACTGATAGGAGTTCCGTCCACCACGAACAACGGTGAGTTCCCATTGATGTTCAGGGAAGCATCCCCTCGTATGGTAACCCTTGCCGACCCTCCTAGACCCGAAGGACTGTTGGTAATCTGTAAACCGGCAACCTTACCGGACATACTGTTAAGAAGGTTCGGTTCCCGTGCCTCCACCACATCATCATTGTTCAATTCCTGGGAAGCGTAACCTAGGGATTTTTTCTCGCGCTCGATACCCAAAGCGGTCACCACCACTTCATCCAATTGTTGTGAATCGGGTTGCAAAATCACGGTTGCCGATGTCTGTCCCACCGTTTCCAGTTCCTGTGGAATATATCCTATATAGGATACGATCAAGGTTTCTCCTCCTTGTGGAAGTTCAATTTCAAAATTTCCATCAAAGTCTGTGGCGGCCCCTATTGACGCACCTTTTACAACCACCGATGCACCTGGCAAGGGCATGTTGTTCTCGTCAACTACCTGACCTGTAAAAGTAACTTGGGAGTAACCAATGATACTTACAGTGAAGGCAAGTAAAAATGCTACAATCGATTTTTTCATTTTTTGAGTATTTGTAAAATTGGGTTAATTATTTATCAACAAATATCCAACACATGAGTTAAGACAGGCCTTCAAATAGATTAAAAAAAGGATATGGAAAGGTTAAAAGAATCAACCTAATGTTAGGTGAACATTATTTACAAATACTCAATTTATGCAAAGCCCTACAAGTCTTGGATTTACAAGTTAATCCAGCAACTATAGGGATTAACCATTTTTTTTCTTAATCTTGAATCATCAACAAATATTATAAATACTAAATTTTTGGAGCTCGCACTAAAATGGAAGATTACCTGATAGGTATTGGAAAAAGAATAAAAGAAATACGCAAGAACAATAAAAGGACCATTAACGATGTTGCCATAAGTGCTGGAGTAACGGCCGGGCTCATATCCCGTATTGAAAATGGCCGAACCATACCTTCCCTTCCGGTGTTCCTGAAAATAGTGGGCGCTTTGGAAACCGAAATGATCGATTTTTTTGAGGGCATCCCCAGGGCAAATGGCCACAATTTTTTGGTAACCCGTAAAGATGAACTTTCCATCATCGAAAAAGAGGATGAAGCTGTAGGCTTTACCTATAACTACATATTTGGCAAACAATTGAATTCGGTGGGGTTTGAAAGTGTACTTTTGGAGGTGGAACCGAATTCCAAGCGCGACAAGGTGATGACGGATGCTTTTGAGTTCAAATATATTTTAACCGGAGAGTGCTATTACGAGATAGGTGACCAAGAAGTGTTGTTAAAAGAAGGGGATTCCATTTTTTTTGATGGCAGAATACCCCATGTACCCATTAACCGAGGAAAAGTTTCTTCTAAAATGTTGGTGGTCTATTTTTTTATTTGATCAAGGAAACAATACCTCTTCCAGATCAGCAAGCGAATCCAAAATCATGGATGGCTCGGCGGTCTCCAATTGCTCTCGGCTCTGCGCTCCGGTGAGAACCCCCACGGTCCAACCACAATTGGCATTTTTACCTTCTTCAATATCGATTGCAGAGTCTCCTGCCTTCAACACATTTTCAGATTCGGTGATGCCGAACATCTCCATCGCTTTATCTATCATTTCAGAAGATGGCCTTCCTTTTACCACGTCATCTGCCGTGATCACAGCGTCAATTTGATTACCGGGAACCCAACCCAATTTGTTTAAAAGTGATTGTGCTGTTTTTTGGTCGTAGCCAGTATTCAGCACAACTTTGACCTCTTTGGACTTTAATATTTTGAAGAGTTCCTCTACGCCATCATAAGTAGTAACATCAAGGTTTGCGTAGGCCTCTGCCAACATTTCTTTAAAATTTTCAAAAACCACATTGGCATCCACACTGTTGTTATGGCTCTCCATTAAAATATCAGAGATGGCCTTGAATTTCTCCTTGCCCGCACCAAATGTCAGAACGGTTTCCAAGGAAACATCAACTCCATGTTTTGCCAAAGCGGCCCTAACTGTTTTGTATACCACATTATCTTCGTTCACCGTGGTGCCGGCCATATCAAAAACGGCCAGTTGTATTTTTTTCATAGATTGATTTTCTGTTTATTAAATATAGTGGCAATATTTTTTTTGGAGAATCCAGCACTCCCTGTCATTCCCTTACCACCGATTCCCGTAACAATATGAATATTATGGTCCATAGTTTTTTGAAAAATATCGCTGTTTTTACATTGTGAGTACATTCCGTACCATCTTTTTTGGATTTGATACGTGGGCAAGTCAATTATTTTTTTGGCCTCCTCGATCATAAAATCATCAATATCCATATCAAGGTCATACCCCAAATTCTCTATTCTGGCCACATCGGCGTATTGATGTGAATCCCCAAGAATCACCGAACCGTCATTGGCCTGTTTAAAAAGAATATGCACTCCCCATTTTCTCTGCAAGCTTTCCTTTGGCTCATTGGTCTTTATTGCCTCATAGGAAGGACATTCGTGGAACGCTTCGTATCTGCGGATCGACCATCCTGTTAATATGGAGCCCTTAAGGTGATAGTTTTTTTGTGGCTTGGTCTGCATCATCTGTAACTTAGAGACCTCTAGATCGCTGGATACAAAGGTTTCGGGATATAGATTTTTAAAATCGGCACCGTTGCAGATTATCACCTTTCTTCCAAAAACTTCTTCGCATTTTGTGTTTTGTACGGAAACCCATTCTCCGTTGGATTCGCAAGAGACTACAGGAAAATCAAACTTGAGGTCCAAATCCTTCCGGGCAACCAAATATTCCTGAAGCTTATGGATCATGGTTCGTGGTTCCACGGTAACTTCCTCTGGAAAAAAGAGTCCCGCCCTTACATACTCGCTCCGCAGTCCCGGATAGTGTTCCAAACACTCTTCTTTGGTGAGCATTCTAGATTCGTAGTCATTGCCACTATTTATGGCTCTAAGTTCAACCAGCAAACGTTCTTCTTCTTCGTTCGAAGCTAAGTATACGGTTCCGTTCTGACGGATACTAATATCAAACTGTGACTGAATCTTCTTATAAATTCGAAGACTTTCGCGACCAAATTTTTGCCACTTGGTATTCATACCCGATGGAACTACTTGCCCAAAGTTCTGTGTGGTAGCTCCCTTGGGAAAAGCATCTTTTTCCACCAAACACACTTTTAGGCCCAGTTCCAGTGCGTGGTAGGCATGGAAAGTCCCTAAAATACCGCCACCCACAATGACAGCATCAAATTTATTGTCCATAATCCAGTTGTTTCTTGAGTTGCTCCGTCTTGTTGAGAGCGGTAAAGTGAAAATACAAAATCAGTGTACTGCATATTCCAATAAAGGCCACGGCATAGGTTCCGTATATAAAGAAGTTGAGCCACGATACATTGGCCTGTCCAAAATTCTTGTAAAGCAATACCAAAATGCTACCGACATATCCAAAAGCATCGGCAATATAGATGAGAAAGCCTGAGTTGCCCTTAACCCTAAAAGTGGCGATAAACCGGTCAAAAAAGAGGCAATTGAAAGGCACATAGCAAATATACAGTCCAAATCCGGTGCACACCATCCATACAAATGGGTCCAAAAGCCCTGTTTGAAACAAGAGGGTGCCAAAGGCCAATACCAAAGTGCCAAGAATAAGCAGTGCATGATAGGTAAGTAGGGCCCTAAAATTGTTCTTTATATAAAAAATGGAGCCAATGATCAATAGAACTATAATGGCAATAATGATTTCAGATGTTGAAAAAACGGAAACATCACCTTGATACCCGATACTATCCCAAAGTTCTCGGGCAAAATTGTCCCGGAAATCCCTGAAAGCCGTTAAAAATGTGTAGAACAACACGATAAGTATCAATGGAAAAAAGAACTTCTTGACCAAGTCTTTTCGGTCAGCAGCAGTCATAGGTATACGTTCGGTCCTATGGACAATATCATCAGTTGTTGGGGATGGTATGCGCTGCAAAAGGAAGGAGCAAATCAAAAGAGGGACAAAAAACAATGCCCCTGTTACGGATGGCATCCAAAATTCGCCGACACCCCATGAATTCATAACAAAAAGCCCTACGGATTTTACCACTCCGCTGGACACGATAAAACTCGCGGAAAGGACCACGCCCAAAATATCGGTAAACCTTCGCCCTTCAATATAGGAAAACACGATTCCCCAGATCATTCCCAAAGGAAAACCATTGAGAAACATAAAAGGAATGTTATATGGGGCAGGGACCCAAGCAAACAGCAAAAGTGAAATTTCCGCAATACCGATAAGTGATAGCAAGTAGAGCAACCTTCGGTTGGGTTTAAGTTCCGATATCACCTTAATACCAACAAACTTGGAAAGTGCATACCCCAAAACCTGGGCGATTACCAATAGAATCTTGTAGTCCACTCCCCAAAAGACCAAACTATCAAAAGTGGCTACGGAAAATGGTTTTCTAAAGGCGTACATGCAAAAGTAGGTGCCAAAAGCTGCAAGCGAAGCGTGCAGGACAAATACTAAACTTGGTCGCTTGATGACCGTACTTTTATCAATCAAATTTTACTAATACTAAAATTATGTTGCTAATTACTCAATTTTTTATCATATAAAACTCACAATTCAGTTTAAATAATTGTTAGCTATGGATTATATTTTTATGGAATTTTCCATCTACATTTATTTTAAATCCCTTTAATTTATACCCAAAATGTTGTGTTTATTGATTCTATATACATTTCGGAAAAATCCAGTTATATTAGCATTTATAGAATTTGATAGCCGCTTTTAATTTTGGACATCATCGGTTCCCCAAACAGTTTCTGTGCAGTCCGGGTTAATTGCAACCAACTAAACAACCCGTTTTGGCCTACGCCAGAACATCAAACTTTAATTTATGGCACTTATTTCGTTTTTGGGATTCACCTTAATGGTGGGAATCATATCTTGGTGGTCCGTTAGAAAAACAGATGAAACATCCTCCGATGGTTACTTTTTGGGAGGTAGAAGCCTTACCGCTGGGGTAATAGCAGGATCCTTACTGTTGACCAACCTGTCCACGGAGCAAATCGTGGGGCTCAACGGGAGCGCCTATAAAGATGGGCTTTCCGTAATGGCATGGGAAACCTTGGCGGCACTTGCCATAGTTGTAACTGCGATGTTCTTGCTTCCAAGATACTTAAAAGGCGGACTCACCACTGTACCCCAATTTTTGGCCAAACGTTTTGATGTAACCACAAAAACCATAACCTCGGGATTGTTTCTCACGGGTTACGTAGTGGTGCTGCTTCCTGTTATTTTGTACTCAGGTTCGGTCGCCATAAGCGGGATGTTCGATGTTCCCCAGCTACTTGGGGTTTCGGACTCCACTGCATTGGTCATTTGTATCTGGGGCATTGGAATTATAGGTTCCATTTATGCCGTTTTTGGAGGATTGAAGGCGGTTGCTGTTTCAGATAGTATCAATGCCGTTGGACTTATTATTGGTGGAATCTTGATTCCCGTTTTTGGTTTGATGGCCATTGGCGATGGAAGTGTAATGGTTGGTTTGGAAACCTTGATGGCGGCCAACCCGGAACGTTTTGATTCCACTGGAAATCCTGGTCAAGAGGTACCCTTCTCCACCATTTTTACCGGAATGATGCTGGTTCAGCTTTTCTATTGGGGAACCAACCAACAAATTATTCAACGCGGCCTGGGGGCCAAAAACTTGGCCGAAGGTCAAAAAGGACTTTTGCTGGCTGCATTTTTAAAGATTTTGGGCCCGATAATCTTGGTATTGCCCGGAATGATTGCCTACTACTATTTTGAAGGAGGTTTGGCCAGTAGTGATCTTGCTTACCCGGAATTGGTACGAGCGGTGCTTCCCAAACCCTTGATGGGCTTTTTTGCTGCCGTTCTCTTCGGAGCCATTTTGAGTTCCTTTAATAGTGTGCTGAATAGTTCGGTGACCTTGTTCGGTATTGATATCTACAAGCAGCACATCAATAAAAATGCCTCGGAAATGACCGTGGTAAAATACGGTAAGGTGTTCGGTGTGTGTTTGGCGCTTGCCGCAATGTTCATTGCACCACTAATTGCCAATGCAGGCAGTTTGTTCAACTATCTTCAAGAAATCAATGGTATTTACAGTATCCCGATATTTACAATCATTGTAGTGGGGTATCTGACCAAAAGGGTACCTGCAATCGCTGCCAAAATCGGTATTCTTTCAGGTTCTGTACTTTACATCATCAGCCAATTTATTGTTGGCCCAAAAATGGTGGCCAATGCGTTGGCCGAAGCCAAAGCAAACGGTATTACCGACCCCACCGAACTTAATTTGATTGAGGCTGGTGCCTACCCCCACTATTTGCACGTAATGGCCATCTTGTTTATTTCCAACATCCTTATTATGCTGATCATTGGAAAGTTCTATCCAAGAAAGGAACCTTTCCAGTTGGAATACACCAAACAGGTATCCATAGAACCTTGGAAACACGTGAAATTGGCAAGTGGATTTATTGCTTTTATTGTAATTGCCATCTATATCTACTTTGCGAAGTAGAACCATTGGATTAAAACTAAAGATCTAAAAAGCAACAAAATTTCGATTTTGTAGGGTTGAGCGCAGTCGAAACCTCTTGATTATCAACTTGAATCTGGATCTAGACTGCTGGAACTGACAAGTAACAAGGTTTTAGACGCCCTGTTTTATTGCAATATGTTTTTTAAGAAACTGTCTTTGTAAGCCCTGCCCATCGGGATTTTGGCGCCATTGATCAATACTACCAGGTTTCCCGAGATTCTATCAATCTTTTTGGTATTGACAATATGCGATTTGTGTATTTGATAAAATTGGCTGCCGCCCAATACTTCCATCCAATGTCGAAGGGGCTCGTTGGAGAGTATTTTTTTATCCTGAAGATGTATTTCGGTATAATCGGAATCTGAAGCAATCGTATAAATATCCTTTACCAGTACTTTGATGTGTTCGTGGCTGGATTTTACATAGATTTCCGATAAGTGTGATGCATCGTTTTTTGGAATGACTTGCTCATACTTGGCATTCACTTTGTTCACGGCCTGCAAAAAACGCTGGAAAGAAAACGGTTTTAAAAGATAATCCACTACGTTAAGGTCGTAGCCCTCCAAGGCATATTCGGAAAAAGCAGTGGTCAAGATAACTTGAGGCGGTTCCGGAATGCTCTTTAAAAAATCCAGGCCATTTATTTTTGGAAGATGAATGTCCAAGAACATGAAATCCACGGACTCCGTGTTTAAGAACTCCATCGCCTTTAAACCATCGGAAAATACCTCGACCAACTCCAAAGTGGGCACATCTTGAATAAATTTTTTCAGTATCCGCTGAGCTGGCGGCTGATCCTCAACAATTATACACCTCATAACCTATACTTCTTCCAATTCCAATCGTAGGTACACATTATAAGCATTATCGGTTTCTTTAATTTCCAAGATATGCTTTTTAGGATACAACAGTTCCAATCGCTTTCGCACGTTCTTCAATCCTATTCCTTTGGCTACGCTATCCAGACTAAAACCTGACTGGTAATTGTTCTTGCATCGGAACTCCAGTGTAGAATTGTTCAGTTTCACGGACATATCGATTTCGATGTCGGAAGACTGTCCTGATTGGCTGTGTTTGAAGGCATTTTCAATAAATACAATCAAAATTAAGGGTGCTATTTTGTATTCCCCTTCAATTTTGTCAACATCAAATTGTACCTCGCCCCGATCTTCTATCTGTAATTTGTACAACCGGATAAAGTTGCCCAGTTGCTCCAGTTCCTTTTTTAAAGGTACGAACTGTTCTTTGGATTCGTAAAGCATATATCGCAACACGCCACTCATCTCCAATATTATTTCGGGGGTTTTTGGTGATTCTTGCAACGCATAAGAATAAAGGTTGTTCAAGTTGTTGAACAAAAAATGAGGATTGATCTGGCTTCGTAAAAACTGTAGCTCACTTTCTTGTATGGTGGTCTCCAGCTCATCGATCTGCGCCTGTTTTTTGAGTGCGTCCCATCCAAATTTACATCCAGAAAGAATAAACATTACGGGCAAAACCCCCAAAAGTGACACGTATATTCCCGGGAAGGTCTCCGCCCTTTTGGTATTCGGGAACAGAAGAGGTTCCAAAACAACTTCCTCTATGGTAATAACCGCCGCTACCAACAAGGCAGAACCCAAGAAAAATTGTCTATACTTTTTTTTGTACAAAAATCTGGGCATCAAGTAATATGTGATCGCAACCGTAGCCACACTGTAAAACAACAAGAAAATAGCCCGGTGCACATCAATGCTTCCCGTATGTCGGCTAAAGGAAAAAAACAATAGCACTAAAACGTGAAGTGTAATTTGAAAAAGAAGTTCTTTTCTAGAAATCAATGCTAAACTATTAATTGGCGTTAAAATTATGCATAAAACTCTTGTTAAGGAAAAAGAGCAATACCAACAACAAAGTTTAGCCCGTCAACGACATTTTACAAAGCTACAACCTATAATTGTTTGGTTGATTGGAGGTTAAGCCCTGTCGTTCACGGATTATATTTTATACTTTATCCTGATAATGCCATATTTATGATGTGCCATTCTCAAAAGCTTGGCTCAAAAGTTAAAACAAAACTACTAACACTTAAATAACATGATCATGAAAAAAGTATTTTTTGCCGTGGCATTTTTGACCACGCTAATGGTAACCGCTCAATCCACATGGAAATCGGACGGGGCTCACTCCAAAGTTGGTTTTGGCATCACCCACTTAATGATCTCCGAAGTTGAAGGTCATTTTAGTGATTTTGATATAACAGCTACGGCAACCGACACATTTGATGAAGCAGATTTTACTGTTGATATTAAAACGACCAGTATCGACACAGATAACGACCGGCGTGACGATCACTTGAGGAGTGCTGATTTTTTTGATGCCGAAAAGTATCCGTCCATTGCCTTTAAGACCACAAGTTTTGAAAAAACAGGAGATAAAACTTTTGCGCTCAACGGAGACCTCACCATCCACGGTGTAACCAAAACTGTGACCTTGGAGGGTAAGGTAAATGGTATTATCACCGATCAAAGGAGCGGAAAACTGAAGGCGGGCCTAAAACTCACCGGCACCATCAACCGATTGGAGTTTGGTGTGGGAGAAGAATCCGCCTCTATTGGCAATGAAGTGGACATGACCATTCACTTGGAAATGGCACAGCAATAAAAAGGACGCTTTGAGTCGTCCTAAAATAGGTTGACACAAATTCAACTTATTTCAGTACGGGACAGCTCAACTAAAAAATAAGAACCAATTATTGGAGTTGTTAAGCAACGTATGAATACCGTTGAAATAAAGCCAATAAAAAAGCCACCGATACCGGTGGCTTTTGCTTTTTTGGCTCCCCCTCTTGGACTCGAACCAAGGACTATAGCAGATTGATTGCCAACACCATACAATGTACTTGTTATTCTTGTTGTCGAATTATATGCCTATTTAATTGATTTAAAGTTACTATTAATTAATTTACTTTTGAAAAGTTTACTGGCACATAACAACTTTAGACATATGACAAACACTTGTACAGACGCAATAAATAAATACTTAATGGCATGTAAAAATGAAGGTTGGCTCTCCCGTGAAGCCGACAAATTTTTGTTTGCCAATCATATCTACAATTCTATCAATTGGGAATCACAAACTAACGAAGAAATATTCCATATTTTAATTGAGTCCCAAAAACAAAAGTACACAGGGAGAAAGGGCATCAAGTTTATCTTAAAGAGTGGGCGTGAAAAAGCTGGCGTTTTTCTCTCCTTATCAGATGTTACACTATTAAAAAAGGCTAAAATCAAACCCCTTAATAAAATTGATTGGAGTAAAAGGACTATGAGCTTTACAGGAGGTATTTCTGTATGGGTTTCCACACTGTTTCCTGAAAAGTATTATCCCATTCCTATGAGAAATATTAATGAAGTAGTCCGATATCTTTACAATCCAAGAATAGATGTTTTCCCCAAAAATGGGCTTGACTACATTACCAAATGCCAATCATTTTGTGAACAATCACATGCACTTTTAAAACAATTCCCACTTGAAGAATTGTATCTGGAGTTTTGGAATGCCTTGGGTACCAATAAGAATGCTTTAACTGTTTCAAAAAAAGATCATTTAGGACCAGTTGACTGGGTTTGGTTAACTCAAGATTTCCATTTATTTGTTCTAGATAGGATTTTGGGAAAATTTGGAAAAGAAAAAACCGACATATCCCCTGTCGAATTTGAAGAACCTACGATTATTGAAGGTGGTTCAAAACTAGCTACACATATGAGGTATGAGAGAAATGCTAGCCTTATCAAAAAAATTAAAGCACAAGCATTAAAAGAAAATAAAATGCTCAACTGTGTAGTTTGCAATTTTTCTTTTTTGGCTCAATACGGTGAACTTGGACTAGGATTCATTGAAGCCCACCACATTTATCCATTGAGCGAAAGGGAAGGTGCTCAGGTAACTCGAAAAAGTGATATTGCTCTTGTGTGTAGTAATTGTCATCGAATGCTTCACAGAGACAGTGAAATGACCATAAAGAAGTTAAAAGATATTTGTGTGGGTGGTACCAGCAAATGAAAGTTGATTATTAGAAAAACAAAGGCTGTAACACAATCCTTCTTTATTACTTTTTCAATAGTGGAACTAAAGATTGGTTGTTGGGATCATATTTAAAATTGACAATATCTCCAGATAAAATCAATTGTACAACCTTTTTAATTATTGATAAAGGAACTACAAACCATTCTCTAGGAGAGATTCTTCTGCCTTTATCATCTACAATATCAATATTCAAACATACTTCAGAAAAGAAGCGGTGAATCAATAGTTCAAATTTCTGTGAATTTAAATTGTAAGTTTTATAAGCTTCGACTATTTGAACATCTGCCATTAAATAAGTAGGCTCTTTGGATGCATTTTTTATACGCTGTTGAACGGGAACAGTAGAGTAACCTATTTTGTATAAATCATCAATTGAAAGAATTTCCTTTTGTGTAGATTTAGATTTCAGGATATAAATCCACCCTGTTTCTAAATCATCTTCATTTACAGCATTTGCACGATCAAGCAATTCTTTTCCGGTTTCGGCTTCTGTTTTAGTTACAATGTGGCCATTATCCAATAATTGTTTTCCTAAAGACCTGAACAGCATATTACTCATGGTCCCGTTCTCGAAAATTATTCGAGTACGGCCATCCTTTCTAACCCTATCACCAGATGGCAGGTTAACACTGTCTATTTCTAAATCTGTTTCTTCAAGGTATAACAGTAAGCCATCCAAAACATAGTAATTTCCTTTTTTTAGATTTTTATCTGGGTTTCTAAATCTTTTTAATGAGATTTTTCTTTCTCGAAGCTTCTGGTGAATCTCTTTGAACATTGATTCATAAGGTAAAAACTCTTTATCTTTAATTGGTTTCCTTTTTGCTACGAAATCAGATTCAGCCCTCGTAGAGGAATTGGGTACATTCTTCAGTTTAAAAATTGACAAGGTATCTTCAGTATCTAAAATCCCTAAATCATCATCATTTAATATATCTGATACTGATTTCACTTCTTCCTTAGTGATTAGAAGGTGGTGAGAGTCAAAGGGCTTTAAAATTTCTATTTTCTTGGAATCGGTTCTTAATGCTTTTAACCTAGACAGTAACTTGAATTCGGTAACATTGGCAGCTTCAGGCTCCCTGTTATTCTTTTCATAAAATCTATTGATTTCTTGGAAAGATTCAATGAGTCGCTCATTTTCTGATTTAACCTTAGAGTCTTTGGGTTTAGAATCCAAAATCCCAAACTCATCATCATTAAAAATATCCTCTAATGTTTTCTTTTTACTCATTTGCTTTGGCTTTGCGCTTTTGTTCTTTTAAAAAAATGATTGCTTCCGCCAAGCGTCTTTCCTGAGGGTCGAAGGATTGTATGCTAGGTTGTTCTCCTGTTTTAGCAATCCAACTCTTTATTTTAGGCCACAAAATAATTGCCTCTTCTTCTGTCATTTCGATTCTTGTGGCATCAATAGTCTCTTGAATAGCTTTAAATACGGATGCAGTTACAGACTTGGATAATATTTCGAATGCCTTTTGAAATGGATTTATAGTGTCAATTAAATCAATATTGATGTCATCAATGTTTACAAAACTATCCGCCATTCGTATAAAGCGCTTATCTCCTTGTTCCTCTATCGTTCCATCCTTGATAACAGTGTCAACCACTACGTGTTGTCGCACAGCCTCTACATCTTCATCGGATAAATCAGGGTATGTCTCTTTTATGATTTTTGGAATAAGTACTTTATTGATGACCTCAGGGTCCACATTACCAGGCATTGCTTTAAGCATTTGGTCATCTTGCATAATTTTTGCCTTTAGGTCATTAATATCACTTTCAATAATATCTTTTGCTCTTTGTGAACTTGGAAGTTTAAAACCTCTAATCTTTATCGTGTTATCATCATCTTCACCTCCATCAATATCCTCTTCTTCGGGAAATTTTGGTTTGAACTTAAAGTTAGGTGCTAATACTTGCTCCATTAATAGAGAAGCAGTAATAGCCTTTAGCATATTATTTACAGATAACTTTACTAAATCATCTTCGGCATCTGGTTGCGCTATTAAGTTGGTAAATTGTGCGTGTGTTTTATTTTCGCTATCTCTAGTTGCTCTACCTATGATCTGAATAATCTCAGTCAACGACCCTCTATAACCTACTGTTAATGCATGTTCACAATATGGCCAGTCAAAACCTTCTTTAGCCATACCAAGTGCGATGATAATATCAATATCATCTACACTTTTCACATTACGTAAATACTCTTGTATTTTGTCTCTATCCTTTTGGTTGTCGTGGACTAAATCCGCAATCTTTAAGATTTTCCCAGTCGCTTTACTTTTTACATAAAGAACGCCTGTATCAGGGTCTTGATAGTCTAGTTCACCTAAACCATCAACTATTCTGTTAACTTCCTCGTACTTGTCCTTTTCAGACTCACCTGAATTGACACTTGGTATATGGACTATGGTCTTTTTGTTTTCATCCAATATTTCATGAATAGCTGATGTGTACCTTCCTTGGTAAAAGTGGTAACCAATACCTAAAGATTTTAAATAATCGTATCCATTTAACTGTTGGTAATAATCATACTTTACCTTAATGAATTTGGCTTCATCTTCTGGCAATAAAATAGGCACGCTATCCCCTCTAAAAAATGAACCAGTCATTGCCACTACATGTGCGTTGGACTTATCCATAATACTGCTTAAAACAAGTCCGAGCTTATTATCGCCATCTACAGATACATGATGAAACTCATCTATGGCCAACAAGCAATCATTTAGTTGTTTTTCATCAATTGCTTCAAATGCAAAACGGAGCGTTGCATGGGTGCAAATTAAGGTTTGTTCATCCGTATCCAAAAACTCTAAAAAGGCCTTTACCTTACTTTGTTCCCCTCCAGGAGTGCATAGATTGTATTTAGGATTAGGTGTCCAATCTTCAAAAAAACCGAACTTCTTCAGTTCCGTTCTGGCAAAAGAACTCCCAATAGACCTTTCAGGTACGGCAACAATCACTTTCTTAATCCCTTGATTTTTTAATTTATCCAATCCAATGAACATTAGAGCCCTAGATTTACCAGAGGCTGGTGGTGCTTTAATCAGTAAATATTGAGCTGTTCTAGCCTCATAAGCTTTTTGTTGCATTTCTCTCATGCCAAGCTCATTAGTCTTTTTGCTTTTCCCTGTTTGTTGATATTTTACGTGTACTAAATCAGGCATTTTATCCTCTATAAGTTTTATAATAGTTGGGTTTGGTTTTGGCAGTTTTAGTAATAATGGTTTCTTTATCTTTTTTGTTTGCCTCCAGTTGATTCTTTAGGTTATTTGCAATATATATTAAATGACTTTCTTTTATACTGTCCGATAACCTAATGTTCTTAAACGCAGGTTTTAAATCGCTTAAAAACCAATTTTGATTATAATGGTAATAATCTGCTATATCTGCAATAGTCAAGTTATTTCCAAAAAATATTTGTTTCAGTTTTTTCAATCTATAGTATTCATCCGAGTACTTTGGTGATTTTCTAGGCTTAATATTTGGTTCCTTAATTTTTTTTCTCTTCGATTTTGAAGAAGCGTCCGCACCACTTTTTGCCTTACTTTTAGCTAGTAACCTATTTCCTTTAGATTTACTTTGGCTGTCTTTGTTTTTCAGTGCTTTTTTTAAAGTTGTTGGACCTTTTAAATATCCATTTTTAAACTTCCTTTCTACAGAATCAAAAATTCTCTTCAAATATTCTTTGTCCTTCTCCTGACCTTGCTGAATTATCGAAGCTTTAAATGCATCAAACTGCGCTTTAGCAATTTTAGGTTGGGCTAAAAATTGTTCTATTTTGTTATCAAAGTCTGCCATAAATTAGGCCTTCTTTTTTCTGGTTCTTTTGTGTTTTTCCAACAAAGTATTTTTATTAATCATTTTTTCATATTCTTTGAACAGATATTCTAGACGCTCAGTATCACTCTCAAATGGTTTTAAGCGATAACATCGCTCTATGGCTAAATCTAATTGATGATGTGCTTCTTTTAAACTTTTTGGCATTTTATCTGGGTCATAAAGTTGTGCTAGTGTTTTACCTGAATATTTTTCTCTTTCTTCTAAAACTTCAAAAACGTGTAAATTAATTTGCTCTTTTTGTTTTTGATTGATTTCTGGGAATGGAAAAGTATTATAACACAAGTTTTTGGCATATCTATATCTTTCCTCCATTTTACCTCCAGTAGCCTTAACCCAAACTGTATGAAGCCTTGATGATACTATACCAAAAATATACGGTTGCTCAGTAGCAATAGTATAAAGAGAGTCTGTGACTTTAGATTTATTTGATTCAATAAAACCATTTGGCAAATAGTTTCGTTTTTCAGATGATATTCTTGGGATAACTACGCATTCTCCGCTTGAAGGTTGAGTAATTTGTGCAAATAAATGTGGAATATCAGCTAATTGAGGCCTTGACGAGTTTAGCCGTATTTTCCGAACCTCTTCAATAATTTTCTTTACTTCTGTTAGCTCATTTATTTCGTCATTTTGAATGTCTTCTAGCCACAGGCAATATCGTTTTGTCCCATTTATATATTCTCTTGATGATATTAACTCCTTAAACCATTTTTCACTTTTTGGCTCTTTTACTAGAAATATATTTTTCTCCTCTTCAGTAAAAATAAATTTACCTCCATCGGCAGGCATATTCCCAAAATTTATCTTTGGTAAACCAGAAATTGAATGCCCAATACCTTTTATATAAATATCCTTACTATCTAATAAATAGGCGTTGATGTTATTCACGTCTTTCTTGAAATTATCTATGTATATGTATTTGGGCTTATTAGAAACATTTCTCAAGCCGACAATTATCACAGTTACACCAGCATTGCCTTTAGCATTATTTTTCCACTTAAAAGAATGATGGGCAAAATCTATTTCAATTTTATCATCTAAAATTCTCGGCCAAATTCTAGCAACTTGATCACCTTGACAAATTGAATTTGTAGACACCAATGCCATTTTTGAATTAAAATCCGAAATATATTTAGCGCCCTTATAAAACCATGCAGCAACGTAATCCAGATTTTTATAATCCTTAAGTAAATTAAATTTCAAATCCTCTTTTTGCTCTTTGCTTTGTTTCCTTGAACCATCAAAAGGTGGATTTCCCACTATATAGATTTCATCACCTTCATTTTTGGGACAGATATCCCCCCAATTTAAACGAGTCGCATTTCCTTGCTTAATATGGCCAGCTTCTTTTAATGGTAGAATAGGTTTGGCTTTACCAAAATCAAACAACTCATCCACAAATACTTTGTTCATTTGGTGTTCTGCCAGCCATAATGAAAGTATTGCCATTTCGTGAGCAAAGTCGTCTAATTCTATACCATAAAACTGAGATAGTTTAATTTCAGTGTAAACAGTCTCTGTTTGGTAAACAGCTTGTTGCTTTTTTAAAATATCTATTTGTTTCCAAATCTTTATTTCTAGTTTTCTTAATTCTTTGTAGGCTATAATTAAAAAGTTGCCGCTTCCACAAGCAGGGTCAAAGATTTTTATTTTGCCAAGTCGAAAAATCAATGTTCTTAAAAGCTTTTCACTGGATTTTCTTTTTTCAAATTCATCGTACAACTCATTTAAAAACAACGGCTCAATCACTTTCATAATATTTGGTACAGAGGTATAATGCATACCTAAACCGCTTCGATACGCAGGATTTACTACTGCCTGTATCATAGAACCAAAAATATCTGGATTGATTTCACTCCAATCCAAATCGCCACATTCTAAAATAATTTTACGCGCTTCTTTGGTAAACTGTGGAGATACAATGGTATCTCTAAACAAGCCACCATTTACAAAAGGAAACTCTCTAAAGTGGGATGCTTCTTTATCGTTGTCTTTGGTATTGAGAACCTTAAAGAGCCTATCTAAAAATGTATTTACATCACTACCATCTTCTTTGGTGTGTTGCGCCAAGGTATCCGTAAACATACCCTCAATGGGAAATATATCAGTGTCTTCTGCAAAAAAACAAAAGAGTAAGCGAGATAGAAAGATATTTAAGTTGTGACCGCCATCATCGTAGATGTTGGGATTTTCAGTCACTAATATATCATAGAGCTTCGCCATTTTATATGACGCTTTTCTATCGGCATAATTCTCATTTTTTTGGGCGTATTTCTCCTGACCAGCCCATGGCAAAAAGAAACTAAAGTGTTTATGTATTTCAAGAATAGGCGTGTCTAATGCTAAACCTGTTCTTATATCTTTTGCTAAGAATGTTTTGTAATCCGTTACTATTACAAAGCGTGGATTGTGCTTTAGTGAATCTACATCTTTTGTGAGTTCATCAATGGTATTTAGTAAAGTGCCAGATTCTACTTCTTTAAAAAGCATTTTACTTTTATAAAGCACTTCCCCCTCAACTTTAGATAAATTAAAATCTCCCTTTTTTAAACGTGTTATAGATGTTTTAGAAATGCCGTAGGCAGTTAAAAGGTCATAGACGAATGATTCTTTATTAAAGTTGCTTACAACCGTTTGAACATTCTTTTCAATTTGGGATGCGGTCATCAAATTCTATTTGTTCATAAAATTACTAAATCCTTGTTAGTAAAAAGACTACACGATTTAATTAAAATAGGGCAACATTGCTGCTGCCCTATTATTAATTTTAACCTTTAGTTATTTATACCTCCAAATGTACCCTCCTGCTTGCTGGCGTTCATTTCTACAAACTCTAGCTATACTAGACTTTCCAAGTTTGTTGTCTTTTGCTGCTTGACTTACGGAAGGATAAACGTTGAGTAACTCTCTATTCATAGAGAGCTTTACAACTGTTTTTTCCTTTTCATTTTTGGTAACGGGATAGACCCAGTGGTTTTCATAACTCCAAAAAAAACCTTTATAGGTTAAATTATTGCCTATGCAGGCATTTGACACACCCTTCTTCTTTCCTAAAACCACAAATGCAGCCCTTGCCAGACTTGGGTATATTCCAATGAGTTCACCATCTCTCCAATAACAGTAAACTTCCTTTTTAAATCCTCCCCCTCTATCATTATTGTACCCGTTAAGGAAGGAGTCATTTTTTCTGATATAAAACCTCTCCTTTACCGCCAGTTCATTTACATTTTTAGCCCATGCTATCTCTTCCCACTCGAATGCGTCTGGGCTATATTTGTTAATTGCTCGATGAAAAGTTGATCCAATATCATACTTAGCCTTGGTCAAATGATCTGATTTACGTTGTTCCAATGTCATTTTAGTCGCCCCAACATAGACCTTTCCATTTATCCTATTAACGGCTCTATAAATAATTCCACTTATTTCCATTATATACCTTTAATGAGGGTGGGTAACTTGTAATTCTAAAAAACATTTCAACATAATTGTTATGCTATCTACTTAAGATACCCTCCCTTTTTTACATTAATCCACTATCGGCTTTATTGACATTTCATATTTCAAAAGCCCATTAGTTTTCTTTTGTTTGAATCCCATTTTAGATAATACTTTACCTAACACAACATTGTTTAAGTCATAGTGCTTCTTGCCCTTAGAATGTAAATTAATGTATTCGATTACCTCCGTAGCATTCATCAATTCCGGCTTTTCACCTTTTTCCGGCCCTGGTCTGAAGTATTTCTTAATAAGCTCTTCTTCCTTTGAGGGTTGATAGAAGAATTCGTTGTTTGCCTCAACACGATTAATATCGTTTTCATCGAACCAATATTGAAATCCAAACCTTGACAAATTAAATGCTTGAGAGTAAACAGCATCTATGTTGATTAGTTTACCACAATCGATTTTTAAAGCTTCAAAGACAAGAAAACGTCTATTCCCAGATACATCAGTGAGTATATTTCTCTCATTGGAAGATCCAACAAATGAAGCACGCCTAGGATAATTTTCCGAAAACTGAGCGTATGCTCTCCTCACCCTTGACGAGGGTCTGGTAATTAGTTCTTTGAACTGTTCTATTTTCTTCCTATCAAAACTTGCTAATTCGTCCATATTAATAATCAGATTTTCCGATAATTGAAGGACTGAATCTTTATCTCTGGGATCAATGTTCCCTGAAAAAAAGTAATTCTTAAGTGATTTCGGAATCATTTGTTGAAACCAAGTACTTTTACCTAAACCTTGTTTTCCTGTTAAAATCAGAACTGTATGGTTGCTAACATCTCTTTGAGTTGCTGAGGCCACAACAGCCACAATCCATTTTTTAAATGCCCAATTGAATTCCTCTTGATTTGACACTTTTACTGTATTAGAAAGTTCAAGTATATAATCTCTCTCTTTATCCCATTCTGGGAGCTGAATGAAATAATTAAATATTGGATCATACCTTTCCGAAAATCTTGACTCCAATAGACTTCTAAGATTTCCCTTGGAAATATTTATATAACTTTCTTGAAGCTCAACGTAGATTGAATTTAGTTGATAATCATTGAGTATCTTAAAAAAATTCTGGCTTTTTTCATCCTTAGTGCGGTACTCTACTCTATTAAGCACCTCATTGAATCGGAAATCATACTTTTCCGATAAATACATTTTTGTATTTTTCATTTGAAATATAATCTGACCTTTTAGGTCGTCATCTCATCACCCTATTGAATAGTCATCATTTTTAGGTCTATTAAATCAAACTGAATTTTTCCAAGGGTAATTCCTAAATTGTGTTTCATTCCATTTACATAACAAATAGTTTTGAGCGTGAATACATTAATAATTTAAATAGTTTCTTGTGATAAAAGTTGTGAAGTGTTGTCTGTAGTTGTTAAAGAAGTTGTAGTAGACTGTTGTCTTTTTTGTCTTGTAGTTGTCAATTGACTCTAAAGTCATTACAAATATACGACTTTATGCAAACATTAAAATATAAAGCCGTATATCCTGTGTACACCTTTTCAGGGGTTTCTTGGATTTAAGAGGGAGAAACCGTCTCAAACACACATCGTATAGATGTCAAAATACAGCATAGAACCTCTATATGAGAATTTCAAAATGGTAGTAATAATACTTCACATCATCAATCCTAAATATAATAGATAGCGTCTCTGAAAGTAAAACTTGTTTTACTTGGTATGTCTGCCCACTATTAATTGTGCTAATTGAATATTTAGCTTTTACGTGAAATGGACAAAACAACTCTTTTAACCTTCCGTTGTAATCCACTATCAAAATACTGTAGGGCGTGGAGTATTTTAGTAAGTCCACAATTATCTTTTTGTCCATAACCGCTATATTATTTTAATACAAAACCTTCTGGACTCAATGTATTTTGACCAGTTATTCTGTTTTTTTGATAGGTTGTATCTGAGTTTTATTCAATTTTAAGCCACTTTCTAGCCACTTTTTAAGTTTCGTTCCTGTAGAGGTGCCAATTACAAATTCAGGTCTGTTTAGGAATAATCCTGTCCTATCCTTGGTGACCTTAACCAAATGTCGCTCATTCAACATCTCAAAATTCAAGGTCAGTTCGTACTCCCATCCATTGCGGGTTTCTTCTTTTGTTCCAAGTTTTTTAACTTCCAACCTACCGTTTGGATTTGTTCCCACTACATATTCAATACGTCTTCTTACTGTAGACTTCCCTTAGATAGAACTGCTTATTTTTCTAAAACTTCATCAAAGTTATCGTTTTCAATTCCTTGTGCGGTACCGCACAAGGAATTGAGTTCCAGATATTGTTTAGGGGACACATATCCCA